>NZ_JBFRGR010000003.1:0-489781 GCF_052115445.1 Paenibacillus sp. 2RAB27
AGTTTAGTTTTTCGATGTTTCCTGGCAGAAGCATCAACGTTTGGTGATGATGGCGGAAGGGATCCACGCGTTCCCATCTCGAACACGACCGTTAAGCCTTCCAGCGTCGATGGTACTTGAACCGCAGGGTTCTGGGAGAGTAGAACGTTGCCAAGCATTGTTCCCTGATAGCTCAGTTGGTAGAGCACTCGACTGTTAATCGAGTTGTCACAGGTTCGAGTCCTGTTCGGGGAGCCATTTATTTTTAAATACCAGGCCTTTTTTATGGAGAGGTGTCCGAGCTGGCCGAAGGAGCACGATTGGAAATCGTGTAGGCGTCACAAGCGTCTCGAGGGTTCGAATCCCTCTCTCTCCGCCATAAGAGCTTTCAAATTAGAAAAGCCTGTATACGAGGCCCGTTGGTCAAGTGGTTAAGACACCTCCCTTTCACGGAGGTAACAGGGGTTCGAGTCCCCTACGGGTCACCACCAAAAATTCCCCACAAAGTGACGTATTGCTGACAAGCATATTCCGAATACTTTGCGTGGGCCCCAATGAACAATCCCATGGAGGCTTAGCTCAGCTGGGAGAGCATCTGCCTTACAAGCAGAGGGTCGGCGGTTCGATCCCGTCAGCCTCCACCATTTTATCTTCTCAGAAGAAAGTTAGGATGTCTTGAATTTTCTCTGGGAATAATAAAATATCATGCTAGTATTGTCGCGGGGTGGAGCAGCCCGGTAGCTCGTCGGGCTCATAACCCGAAGGCCGCAGGTTCAAATCCTGCCCCCGCAACCAACCTCTTACTAAGAGGAGATTTACATAGTGTGGAGCTGTGGTGTAGTGGCCCAACATGCCTGCCTGTCACGCAGGAGACCGCGGGTTCGAATCCCGTCAGCTCCGCCATTTTTTATGTATACAATATGAGTCATTAGCTCAGTTGGTAGAGCACCTGACTTTTAATCAGGGTGTCGTAGGTTCGAATCCTACATGACTCACCATTTCATTCATAGGGATCTTTAGGCGAAGACTAAAGTCTCTCAGATTTACTAGCATGCGCGTATGGCGGAATTGGCAGACGCACTAGACTTAGGATCTAGCGGGCGACCGTGGGGGTTCAAGTCCCTCTACGCGCATCCAAACAAAAAGAGCTTTCTTTCATCCTTTAACGGGGATAGAAGAAAGCTTTTTTTTTCGTACATGCATATCTAAAATATGGTTGACATTGATTATTATTATCACTAATATCAAGAGTAGTGATTGACGCGAAATGGCGGGAGGAGATCGCATTTTGAAAACGATTAAATACTGCTGCAGAAATGAGAAATTCGGATCGAAACAAATATATAAGTCGTTGAAGCACGAGTATCCAGACTTGAAACAAAAGAAGAAGGAATGCTTAGGCAATTGCCGGCATTGCAAGAAAGAATGTATCGCCATGATCGGGAAGAAGAAGCTGCTTTGCGCGGAGTCACCGGACCATTTATATGCTCAGATTAAAGAAATCATATCGGCGTCGAAGGCCAAAAGTGTGACGGCTTGAACCTAAATCTGCTAAAATTATTACTTCCGTTTGTATTTGCATGTACAATTCTGTTAATCTTGTATGTATGGGGAATACGCAAGAGATAACCATACAGAAAGGTGTGTGCACAGATGCTAAACGATACACTAACACAAGCGCTCAATGAGCAGATGAATTATGAGTTTTATTCCGCGCACGTCTACTTAGCTATTGCTGGTTATTGCGCTGCGGAAAGCTTGGATGGATTTTCGAACTTTTTTAAAGTACAAGCAGAAGAAGAGAAGTTTCATGCCATGAAGATTTTTAAATTTATTAATGACCGTGGGAAAAAGGTCAGCTTTGATGGCATGAACACGCCTGTGAATCAGTACGAATCAATTTTGGACGCATTTGAACATGCTTATCTGCATGAGCAAGAAGTAACGAAACGGATTTATCACCTATCCGATTTGGCATTGAATGATAGAGAGCATGCGACTATGCAGTTCTTGAAATGGTTCATTGACGAGCAGGTTGAAGAAGAGGCTATGTTCGATAGCATTATCAACAAGCTGAAACGTATCGATAAAGATAGCAATGCGTTCTACATGTTGGATGCGGAATTTGCACAACGTTCTTTCACACCGCCAGCTGCGGAATAATTACATATCCTTTTCATGAGACAAAAACTTACTTGTTCGCAATTATGCGAAGGGTAAGTTTTTTCTGTTTGTTGACATAAGGTTGTCAGGGTTTATTTTGTATAGTAATAGAAAAAGAAAGGAAGTGCATCATGGAGAAATTAGATCTAGCCAAGACCTATAAAGCATATTACACAGCTTCAACGAAGCCAGAACTCGTTGTTTTTGAACCTATCTCCTATGTAAGTATTGTTGGCAAAGGAGATCCCAACGGTACCATCTTCGCTAACGCTACAGAAGCGCTGTATTCGGTCGCCTACGGCGTTAAAGGGCATTACAAGAAGCTGGAGAAAGATTTCACAGTAGCGAAGCTGGAAGGGCAATGGTGGGTAGATGGGGATCCCCGAACGGCCTTGGAGGTACCGAGGGAAGAATGGCATTGGAAGTTATTGATTCGCATGCCAACGTATGTGGCGGGTGAGGTTGTGGAAGAAGCACGTACAGCTGCAATGGTAAAGAAAAAGGAACTGAAGCTAATAGCTAATGTAGGCTATGAATCCTTGAACGAGGGAACCTGTGTCCAGATGCTGCACGTTGGACCATATGCGACTGAACCGGAAACACTTTCTCAAATGTATCCATATATAGAGCAGAACCAGCTAAGGATCTGTGGTCTTCATCATGAGATCTACTTATCGGATCTGAGGAAGATAGAGCCTGATAAAATGAAAACGATTTTGAGATATCCTGTTGAAGCGGTAAAAGTGGTGATGGGGTGAATTTTGCTGTAAAATAGAACATAATGTCGAGCAGCCAACCATGGGGAGGGATAGCGGGTGCGAATACGTAGCATATCTAGGTTTGGACGAGCTATTGGTGTCCTTATCATCATCGTCGGGTTCATGTATCCCACGCCCGCGGCCCACGCATCTTGGTTGGATCGGGTAAAAGAAATCTATCAATTGCCAAGCAATGTAGAACAAATCCAGAAGGATTATGAGGCTACGAAGCAGCAATTAGAAGAGCAGAAAGACAAGTTGTCGGAAGCCGTCAGGCAGTCGCAAGAAATCGAGGATCGTCTCCTCAGTCAGAATGAGGCACTTAAGAAGGACAACGAGCAGTTACAAGAACGTTTGAAGGCGATGGAACAAGTTGCGCTGGATAAGGATAAACGAAATCGCAAAATAACCTACATGGTGATTACTGCTGCCGCGTTGGTTGTAGGCTATTTCTTGCTTGGACGTGTGTTTCGCTTCTTCGTTTGGCAGAGAAGGAAGCGTGGAATGCGCTAACAGCATTGGTGAGGAGGTTGTGTGGTTTGGAGATCATCTATGAAAATGCAAGCTCACAAGCTAGGATGGCTACACTGCAGCTTCTAAAGGGAGAGGCTGTGCATGTACTGCATCCCAACCAAATTGTTGCATTTCAGGGAAGGCCTGAGCAGCGTGAAGATGCACTGATGAAGCTTCCCAGCATGTATAGGAAGAAGCGGTTGATCCAATCACGTATACTCGGTCCTGGGCGTGTGTTAATGGGATTGCCAGAAGCGTATAGTTTGGCTGTCGTGCCTTTGGAAGCCGAAGATGATCTATTGTTTGAATTTCGACATGTGCTGTTCTATACGGAAGGTGTGACCTTTACAACGCATCTACAGAGTGTGAAGAACACGTTGATCACGCAAGATTTAGTTAAAATGCAGTTTCACGGTCCCGGCAGTCTAGGTTTGCTAACAGCTGGCCCTATACATCACATGGCCCTGGATGCTGTGGAGCCTTTGTATGTTGATGTGAGTTGCCTTGTTGCCTATCCGCGGCAAGCTAAGCTGCGCCTCTGTGTATACGGCAACACTCTGGCAAGTCAGCATATGAATTATCACTGGGAGATTACGGGGCATGGGCATGTGCTTATGCAGCCTTGTAAGCCAGATCCCAAGTTGGACGAGCATATGAAATCGGATAGCTTACTGCGCCGCATAGCACGGGAAGTGCTGCCATTTGGGGGCGTTTTCATAAAATAATAAAAAAATATAAAAAAAAGTTGCATTTGTTTTGAATACCTGATATATTATTCCTTGTCGCCTCAGAGAATCACTTGATGAGCGAAAGAGAAATTACACCGTGCGGAAGTGGCTCAGCGGTAGAGCATCGCCTTGCCAAGGCGAGGGTCGCGGGTTCGATCCCCGTCTTCCGCTCCAATATTTGCGCCCTTAGCTCAGCTGGATAGAGTATTTGACTACGAATCAAAAGGTCGGGAGTTCGAATCTCTCAGGGCGCGCCATTTACACTTTATATTCACTACGGGACGTAGCTCAGCTTGGTAGAGCACCTGCTTTGGGAGCAGGGGGTCGCATGTTCAAATCGTGTCGTCCCGACCATTTTAGAATTTTTTATATGCGGGCGTAGTTTAATGGTAGAACTTCAGCCTTCCAAGCTGATCGCGCGGGTTCGATTCCCGCCGCCCGCTTACAGAAGAAAGAGACCACCTTCGGGTGGTCTCTTTCTTCATTATTAGGGAATTGAACCCTTTAGGGCTCGATGAGTAATAAACCTACTTCCCGCAATTTAACTGGATTTTCTCCATCTATTTGAAGCGTATTTCTCGAATTCGAAAGCTTAACTGTATTTCCTGTAGTTAAATTCCTTCGATTTGGTCGATTCTTCAAATTTCATATAAATTAAATGTACTTTCTCCATGTAATCACGAAAATACATCAGATTCGAGTAAATTAGCTGTAGTTTATACATCTAAACACGAATCGGGAGTCTTCTTGCGTTCGCAAAAGAACCGACAGATTCATCGACATAGAGCATCGACCTTCCGTTTCATATTCATATTTTCCAATAGTCATACACGTGTATCTAGGTTAAAATGGGAAAAACATGCAAAGGGGACTTACCGAAATGAACGCTATTGAAAATCGTATTCAGGGGTTACACCAGTATCAATCGCAGTTAACGGCGCCTGCTGATCTGGCTGCATTCTGGGAGCGTGCATATACGGAAGCTACGCAAGATGCATCCTATACAAGAGAGCCGGTAGCATCACCTTTTATACAAGCGGAAGTGAATAAGATCGTCTTGCAGGGTGCTGCGGAAACACCGATTCATGCTTGGTTGTTACTGCCTAATGCTGAGAGCAAGTCTAAGAAGGTACCTTGTATTGTTACATTCCCAGGCTATACGGGCTCCAAGGGAAGACCCGAGGATCATGCTGCTTGGTTGCTTATGGGGTATGCGGTACTTGCGGTTGATGTACGCGGGCAAGGCGGCGAAAGCGGTAACCTGCTGCCACAGGAGACTGGCATGACGAGGGGCTGGATTACACAGGGGATTCTCGACGCGGAGACGAGCTACTATCGTGCAGTTGCGATCGATTCATTACGTGCTGTACACTGCGCGTTAGAGCAGCCAGAAATCGACAGTGAGCGGGTATTCGTATACGGCGGAAGCCAGGGCGGAGGGCTTGCCCTACTCGTAACCGCGCTTGAGAAGCGTATTCGGTCAACCATTGCCCATGTACCGAATCTATGCCACATGGATTTGGGCTTGTTGCAATCGGTCAGCTCACTTAGTGAGGCAGCGGAATTCGTTACCCGGTTCCCAGAATATCTGCCAGATGTACTGCGAACAGTTTCCTATTTCGATATCGTGAATTTGGGCGATCGAATTGAGCAGCCTGTTCACGTTACGGTAGGATTGAAGGATACGTGCTGCTTGCCAGAAGCGATTTTCGCTGCGTATAACCGAATCGAATCAGCACACAAATCGATTGAAGTGTACCCCTTCATGGGGCACGCGACACCTCCTGGCTCTCATGCAGCGGCACATGCCTTTTTCTCAAAATGGTAAGGTCTGAAGTAAGAGGCTTCACACTTGGATAACCTATTACTAACTTGAAGGGAGGTGCTGACAAATGGAAAAAATGGATTCATTTGAAGAGGTATTTAAGCTGATGGAAGCCGCTTTTCCTGTAACTGAAATAAGGACGTATGAAGGTCAACGAGCACTGTTATCTCATCCTAATTACAGCATCGATGTCGAGAAAGATCCTCAAAGGCAGCTACTTGGCTTCTTGGCCAGTTGGAACTTTAGTACGTTTCGATTTGTGGAACATATCGCCGTCAACGCTGCCATAAGAGGCGGTGGGATTGGCAAGCAAATGCTGACGACGTATATGAGCCGTGCAAGTACCCCTATCGTACTTGAAGTCGAGCCTCCGACTGCCTCAGATGCTACGCGGAGAATTGAATTCTATAAGCGCTGCGGCTTCCATTTGAACCTATTTCCTTATGCGCAGCCACCACTCAGAGAAGGGCAACTGAAATTGCCTCTCAACATCATGAGTTATCCTAGTCCGATGACAGAAAATGAGTTTAATCCCTGTAAGCATATCCTATTTACCGAGGTGTATAAGCAGCTGCTCTGAAAAGAGTGGCTGTTTTTTTTGTGCTTTACATAGGAAAGGAAACACTTACCATCTCGCAAAAGTTGTCATCCTAAAACGAACTATGCTAGTCTAATATAGACAAAAAATGCCGAATCTCGGAGCATCGAAAGCTCTGGTACGGGGGACTTCTTTACTTGGGGTGAATGAATGCTCAGTTAGCCATAGGCTAATGGGTGCGCTAGGGAAAACCTCTTCCCGAACCCGTCAACTAACCTCGGAGGCTTCAAGGAGGCACAACGTTTTGAAACTTTTTACCAAAAGCTTTATTTGTTCATGCGCTCTTGTAGGCGCAGCCTTTTTCCTGTTCGCCGCTCCATCCACGCATGCTGCTGCCCCAGACACCTCTTCGGTGAAGGTTCAAGTCAATGATGACTTGGTGCAGTTCCCGGAAGTACAGCCGTTTATTGATACGGAGGGTACACTTCAGGTGCCATTACGTGTGCTATCGGAGAAGTTAGGCTATCAAGTGGGATGGGCGAAGCAAGGCGATGAAGTCGTCGTCACGCTGATGAACAAGGAGCAGGCGATTCAACTCACAACGGACGAAGAGCAAGCGATCGTGAACAGTAAGTTAGTTGAATTAGAGAGCAGTCCAACTTTGGTTAAAGGGAGTACCTATGTCCCTCTACGCTTTGTTACAGAGACGTTTGGATCTGCGATTGCGTGGAACGATGCGAATAAAATTGCCATCGTGGAAGAGGACGGCAAGACTCATAAGCCAGCCTGGATTGCACCGCCACCAGCAGCTCTAGCAGCCCCAGTGGCCAAGGTCGTTCAGTCATCCATTGCAGCTCAAATTATTCAAGCTGCAACGACGTTCAAAGGGACACCGTACCGATGGGGAGGAACTACACCTAAGGGTTTTGATTGCTCTGGATTCGTTCGTTATGTATACGAGGCCAAAGGTATCGAGCTGCCACGCACCTCCGTGCAAATGTACGATAATGCGGGGGCGAGAGTGACGGATTTGAAAGCGGGAGACCTCGTCTTCTTTGCTTCTGGTATCGTCAACCATGTAGGCATTTACATCGGAAATAATCAATTCATTTCCTCGACAACATCCGTTGGTGTAACGGTTGATAGTCTCGCTAGCTCCTATTGGGGCTCCAGATATGTAGGTGCTAAACGCGTGTTATAGGTAGTTACGAAATCAAGTAAATCATCGATCTAAGAGCGTATGTTCGCTAAGTCTTTCTTTATTGAAAGCAAAGCGGCAGATGCTCTATTTTTTGCGCGAATTTGTGCGATTCTTATCGAATTTTTGAGAATTATAGCCTATAATGGAACAATGGTTGGAAGAAAGTAGGTGGCGCGTACGGCATGCAAGTCAGTGTCTGGAAAAGCTTGTTTCATAAAATTAAATTGTCGGGTCGAACAGATCGCATGTATAACGTGGAAACAGGTCCTGCCATACCAGAAGACATTCGGGTCGTGATTAAGCAATTTTTTCATACGTATAACCATTTCAAAGGGGCTAGGCAATTCCAAACAGATACGTTTATTAAAGAAGTATTTTATGCAACAAAACAAGATCCGAGAGATCAGCGCTCAATAGATGAGATGGAAACTTATATTCAGAGCAAGAATGTGAATCGGTTACGACTGAAATCTTATGTGATTGATGAATATTTACGTGTTGGTGAGAAGGTGTGTATGATCGGTGTGACGCGGGAGTTTAGCAATGCGCATCGCAATCGTGTGCTTTATTTTATCATTCAGGAAGAAGGCATTTGGCGGTTCCATCATATCGTGAGATCACATCATGGCAAAATTCTAGAGAAATTTCAGGTGAAGGAACAGGTTGGATTTGTGGTTGGGGATGATAAGGTAGCGCTGCTCTTTCTTACACATGCCGATTCGGCGGATGCTTCCACGTTCATGTTAGGGGATTATGTTCACTCAGAAGGTTATCTGGAAGTGGAGCAAGAGGTCAGCGATCAGCTCTATTATCGCATTGTTCGAATGAATCGCGTACATTAAGAAGGTTGAATACGCTTCATGGACTACTTCGTGATCAAAAGTGGAGTTTTTGAACAACCTCTATAAGCGGCATGAATAGGCTTTGCTCGGTCGTCGAGTAACGCTTATTTGGTGTATGCGAATATGGAAGTATACAAGTGGACACAGCCCGCCTCCATGTGAAAGAATGGAACTATTATGCATCAGGTGAAAGGTTAGGTGTACATGCCTGAAAGGGAGGCAAAGATGGAGAAAGAACCGATGGGGCTGCAGGAGCAGTTTTGGAAAAAAGTAGATGGCGAGCAGTTAGGGCAGCTTCTGCAAATGATTGCTTTGAGCAAGGGGCTGGAGCCTAGTCGGATTGCTTTTGTATGTATAGGGACAGATCGCTCAACTGGCGATGCACTAGGTCCACTTGTGGGGAGTAGGCTTGCAGAGCTGGGCTATCCGTACGTCATTGGCACGCTTGCAGCACCGTGTGATGCTACTAATTTGGCCGTGCGCTTGCAGGAAATCCCACCGAATGTTGTCGTTATTGCGATAGATGCTTGTTTGGGACGGAAATTAAGTGTGGGTTTGTACCAATTGTCGAACCAGCCACTGGCTCCAGGGAAATCAGTAGGTAAAGATTTACCTCCAATTGGTGATTACACGATTGCAGCGATCGTGAATGTGGATGGACCTAGACAGTATAACGTCCTGCAAACGACTTCGTTATTTCGTGTTATGCAGATGGCAGAAGAAGTAATCCGGGCAATTGTTTATGCCATTCCTTTGTAGCTGAGGGGCAGCAAAGAGGAGAAAGATCGGAGTGATGGGTGAGTGATCGGACCAGGTGGAGCAGGTGGGCCAGGGGGAATGGGGCGGCTTTCCGACCGGAATCGTCCAAAGGCCAAGTTAAAGGATGTATCGATACGCAGGATTTTGTTATTGTTCAAAAGATATTGGGGACAGCTCTTGGTCATTATCGGCTTGGCACTGCTTGCGGCAGTGATGGGGTTGATCCCGCCTCTAGTCATGAAGGAAATTATTGATACCGCAATTCCGCAGGGACGTGTTCAGCTATTGTCCGTAATGGCGCTGCTGTTAATCGTGCTGCCTGTGTTGAGCGGAGTAGTGGGCGTATGGCAGAACCATCTCAATACCAAAGTAACCCAAGGGGTTATTCGGGATTTGGGGCAGTCGTTGTTTCATAATTTACAGCGGCAATCGATGTCGTTCTTCACGGACGCGCGCTCTGGCGAAATTGTTCAGCGGATCACAGGGGACGTGCAGTCGGTACAGAGTGTGGTTACGTCCATTGTCGTCTCTTCGATCACGCAAATCGTCGTCGTTTTCACGACAATTGGTATCTTGTTTGCGTTAGATTGGAAGCTGGCGATTATATCAGTGCTTATCCTGCCACTTTTCGTCTTGCCTGTGAAAAAGGTATCCAAGCTGCGGAAAGAGCTACGGATCGAAACCCAGAAAGTGCGCTCAGACATCACTTCGCAGCTGAATGAAAATTTCGGCATTTCGGGTGCGTTGTTGACGCGGATTTTTGGCAGAGAGAAGCAGCAAGAACAAGAATTCACAACGATGAATCAAAAGGTGATGGATCTCGAGCTGCGGCTCAATCTGGTCGGCCGCTGGTTCGGAATGGCAACGAGCACGTTAGGACCGTTAGGCACGGCTATTATTTATATCTATGGCGGCTACTCCGTCATTCAGGGTGATATGACTTTAGGCTCGATCGTCGCGTTTACGGCGTATTTGGGACGGTTGTATATGCCAGTAKGGACCTTGCTGAATCTACATGTCGAGGTAGCGACAGCGCTGGGGGTATTCCAGCGGATTTTCGAGTATCAGGACATGGTGCCTGATGTGATGGATGCAGAAGGCGCGCGCCAGTTAGGGCCTGTGGCGGGGCATGTGAGGTATAAGCAGGTGTCTTTTGCTTATAAGGTTGGGGAGCAGAGCAGAGCGAGGGAGAAAGGGAAGCTTGCGGAAGCAGGGCAAAAGGCTACACCGGGGGAACAAAAGGCAAGGGAGAAGGTGCAGTATGCGCTGCGCGACATCACCTTCGAGGCGCAGCCTGGTGAGATGGTCGCGCTTGTTGGACCTAGCGGCGCAGGGAAGTCGACGCTGATCGGGATGATCGCGCGGCTATATGACCCGACAGCCGGTGCTGTTGAGGTCGACGGCGTGAACGTCCGCGACGTGGAGTTAGCGTCGCTGCGCGCGCAGATCGCGTACGTGACGCAGGAGTCCTTTCTGTTCCACGCGACGATTGGCGACAACCTGCGCTTCGCGCGGGAGGACGCTACGCGTGAGGAGATGGAGGCCGCTTGTCGGCAGGCCTACATCCACGATTTCATCGTGTCGCTTCCCGAAGGGTACGACACGATGGTCGGAGAGCGCGGCCACCGGCTCTCCGGTGGCGAGCGCCAGCGGATCGCGATTGCTCGCGCGATCCTGAAGCGCCCGCGCATCCTCATCCTCGATGAGGCGACGTCGCACCTGGACTCGGAATCCGAGTCCTATGTGCAGGCGGCGCTCGAGGAGCTGATGCAAGGGCGCACGACGCTCGTGATCGCGCACCGGCTCTCCACGGTGCTGGCCGCCGATCACATTCTGGTGATCGAAGCGGGCAGCGTCGTGGAGCGGGGCACGCACAGCGAGCTGCTGGCGCTTGAAGGGCTGTACGCACGGCTGTACAGCACGCAGTTCGCGAAGGCTGCCGAGGAGGCAGCGAAGGGCGGATTAGGCTAGCCGCGTCTCCGCGGCGTAGCAAATAACGCCCCCAAAGGGCGTTATTTGTGAGCACTGCCACTGAATGTGCGGCGACAGACAGGTTACTCCACCTACGGGTGATTAAAAGGGATATTCCCCTAGGTCAATTGACCTAGGGGAATATCCCTTTCTTGTAACTACCTAATTTGTTTAAATGATATAGTGTGTGCGTAAGCGTACCAATTAACGTAGGAGTAGAGGGAGAGAAATTACTATACACCACCAAAAGAGGAAAATAATTACATACCCATCCCACCACCATTCTGCCCATTGGATAAATCCAATGTAGTGCTCTTACATGTAGCCAATTGTTTAATTTGATTGGACAAATCCACTCAAATCACAGAAAAGGGTCTTTTATTGGCTCGAAAGGAGTTAGTAGACTGGATTAATCCAATGATAAGCCTAATTTCAGCCCCGATCAGGAAGTTACAGTGGATATATCCAATGGGTATAGACAGTGGCAGTCGAGTGGCGGAGCAAAACGGAACGTAGATCCGCTATCTCCGAATTTTCAGCCACAAATCGGCATATCACGCTGAAATAGCGTCCTCACGTTCCGCAACTTCACTGGAATTGGTGGAATCCTCCAATTAACGCCCTCATGTTCCGTTACTCCACCCGAACATTCGCCTGAGGGCTAGAAACCCCTGTTCCGGGAGCCCCATGGTTCCCGATCACGCCATCATCGCTATCCGCCAATCCTGCCGGATCCAGTTTGGTTCCTTCGCGCAGTAAGTAGCCGAAAAACAAAACGTAGTACGACACGATGATGAAGAAAACGCCAGCGGTGATGGGATCCTTTGTAAATTGTGAGAATTCAGCAGGGTTGAAGGAAGTTGTTGCCCCCGTGGAAATAGCCACGCTAGCGTAGCGATACGCGATGCGACCTAGGAAGAGAACAAGGACGGTGATCTCAATCCAGAGATGTGTACGATAGTACCAGCCATCACTTCGATGCTCGAAGCGGGTATGGCGAATTGCCGTTCGCCCGAGCAAGGCGCCGCCAGCCAGTCCGATCAAGTAGCCGATGAAATGGATGGGATGAACGAAGCCCAAGAGGAAGATGACCACTCCCAAGAGGCTGAACAGCGACAGACGAAAGGTGAGCCTGCCACGTGAAAGCTTTTGAAAGCCAATGGTGCGCCTCACCCGTCGATAAATAAAAAAGCCAAAGATAAGAAACGGAATTACATAATGCAAAGAGTCCTGCATGGGGAAGTACCTCCAAACCTGTTAGTGTATTTCCTAATTGTAGCAAATTTGGACGGCTCATCGTGAGAAATGTTATTCCGTTTACAAAATTGTGTCATACACTTAATAGTAGTTCGATAAACTTACTATTACACACTCAAAGTGCCGCAAGGAGTTGACGGTAAATGGCTATGATCACTCATATTAATGTATGTAATACAGTTAATGAAATTTACTGTTGTCTTCGTAATAAAGTTGTGAAGCTCGACGCGCAGCAAAAGGAGCAATACTGCAATGGCTGTAAAATGTTCGCAGGTGGTGCAACGGGTTATGACCACGGTGTTTCTTGTACGTGGGAGGATTTGCGAACCGTAAGTAATCCGCATGTGGTCCTAGACCCAGCCCAAGAGTTTAAACATAACCAAATTCGCCAAGTGCCGCCCGAGGGTCCGGCCTTATTTGTATATACACCCAGATGGTAAAACACATCCTATTTGATTTTGACGGGACACTTGTCGATTCCAGGGCGCTCCTGGTAAAGCTTTATAATGAAATGGCCATTCAACATCGCTTCCGTCCCATCAGCGAACAGGATTTGGGTCCGTTGCGCTCGATGTCGATATCTGAACGCGTAGATCGCTTAGGGGTTCCCGTGCTCCAAATTCCTAAGCTGATGGTGGCAGGACGGCAGCTCTACCACGAGAATATCCGATCACTGCAAATCGTGCCTGGTATGAAAGAGGTTATTGCGAAGCTTTCCACACAAGGGGTTAAGAGCTCGATTCTTTCTTCCAATTCAGAAGCAAATATTCGGCTTTTTTTACGAAAAAATAAGTTGGAAGGTGCATTTAAGGAGATCATTTCTGCGAAACATATTTTCGGCAAACATCATTCGATTCGCAAAGTGATGAAGCAATGGGGAACCACGCCTACACGGATGATTTATGTCGGTGATGAATTGCGAGATATTGAATCCTGTAAGAAGTTAGGTGTGCCAATCGTAGCTGTGACGTGGGGATATGATTCACCTCAGCTACTCCATAGTGGAAGTCCTGACTACATGGCAAACACGCCTGGTGAGCTATATCGAACACTAATTAGCCTAAGTTGAGGACTACAGCAGGAATAGTCAAGAGCCGCCACAGGGAGGGACTGAGGGGGCTTTTTATCATGCAAGAAAACCGAGAATCGCAGAATTAACAGGTAACCATCCGTTTCAAGTAAAATAAGAGTGAGGTTAAAGTTTGAGAGTCGATGGGAGTGATAGCATGCTATTTTATTCAATCATTGTTGTGATTACAGCTGTCGATCAGCTGACTAAGTATTGGATACGTTCGGTGATGACGGTTGGCGAATCCATGCCCTTTTATAAAGATTTCATTTCCTTCACGTATTATCAAAATAGTGGGGCAGCTGGCAGTTCGTTGCAAGGCTGGGCTCCTATACTTGGAGTTCTCGCGGTTCTCATTGTCGCAGGGATTTGGTGGTATCGTAAAAAAGGGGGCTTCCCAGGGACGTTAAAACAAAGTGCAGCTGCATTCCTTGTGGGTGGGGCGATTGGCAACGGAATTGAACGGCTTCTTTTCGGGAAGGTCACCGATTTCATCGTCATTAACTCCGGGAATGGGATTATGAATCTAGCGGATATTGCGATTAATTTGGGTGTTGTGCTGTATGTAGTGGACATGCTTCTATCGCAGAGAGGCAGATGGAAAGGAAATGGGAAGAATCCACAAATTTCCTAGGTATTTAAGCCCTCAAATGAAGAGTTGGTATAGATCTAAAGAACTATTTATGGTATCCTTCAAGTAGGAATACGTCATTGGAGGGATGGTCACATGAAAGCGGATCGACAAGATCTTGTTGATGAGTTTTTTGCGATGATTCGAAAGCTGAACCGCACGGGATCGGATATTATGCATGTGAGGGAGTTTTTCTGGCGATCGTCTGAAATTCGCGGATTTATCCCGCCAAATGTTGAGTTTATGACGGTTCTCAAAGCTTATAATGCGGTGCTTTTTCATGAGTTTCGGAAATCACTAGTGCCTCATACAAGTATGCATATCTTAGCCAATGTTCACATGGAGGCAGGAGATGCGCTGGTTAGCTTGGGGATCACAACGCTAGAAGATCTCGAATTAGCAGTTAAAGGCAGGATATTAACCAAAGCATAAAGAGTCGTCATGAATAGTAACAAGCAAGCAGATGCCGGTATAGAAGTTGTTCTCATAGTGTAAAATCAAGCCCAAGCGAAGAAGCAAGTCGCTTGGGCTTTATTCTTGGTATTAGTCTTCTTTTTTCTGCTGAAGGGCTGCAAGCAGCTTGTCTGCGAGTGAGTTCCCTACTCCGGCAGAATCGGAGAATTGCTCGATCAGCTGGCGGTTGACTTTGGCTGTAGCCTTGCGACCGCCACCTTTAGACTCACCGTCGATTTTCTCAACGACATTGCAGGGACGGCATTGAAAATATTTGCCTGCTTTTCCCGTGTGTATTTCCATCTTCTTATGGCACTGTGGGCATCTATGGTTCGTTAATTGCCCGTCAGCTTCACGTTTATACGAGCATTCCCGACTGGAACAAACCAGATAACGTCCTCGTTTGCCCTTGACTTCCTGAAGGAACTCGCCGCAATCGGGGCATTTACTGCCGGTTAAATTGTGCGGTTTATACGCTGCGGAGCTGCGTTTGACTTCATCGACGAGCTCGGCTGCTTTCTTGCGGATTCCACTGAGGAAAGCTTCCATGCTTCCTTTGCCTTTGGAGATGCGTTCAAGCTCCTGCTCCCAGCGTGCTGTAAGCTCGGGTGAACGAAGCTCCTCAGAAGCAAGCTCGATGAGCTGTGTGCCCTTGCCAGTAGGGATGAGCAAGGAGCCTTGACGCTCAATCGTGTCGGAGGACACAAGCTTCTCGATGATATCTGCACGAGTTGCAGGTGTGCCAAGACCGAATTTCTCCATCTGCGACAGTAAGGAAGCTTCATTATGGCGAGAAGGCGGTTTCGTTTGGCGGCTAACTTGCCGAACATTGCGAGCGGTAACTGCGTCCTTCTCAGACGCTTGGGGCAGCAGCTGTCCTGTATCTTCCTCGGATTCATTGTCTTCCCGATCGGGATCGGTGAAATCGGTGGCGCCGTAGACGTCTTTCCAGCCTGCTTGCTTCACGACTTTGCCTGAGGCATAGAGCTTCTCTCCAGCAATTTCAATGGTTAACTTCGTTTCATCATAGCGGCAAGGACCGCTGAATAAAGCTAAGAAACGGCGAAGAATCAGGTCATAGAGTCGACGTTCATCTGCGCTTAGCGTAGCGAGTGAGATGGCTTCACCAGTCGGGATGATGGCATGGTGATCGCTGACTTTGGAATCGTCGACGATTCGCTTCGTAA
The DNA here is from genome assembly GCF_052115445.1 of Paenibacillus sp. 2RAB27. NCBI lineage: Bacteria > Bacillati > Bacillota > Bacilli > Caryophanales > Paenibacillaceae > Paenibacillus > Paenibacillus sp. 2RAB27. The sequence continues at coordinate 15,875 of NZ_JBFRGR010000003.1, forward strand.
TCGTCAGAGGCTTACGAATAAATGGTGCTGCAAGCGGCGCATAAGGGCCGATAGCAGCTCCTTTCAAACGGCCGAGCAAGGTCGGTACCATATCGGAGGTCAAATACCGCGAATCGGTTCGCGGGTAAGTGACCAACTTGTATTGCTCATACAGTCGTTGCAGGACATTCGACGTTTGCTTGGCAGAGAAGCCGAATTTGCGGTTCGCGTCGCGTTGCAGCTCCGTCAAATCATAAGCCAGCGGATGCGGGATTTGCTTCTCGGTCTTATTCACCTGCACGATGCGGCCGCTCTGGCCTTGCAGCTTTGCTTTCAAGCTATCGGCGCGCTCGCGGTCAAATATGCGCGAGTCGCCGGTCTTCGGGTCCCGCCACTGGGCGCGGAAGGACCCGAGCTCGGCTTCGATCAACCAGTAGTCGGCGGACCGGAAATCACGGATTTCCGCCTCACGGTTGATCATCATCGCCAGCGTGGGCGTCTGCACGCGCCCAGCGGATAATGACGCGCCGAACTTGCTGGTCAGCGCGCGGGTTACGTTGAGGCCGATGAGCCAATCGGCCTCGGAACGACAGACGGCTGCTTGATACAGCCGGTTGTAGTCGGTGCCGGGCTTCAGCTGCGCGAAGCCCTCGCGAATGGCCTGATCCGTCTGCGACGAGATCCAAAGCCGTTTGAACGGCTTCTTCCAGCGGATCAGCTCCATAATCCAGCGCGCGACGAGCTCGCCTTCGCGCCCCGCATCAGTTGCGATGACCAGCTCCGACAGGTCGCCACGGCGGCTGAGATGCTCGATCGCACGAAACTGCTGCGAGGTTTCTTTCATGACTTTGAGCTTCATTTTGCCAGGGATAATGGGCAGATCTTCAAGGTTCCAAGTCTTGAACTTGGGATCGTAATCATCGGGCTCAGCGAGCGTGACGAGGTGGCCTAGTGCCCAGGTAACGACGTATTTGGCACCTTCGAAGTGGTGTTTTTGCTACAGCCCAGTACACGAGCAATTTCTTTGGCTACACTTGGTTTTTCAGTCAGTACGAGAATTTTCATGGGGGCAATTACCTCTTTTCTACATACCAATTAGCATAAGCGAAAGGGTCCTACTTTTCAAACGGGTAATATTTCGAAATATTTGTACGTTTATGCCGAAAATCAGCGGAATTTGTCTATTTTCACCCTAATATAAAGTATAATGGTGATATATAGAATAAAAGGGGGGAAACCTCGATGGGGCACATGTTTTCTCTTTTTTCCGATCATACCATTAAAACAAGACTTCAACTCTGGATAAGCGCAATTATAGTGGTACTGGCTTTTTCGATCATCGTTCCTTTTTACTTTATAGAGAAGAGTAATCGGTTAGAAGAGGCTAGAGTTCAACTCAAACAAGTGATTTCGTTACAGAGCTTATATATCGAACGTTGGAATCAGGAAAAGTTGGATGCGATTAAACGTTTTGCACTTTCAGATAATGCCAAGTTCCACCGCATAGGTGATTTGAAACGGGAGTTTCAGGATTATGCCAAGGTGAATTCGGAATTTTTATCGATTACTTTCGTTGAGCCGGATGGTAACATTCGCACAGATACGACTTCGATTTATGTGGGTGATCGTCAGTACTACAGGCTCGGGAAGGAAAAGAAAAGTTTTGTTTCGGGTGTTGTGATCTCCAAAGATAATGGAGCACCTGTTATTACATTTTCTTCTCCCGTACTTGGCGATCACGGTGAATTCAAGGGGATTGTGCTGGGGATTATTACACTTGAAATGTTGAATAAACTGATGGCTCAGCTTAGCTTCGGAGATACGGGTGAAGTCTATGTGCTGGATGCAGAAGGCAATATTGTAACGGCCTCTAACTGCTCCGAGAATGGTGCAATTACCCAAAGTGTGGCATCGGAAATCTATCTTCGTGCCGTATCGAGCAGTACGGATCATAGTGCGTATACTGGCTTCCGAGGGGAGAGCGTGTATGGTCAATACCAATGGTCCCAAGGGAAAAACTGGCTTGTTGTTGGGGAAATTACCCAGAAAGAAGTTTTTCGAAAGTTAAATGAATTAAGTATAACGATTATTATCATTTCCTTGATTGCACTGCTTCTCAGTATCGCGGCTGCGGTGATGATTGCCTCCAAGATTGAGCGGCCGATTCGCTATTTGCTGCGAGCCACGAAGATCATTCAGAAGGGGAATTACGATTATCAGATCAATGTGGATAAAATTAGAAAAGCTCCTGTGGAGCTGCGACAATTAGTGGCCACATTCAATCTCATGTCGGATCGTTTGAAGTCCAACATTTCGTTATTGGAGCATTCAGCATGGATGGATCAATTGACAGATGTTCATAATCGACGCTATATGATGCTAGAAGGCAATAAGCAATTGCAGTCGTGTATTTACTCCGGACAGACCTGCTCTGTCTTGATGATGGATATTGATCATTTTAAGAAAATTAATGACACGTATGGTCACTTGGTTGGTGATGGTGTTCTCCATCATGTCGCGAGTATCCTAAGACGGTATGCGGGAGAGGATGCGATTGTGGCGAGGTATGGCGGTGAAGAGTTCATTCTGTTATTACTGCGGAAGGATGCGCAAGAGAGCGCTGCAGTAGCTGAGGAAATACGAAATATTTTAATAGATGAACCTTACAGCAAAGAGTCGTTAACGGTCAAAATAACCGCAAGCATCGGAGTTGCCGAATACTCACCGACGTTGGAATACGGAACGATGGTGCTGGAAGATATGGTTTCTAGGGCAGACCATGCGCTGTATCGCGCGAAATCAGGTGGAAGAAATCGTGTCGAAGTTGACACCAAAAGGTTGTATGATGAAGATGATCATGTATAAATATGACGCGGAGGTGTGCTATGAAAGGGAGAACGGCGATTGTTGCGGGAGGATCGGGCTTAGTCGGCAAGGAACTGATCAAACAGCTAGTGAACGATCCGGATTATGATAAGATCATTGCCTTAGTTCGTAAGAAAATGGATCTCGATCAGCCGAATGGACTGGGGAAACTAGAGCAGCGCGTGATTGATTTCGCTAAGCTGGGTGAGAGTCTGAAGTCCTCGGAATTCGCGCATGCTCATGTCTACTGTACTTTAGGAACAACGATCAAAAAAGCAGGCTCGAAACAGCAATTCCGCAGAGTAGACCGAGACTATCCCCTCATGCTAGCTGAAGTGGCGAGCAAGGGACAAGCAGATAGCTTCGCCATTGTAACAGCCATGGGAGCAGACCGCACATCCTCCTTTTTCTACAATCAGGTAAAGGGCGAAGTGGAAGATAAGCTGCGAGGGATGCGACTTCGCTCACTTCACTTGCTTCGGCCTTCTCTCATTCTGGGTAACCGTGGGGAATTCCGATTAGGTGAGAAACTGGGAGGCATCGTTTCACGGGCCATTGCTCCGCTGATGACGGGTCGTCTTCGCAAGTATCGTCCCATTCATGCACGAACGATTGCTACAGGCTTAATAAGAGCAGCCAAGTCGGGGAAAACGGGCGTTCAGGTGCTAAGCTCCGATCGGATTGCCTCTATTGCTGGTAGATGATCAGCTTGTACAGCCGCGTGTCTGCCTCTTTTCCTCGAAAATGAGAGTGGTACTCGGCTTGCGTTTTTGTTAAGATTAGTGTCGTTCATTATTAATGTCCTAAATGAGTATAGAAAGAAGGTTCACATMATGATTGATCATATCGTCCTTGTTAAATTTGCTGAAACAACTACGCAAGAGCAGCTGCAAGAGGTAGTTGACCGTTTCAAAGCGCTGCGCTCCCATCTGACAGGTATCGTTGATATCCAAGCGGGAATTAACTTCTCCGAGAAAAATCAAGGCTTCCAAGTTGTACTTTCCGTTCGTTTTGAAGATAAAGCGGCATTGGCAGCTTACGGTCCGAACCCGGAGCATCAAGCGGTAGCCGCGTATATTCGTGAAGTTGGCCGTGTAGACAGCTTAATCGTGGATATCGAGATTTAGAGGCATGGGGTTAACGAGGTAAAGGAACGTAGATCCGCTATTTTGGCGAAAATGGACGAAATCTGGAGGAAACGGAACCTGGTTCCGCTATTTCAACATTTTGGGCCTCTGGGCAGCGAGGTTGGAGAGAATAGCGTACTCACGTTCCGCAACTTTGGATATTTGCACGAAATTCGGGAAATAAGGGATCTACGTTCCCTTCCGAGATGGAAAAGCATGAAATCAAGCAGAAGCAGTCCGTCCTCGTCAGAGGGCGGGCTGCTTCTGCTCTTATTCAGTCTAATGGTGGTCAGGTGCCATTACCAAGTTCGCCTACATTTTCCTTCGATATTCGGAAGGTGACAACTGGGTAAACCCGCGAAACAGCTTGATAAAGTAGCTTGTGTGCTCAAAACCAAGCTGTTCTGCGATTTGTTCAATACTCGCATCGGAGGTGTCCAGCAGCTCGCGTGCGCGCTCCACTTTGGAGCGAGTGACGAACTCGACGAAAGTTTCGCCGGTTTCTTTCTTGAACAGCCGGCTAAAATGAGAAGCGTTCAGGTTCAGCCGTCCTGCCATTTCCTCCATACTGATTCGCTCGCCCAGATGCAGCAGCTCCGCCTTGAAATTCGAAACAAAGTGCTGCATCACGATATATTTGAGTTCCAGCTCCATCACGAGATTAACCATCCAGAATGTTAGGATTTGCTTTTTCAGTGACGGCAGATCGTTACAGAGCTCCCCGATATAAAGGGAAAGATCGATACGCATGTATTGATGGAAGGCTTGCTGCGCCTGGCGGAGCGCGGTACGGATTTCCTCGTGCACGTTTCTTTTTAACGTTATGTGGAAGGGGAACAGCAGGATCGCATGTCGTTCATCCAGAGACAGATTAACGCAGCCCTCGGTAGATATGGACTCATTCAAGGTGTTATCAAGCACGAACTGCACCAAATGAGCTCCACCAAAGCGTGATTCCACATCGACGATTCGCTCGGGTAAGGCTAGGACAGGGAGATAGCAGCTGCCCTCGCCAAGATGAATGCCGAAGGAAGCGGCTTTCTCTGCCCATTCGGACTCATTAAGTAAGGGCTGCTGCTGCAGGGACGTTTCATTCCTTCTTGGAAAAAGGCAAACCTGGAACAAGTCGTTGATCAGATTGTCTCCAAAACGAAAACACCTGCCATGGTAGATAAAGAATCCTTACTCTATGTGTTGAAAAACACGGTGGCTGCCAAAGCAGCTACACCGCTGACGTATCAAGCTGAATTCGATAAAGTGATGCAAGAGGAATTCGATAAAATGATGCTGAAAAATCAGGATATCGATACGACGATCAAAACGGCGCAAGATAAGATTCAGAAGCTGGTGGATTCGAAGAAGTAGAGGAAGTGGGAAGAGCCTTCGCCAGGGTGGCGGAGGCTCTTCCGCGTGAGTGCCTATTAGGGAAGCTGTCTAAGCTCTTTCCGATACACAGACGGCGCAGAACCGCTCCACTTGTGAAACTGCTTCGAAAAGTAGAGCGCATCATTGAAGCCGACGGAGGAGGCGACTTGATCGATGGTCATGGCGGTTGTCATTAGTAGCTGCTTGGCCCGTTCCATCCGGATATTGAAAAGATACTGCATCGGGGATAATCCGGTGTATTGTTTGAACATTTTGCACAAATAGGTGCGGTGATACCCCAAATTGCGAGCGAGATGCTCGATGGAGACCGCTTGTGTGTACTGCAGCTCTAAATAGCGGATGGCTTGTCCGATTTGGCGCTGGATATCGGTTTCAGCTGCTGGCTTGGCAGAAATATGGTGCGTGTTCACACGTCCAAGCTCGCGAAAAAGCAGGCGCAGCCAGCCCTCAGCTTCCAGTTCCTCTAACTGGGGGAAAGAGGTCTGGTTGAAGCATGCGCGCAGATGACGGTAAAAGTGACGAATGGTTCGAGGATTATTCCCCGATACCACAGCTTGCTGTGGGGAGACCCCGATTTGTGAAAGAAGCGAATCGACGGAGCGCCCAGTGGAAGCAACCCAGACATAATGCCAAGGCGTAATGCTATCTGCTGTATACGAAAATAACTCACCTGGATAAATGATAAAAGTATCTCCAGTGGAGCAAGCATAGGTTCGCTGCCCCATTTCGAAGGTGCCTTTCCCCGAGAGAACCGTATGCATCAAGTAATAATCGTGAACGGCAGGCCCCATTTTGTGCTGGGGGTGTGGCTTGCCTTCGCCACTGAAAAGGACAGATAAGTCTGGATTGCTATGTAAAGGATTAATGCTGATGTCGAAGTAAGTATGATCTTGATTCATAGGGGCCTCGCTTTGTTTTTATTCTGAGCGTAATCTAAAAAACTACAAATGTCCATATTGGAGTTGTTTCAATCCATATTTTTCAAAGCGAGCTTGCGCTATAGTAAGGATATAATAATAGATTGTTTATTGGAGGAGATTATCACATGTCCAAAATTACTTTTTTAGGTGCAGGAAGCACGGTTTTTGCAAAAAACGTACTTGGTGATTGTTTGCTTACCCCCGCATTACAAGGCTATGAAATCGCTCTCTTTGATATTGATCACGAACGATTACAAGATTCTGCTAACATGCTGAATAACATCAAGAAAACGAGTGGAAGTACGTCGATTATTAAAGCGTATACGAACCGTAAAGAAGCTTTGAATGGCGCCAAATTTGTGGTAAATGCGATTCAAGTAGGTGGCTATGATCCATGTACGATTACGGATTTTGAAATTCCGAAAAAGTACGGATTGCGACAAACGATTGCTGATACGGTTGGAATTGGCGGTATTTTCAGGAACTTGAGAACGATTCCAGTTATGCTGGATTTCGCTGCGGATATACGTGAAGTGTGTCCAGATGCGCTTTTCCTTAACTACACAAATCCGATGGCTGTTTTGACAAATGTCATGAACACGTATGGCGGTGTGAACACAGTTGGTTTGTGTCATAGCGTGCAAACTTGTGTACCGGAGCTATTTAAACACTTGGAAATTGATCAAACTGGTGTGAAAGCGAAAATCGCTGGGATCAATCATATGGCATGGCTGCTTGAAGTGTCCAAGGATGGTGTCGATCTCTATCCGGAGATTAAGAAACGCGCGGCTGAGAAGCAAAAAGAGAAACACAAAGACATGGTTCGCTACGAAATGATGCTGAAATTCGGCCATTATATTACGGAATCCTCTGAGCATAACGCCGAGTACCATCCGTATTTCATCAAGCGGAATTACCCAGAGCTCGTGGATCGCTTCAACATTCCATTGGATGAGTATCCGCGTCGTTGTATTGATCAAATCAGCCGCTGGAAGAAAATGCGCGAGGATCTCGTGAACGATGCGAATTTGACGCATGTGCGTTCACATGAGTATGCTTCGTATATCTTCGAAGCGATTGAGACGGATGTACCGTTCAAAATCGGCGGGAACGTCATGAATACCGGCTTGATCACGAACTTACCACGTGAAGCTGTTGTTGAAGTGCCGTGTTTGGTTGATCGTAACGGTGTAACACCTACTTACGTAGGGGATCTGCCACCACAGCTGGCGGCGCTGAACCGCACAAATATCAACACGCAGTTGTTGACGATTGAAGCGGCAATTACAGGCAAGCGTGAGCATATTTATCACGCGGCGATGCTGGATCCGCATACATCAGCTGAGTTGTCGATGGACGATATCGTCGCGATGTGCGATGAGTTGATTGAGGCTCATGGCAAGTGGTTGCCAGAGTATAAGTAAGAAATTTGGTCGTGGGGATGATGGTCCCCGCGGCCTTTTTTATTTTGATTTAGCTACCGCTTTGATAGAAGAGCTAAATGAACTCACCGGGGCTGGGCGCATTGTTTAACTGGAAAATCTACAGCTAATTTTACGCTTCGTTGGTGAAAACCACGATTAGATGGAAAAACGGTAGTTATTTTTGACGTATCCGCCAGTTTAGCTGAAAATGGGTGAAATTAACTACGTATTTTACATTTATTTCAAAATATCGGAGGGGAAATGCGAATTTAACTGTATTTTTTCCATTTATTAGCTGCTTGGGTAGAACTTGGCCCTCGTCATAGCGGTATGGAGGCGGCAGAAAAGGGGAGCGGTGTGAGATAGGAGTAAAGTGGAGAGTGGGAGGAGTGTGTGTGAAGAGAGTGATAGGAGTAGAGTAGGATAGGTTTAGGAGTGAGTGGATAGGAGTGAACTGAAGTGGATAGGAGAAGGAAGTCAGTAGGAGCGGCATGGAATAGGAGAGGACTGAAGTGGATAGTAGCAGGAAGTGAGCAGTAGCGGCATGGGATAGGAGAGGACTGGGGAGGACTGGGGAGGACAGAAGCAGGAAGTGAGCAGGAGCAGAGTGGGAAAGTAGCAAGAAGTGAGCTGGTAGGAACGGAAACAAGCTTCAGCAACGCAAATAAGAGCGGGTTACCGCTCTTATCACGCATGCTCGAACTAGTTCGATTTGCTCAGCTGAATCGCGCTACCCACCAAACGCATCGCGAAATGCTTCTTTTAAAGTTTCCAACTCGACGTTCCATATAGGAGCGATCTCGGGGCCAACGTGTTCGCCGAACCAATCAGCAAGCAATCGACGATTGCTGCCATTCTCGACGATGAAGGGGAGATTCAGCATCACTTTTTTCACGTAGATCGTTTCAGCGGACTTGAGTTGCTCTGGGGTKAGCCAAATCTTGAGCCGCTTCACTGTTCGATATAGCTCCTTGTTGCATGCTCTCCGAATGGCACGAGCGTTGGGAAGCTGCTGTTTATGTCGTTCACTTTGTTTCTGATACACCATACAGGGATCGACGCTCCTCTCTCTGTTATGTGTATGCACAGAGAGGGCGGAGAGCGACTCGAGACAAGGACCTATTGCGCCCAAGTTCGTGGAGCATGTGTCGTCTTAGTCTCACGCGGCCCCATATGGGTCATCAGCGCAGGAAGCAGCATGCCTCGAACGAGGAAGGTGTCGATGAGAATACCTGCCGCCATGGCGAAACCAAACAGCAGCAGCTCCTGCAACGGCTGCGTCATTAAGACACAGAAGGTCGCCGCCAGCACGATGCCAGCGGAGGAGATGACGCCGCCCGTTAACGCCGCGCCACGTTGCACAGCCTCTCGCCAAGGATGGCGCCGCGCTTCCTCTTGCACCCTAGACACCAAAATGATGTTATAGTCTACGCCTAACGAGATGAGAAAGATAAACGTGTACACGGGCAGACGGTAGCTGAAGGCATCGTGTCCAAATCCGAAATGAAACACACTCCAGACAACCCCCATCGTAGCCGCGTAGGACAGCAGCATGGTAGCCATCATGGTAAGCGCCAATCGCAGGGAGCGGGCCTGCCAGATCAGCATAACGGTAATCAATAAGGTAATGAGTGAGAAAATAACCCATGTATCCCGTTGATTCATCGAACGGACATCAAGCTGCTCCGCCGTTTGGCCTGCGTAATGCAGGGTGAACTGGCCGGCCTCGAAGCCACTCTGCCCAAGCAAGGCATCGCTATTCTTACGTAAGCTAGAGATCACTTCTAGCGCAGCTTGATCATAGGGATTCATTGTCAGAATCAGCTGGAACTTCATCGTATGCTTAGGTAAATTGGCATTCCCAGGAGTTAACTCAGCTTGATTGACCCCCGGTGTTAGCGAACTAATCCCCTCAGATCCACGGATCAGTCCAGTTAGCTTATCCATTTTGCTAATAAAAGCCTCATCCCAAACGATTTCTTTCTTCGCGTCCAAAAGAACAGTAACTGGCGCTAATTGCCCAGGAGGGAACTGCGCCTCCAACGTGTCAAAACCTTGTCTAGAAGAAATATCGCTAGGGAAGGATTTCATAAGATTAAACGAGTAGCGCATGCCTAGTGTAGATATCGCAGGTGCCACCAGAACGATAATGAGAACAAGAGCGGTTATCCGCGGCTTTGAGGTAACGCGAGTACTTACCCAAGCCCAGAAGCCGCGAGGCTCGTCATTCACAAGAACTGCATCATCCGTACGTGGAATAAACGGCCAGAAAGCTTTTCGCCCAATCAAGGCAAACATTGCAGGAATCAGCGTCAGTCCACCGAGCAGAATAACCACCATCGCGATGGAGAAGACAGGCGCAAAGTTATGATAGGGCTTGAATACAGCAGCGAATAACGTGAGCATGGCAATGAGCACGGTGCCGCCGCTGAAGAAAATCGGTTCAGCCACGTTGGAGAAAGCTTTCGACATCGCATCGTACTTAGAATCCGTTGTCCGCAGAGCGGAACGATAGCGCGCAATAATAAATAAGCAGTAATCGGTCAGCACAGCGAAAAGTAAGATCATCATGATGGAGAGGGATTGCTTCTCGACGAAAATCCAGCCCATTTTGCCTGCTAAGCCTATGACCCTATCGACAACTGCATACACCATGCCTGCGATAACCAAGGGTAACAAAGCCAACAGCGGTGATCGGTATATGATGATTAAAATGATAAGAATGATCCCCAGTGTGGCGAGCATTAGCACAAAATCGGCCTTTTTGAAGAGCATAATGGTATCGGATGAAATGCCAGCAGGACCTGTGATGTCAAGCTTCATAGCCCCCAAACCTTGCTGCTCGGACTTATGACGAATCTGTTCAAGTGTATCGTAAACAGGACCAGATGCCAGATCCTTTTGGAGAGAGACGGTTAACAAGAGCGTTGTACGATCTGCGGAAAATAAGAGCTCTTGTTGCGCCGCGGGCATTTGATGAAAAGGAAGAGAACGTGTGACGTATGCCGGTTTCTGATCAGAAGCCAGCCACGAACTGATGCCAGTTATAGCGCCTCGTTCAGCAGTCGTGATAGGGTGCTCGGAATGGAACACGAGGATGGCAGTTAAGCCGTCCGTGGAAGGATAGGCCTCTTGTAATAACTGTTTAGCTTCTTCAGATAATGTATGGCCAGCTAAGCTGCCTTCACCGCCGCTTTGGGCGACTTCTTTGGAAGATGGTGCAAATGCGCTTAATAAAAGGATGGCAGCTAGCCAGCTAATGAGTACAATTTTGACGCCTTTGGCACTGCTAACGAACTGGGCAAGACGTGTTAATGCATGTTTCATGGCAGGTTCATTCCCCTCTCCTAAATCTACTTCAAATAGTAGGAGAGGAATATGAACGGATGATGAATGCAAGATTACATTCGGGGCAGGCGGGCAGTGAACGTCGTCCCTTTGCCGAGCTCACTTTGCACATGAATGCTGCCACCGTGCAGCTCAATGATTTTCTGAACAATGGATAAACCAAGGCCAGTGCCAGCACTGGCGCGGTTCCGTGCGCGATCCGCTTTGTAGAAGCGGGTGAAAATATGAGGCAGCTCCGTCTCTGACATACCAATCCCTGTATCTCGCACCACGACAGTGACCTCCGTCTCTGATGACCGAATCGCAATGTGTAACGCGTCATGAGGACGAGCATATTTGATACCATTCGTAATGAGGTTCAGCCAAACTTGATGCAGCAATTGGTGGTCGGCCGAGACGTCGGTTTCCGGTAGATCCAGTTCGATGTCGAGCTCCTTTTCCGACCATTGCCACTCCGTATGAATCAGAATTTGGCGGATTTGTTCATCCAGCCGGTACATCGTGCGCTTAACTACAAGACTCTCTTTATCTAATGAGGCTAGCGTTAGCAGCTGTTTACTGAGGGAGGACAATCGTTTGCTTTCGTCTAAAATGATATGAAGATAGCGCTCCTTCTCCTCCTCGGAGGTCGTCTGATCCAGTATGGATTGGGCGAAGCCCTGAATCGAAGTTAACGGAGACTGGATTTCATGGGAGACATTGCCCACGAATTCCTGCCGCATAGCTTCTACCTGTTTGAGCGATTGCGCCATGAAGGTAAAATCTCGCGCAAGCTCCCCGATTTCATCCTGACGGGAAACGTCCATCTTCATTTCGTAGCTGCCGCCAACAATCCGTTTCGTAGCTTCTCGCAATTTTTTGACAGGCCTGACGATGAATTGGGAAAAAATAATGATGAGAACGATGCTGAATAGGAAGGTAAGTCCGAGCAGGAAAGCCATCAGGACGCGCACGCCGCCGATCTGCTGTTCCAGATTAGGCCGTACAAACAAGGCATACGTTTTCCCTTGTACCTGAACGGGAACACCGATACTGTTGCGCAGGCTATTTTCAAAATAGCCGATAACCATCAGAAGATGACGCTCCTGCAGCATCCCGCGGTACGTTTCTCCCGCTAAAACACGCTGAATTTGCTCTGGATCCAACTGCGTATGTTTATACGGCGTTCCATAGAAGGTCCCCGCCATCTGCTCATTCACGACATAAAGCTGGAATCCCATATTGGCAATATGTGTGAAGAATGTTGCAGGCTCGACCTGAGGCACTTCTTCATAAAGTGTGCGAATCTCCGTCGTTATTTTCCAAATTTGTTCCTCGTTCTGATCCCTTAATTTGGCTAGATAATACCAATTCGAAAGAAAGAGAGCGAGCACAGAACTGACCATCGCGATGAGAATAAACGTAACAACGATGCGAAAATATAATGTTTTCATCCTTCCGTCACCTCAAGCTTGTAACCAAGTCCTCTCACCGTCGTAATCATAAAGTCACTAGTTTTCTCATAAAAACGCTCCCGCAGTCGCTTGATATGAACATCGATGGTTCGGCTGTCACCCTCATAATCCGTGCCCCATAGCATTTGAATCAGTTGCTCACGCGTGAAAATGCGACCTGGATGACTCGCTAATTGGGCGAGCAGCTGGAATTCTTTGAGCGGCAGCAGCAGTGTTTCACCTGCGATCGTGACTTCATAGCTTTTGCGGTTGATGACCGTTTGACCAAGTGTAATCATCTCTGAGGAAACCAGCTGATATCGGCGCAATAACGCACGCGTACGGAAGAGGAGCTCCTTGGGCTCGAACGGCTTGACCACGTAATCATCGGTGCCTGAAGCAAAGCCTCGTTCTTTATCTTCAATCTCACCTTTGGCTGTCACAAGAAGAACTGGAATATCGTAATGCTCGCGGATTTCCGCGCATAGCTCCAGGCCGTCCCGCAGCGGCATCATGACATCGACAACGGCGAGATGAATTTGTTCGGTTTCCAACAGCCTCGAAGCTTGCTCACCGTCACTTGCTTCAAAGACCGCATACCCTTCTTTGGAAAAAAGGAAGCGCATGAGTTCGCGAATATGGGCATCGTCATCGGCGACGAGTATATGTGTTTTCATTGGGGAAGCACCTTCTTCATAAGGAATCAATTGAGCTTGGCATCAGTGTAAACGAAAAAAAACCTTAATGCCACTTCTGATATCGAGGCGTCTGCAGAGGACGTTTCGAGGAGCAGAAGAAGCTTAAGGTAATGCTCGAATAACATCAGAACCAGTGCGGCCATTTAATAGACCTCGATATAGCCGATCATCGGACCATTATGCGCCATATCCGTATGCGTCATGCAGATGAGGCGATACGTCCCCGCTTGGTTGGCGGTAAAATGAACGATCGTTTCTTTGCCTTTTTTGATCTCACCGGAGATATTGAGTCCTTCGATGAAAAAGGGGTGGCTCTCGCCATTGATGCCAAGGATGCTAAGCTTGATATGCTCGCCTTTCTTAACGGCAATGGTGCCAGGGTCCCAGCGGTAAGCCTCGATGGTTTTGCCATCAGCTGTGGTGGATTTGAACTCCCCAACAACCATGTGAATGGTGCGTTCTGCCGTGGGTTCGGCGAAGGTGGGCAAAATGCTTGCTCGATTCACATACAGCCATCCAATAAGAAGGATTAGAAGTGCGGCTGCTAGCTGATAGAAATGCTTGCGTTTGACAATCCATACTCGGGACATAGGGTCCGCCTCCTGTACAAGGGTCTTGTACATCTTATGCGGGGGCTTGTCAGCGCATGAATTGGAATTGGAATTGCAAGTGCAAGTGCAAGTGCAAGTGCAAGTGCAAGTGCAAGTGCAGTGCTCCTACCACCAATCTGTAGGGTAGGAGGTGCGTGTTGCCCGGTGGTACCCGCAGGCAACGAGCACGATCAGCGCTGCGCCGAGCAGCACCGGCGTGAGCAGGAAGCTCCATCCGGCGCCTGTGAGCATCACGAGCAGCGGGTCGGCGCCTGCGGGCGGATGCAGCGTGCGCGTCAGCTGCATAAGCGTGATGGCGGCGCCGACCGCGAGGGCGAGGCTCCACGCGTGCACGCCGATCGCGTGGAGGGCGCAGAGCCCGACGAGCGTGCTCAGCACGTGGCCGCCGATGAGGCTGCGGGGCTGCGCGAGCGGGCTCTGCGGGAGCGCGAAGGCGATGACGCAGGAGGCGCCGAAGGGCGCCATCAGCAGCGAGGTGTGGGCGAGGTCGCCGAGCAAGCTGCACAGCAGGATGGCGATGAAGCCGCCGATGCCGGGGATGAGTTTGATGAACAGGGGAGAGAGTCGTAGTCGAAGACGAGTGAACATGTGGGGTGTGCCTCTTTTCATCGTGATATCCCTGATGGTATCATGAGTTTATGTATTTGAATAACGAATGATTATGATATCTAGTATTTGATAATCCGATGGGTGGTATGTTGGTTATGCTGGAACAACTGGATGGACGAAGTATGAAAACCTTCGTTACGGTCATGGAGGAGAAGAGCTTCAGTAAAGCCGCTCAGAAGCTCGGTTACGTTCAATCCACGGTGACGATGCACATTCTTCAGTTGGAGCAGACCTTAGGACAGGCGCTTTTTACACGGTTGCCGCGCGGGGTTGAATTGACAGCAGCGGGCCGAGAGGTGGCGCCTTTTGCCTATCGATTCTTACAGTTGGGAGAATCCTTACAGGAGAAACTAACGGGCTTGCAAGAGCCCAAAGGTGTGGTGCGCCTGCGCGCGCTGGAATCGTTCTGCGTGCCGCATCTCCCGATGATGCTGCCGACGTTGTTCGAGCAGTTTCCGCACATCCAGCTGCAGCTGGAAACGGGCTTTCAACGCGACATTGTTCAGGAGGTATCGGCGTACCGTGTAGATTTAGGCATTGTGCCGCGTGATCCCAAGGTGCGAAATCTCACTTTTATCCCGTTGCTCGTGGATGAATTGGTGTGGGTGGGGGCTCCGGCGCTAGTGAAGCGCATCGAGCTGGAAGGCTGGGAAGCGCTGGCACAGACACAGGTCATCGGCTTTGGCAGCCGCTGCATTTATCAATCATTGGCCTCTCAGGTACTGATGACGGACAAAGGGCTTGCTACTTTTACCGAAATGGCCTTCGACAGCACGGAAATGCTCAAACAGACGATGATGTGCGGCATGGGCCTCTCCTTGCTGCCTGTCACTTCCGTTCAGAAAGAGCTGGAAGCGGGTCAGTTGCTTCGCGTTGAGTCGGAGACAGCGATTCCGTTGGAACATGGGCTGATTCACCGTGCCGGCAAAGAGCTCAGCGCACCTGTGGAAGCTTGCAAATCGCATATCTTGGCTTATTTCAGCAATGAGTTGCATACAAGTAGAGGATAGCGGCATGTCTATGATAGAATGTGGATGGGATTAGATTAGATTAGATTAGGCAATGGGTACAAGTTAGACCTCATAGGGGAAGTATTAGGCATTTAATAGGAAAAACTACAGCTAAATATGAGGATTTCAACGGCAGAATTAGAATACATGGAAAATATCCAGCTAATTTGCGGATTATAGGTAATTTCGAGTGGAATAGGCGAATTTAGATGGATAAAATCCAGCTATTTTCTTTCTTTTGACCCTATGGGCCCAATTAGATGTACTTTTTCCAGCTAAGTAAGTTGCCAATGTATGGGAAAGTGAAACGAAGAGAGGGTTACGTATGCATGAGTTGATTCAAAGTGTTTTGGTGTATTTGGAAGGTTTGGGGTACTGGGGAATATTCCTTGGACTTATGCTGGAGGTCATTCCGAACGAATTGCTTTTAGCCTACGCAGGGTATCTCGTATCCAAAGGTCAAATTAACTTCGTAGGTGGTATGGTTTGCGCGGTCGTCGGGGGAACTTTGGCCCAAATCGTGCTATATTGGATCGGACGTTATGGCGGCAGGCCATTTCTGGAGAGATATGGCAAATACCTGCTGATCAGCAAGCATCATATCGATGTGGCGGAAAGCTGGTTTAACCGGTACGGCACGGGTATGATTTTTACAGCGAGATTTATTCCGATTGTGCGTCATGCGATCTCATTGCCAGGCGGTATGGCGAAGATGCCTTTGGGGAAATTCTCCCTTTACACGGCATTAGCTTTGGTTCCTTACTCCTTTCTGTATATTTATTTGGGCATGAAATTGAAGGACAACTGGGAGACGATTGGCGAGTACGCAGGGCCTTATATTAAACCTTTGATTATCGCTGCGATCGTGCTGACAATCCTGTATGCGGGCTATCAATTTTATCTCAAAAGAAAAAAGAAAATCTAGTAAGGTTGATTTGGCGGTTTCGCCTGCTTTTGATACAATGAATGAGAAATAGGATGATCCTGGGAGGATGACAACGATGGGTGCAAATCTTGCTAGTAAGCTGGGTACTGGCCTCAAGCCGAAACAGTTTATCGAAAGTATGGAAAAAAATAAAGAGCAATTTTTAGCTTATTATGATGGCTTTGCTTGGGACAATGAAGAGGATAAGGAATATTTCGAATCTCTTAACAATCGCGATGATCTTCGCTGCTTGATTATTGCTGCTGACTGGTGTGGCGACGTTGTTCGCAACGTGCCTGTTGTATTCAAGGCTTTGGAAGATAGCGGCGTTCCAACCGAGGTTCTCATTATTGAGCAAAATTATGATGTAATTGATCAGTTCTTAACAGGCGGCGGACGTGGGATTCCGATCGTCGTATTCACAGATACAGGCGGATTCTCGCTTGGGCACTGGGGGCCTCGTCCGAAAAACGTGCAAGCGGTTATGACGCAGTTCAAGAAAGAAAATCCAGATCGCGATGCGGCAGATTATAACGAAAAAATTCAAGTAGCCAGAGCCGAAATGGGCCGTCAATATGGCGAAGGTAACGGATATCATGCTGTTATTGTGAAGGAACTTCGTTCATTGATCGAGTCGTTCTAAAAGGTGAGGGTGGCATCACGATGATCAACATTCAATCCTTCGTCCTGGGTCCGGTTCAGACGAACGCGTACTTACTGTCGAATCCAGAGACGAATCAAGGTATTATTATCGATCCCGGTATGAATCCGAAGTCGCTGATTAAGAAAATTGCCGACATGGATATCGTGGCGATTCTACTGACGCATGCGCATTTCGATCACATTGGGGGCGTTGACGAGATTCGTAAGCTCAAGGGCTGTCCGGTGTATATTCACGACCTAGAAGCCGATTGGCTGACGAATCCGAAGAAGAATGGCTCCGCTCGCTGGCCAGAACTTGGGACTTTAGTTGAGACGGACCCGGCAGAGTTCGCGCTGGATGAGGGGCAAGTGCTGGAGTTCCTGGGCATTAAGCTCAAGGTGTTCCACACCCCAGGCCACTCGCCAGGAAGCGTGAGCTTCTTGTATGACAAACACCTGTTCAGTGGTGATGTGTTGTTTAAACTATCGGTCGGTCGTACCGACCTGCTTGGTGGAGACAACAATACCCTGCTGGATTCCATCCAGGATAAGTTGTTCCTGCTGGATGACGACGTCATCGTCTACTCAGGGCACGGCGCCAAGACGACGATTGGCTTCGAACGTGAGAATAACCCATACGTGTAAGGCGATTAGGACTGCTCCCTCTGATGAGGGGGCGGTCCTTTTTGTGTATACGGATGGGGAAGAGGAGTAAGTCGAAATAATCGAGTTACAGGAAACAAGTGGAGAAGTAGCCGCTGTAAGTCGAAATAATCGAGTTACAGGATGAGCAAGTGGAGAAGTAGCCGCTGCAAGTCGAAATAATCGAGTTACGGGATGAGCAAGTGGAGAAGTAGCCGCTGCAAGTCGAAATAATCGAGTTACAGGATGAGCAAGTGGAGAAGTAGCCGCTGCAAGTCGAAATAATCGACTATCTCCAAATTATGCTCGTTCGCCCATGACACCCACCCAATTTATTTATAAACTGGGTATTTACCGTGTGCAACGTAGGTGCTTCCCCATAGACTGATGTTGTAAGCTATTCACCCAACTTCAACAATAACCTCTGAGTTAAACAGTAAGCCTGTGTAAGTCCCTTTTGGGAAAATATGAAGGAGGTGCTCTTCCATGGAATATGTTAAAGTTCCGAATTACCCAATGCAACCAATGCCAATGCCAATGCCAACCCCGATGCCAATGCCAATGCCTACACCGCTTCCAGCGCCAGCGCCAATTATGCAACAACCGATGCACAATAATATCCACCTGCACGCGTCCTACCAACAAACTGAATTTGTGTTCCCGAAACCGGTTCACACGCAAGCAGTTGCTTGCCCTCCGAAAAACAATTCGGCCGCTAGTATCTTAGTACTTTTCATTTTACTAGTTATTATTACGCGCAGCATTTGTAAATATTGATTTACGGATTGCTCGGGTAAAAAGAGAGGTAATCCCACGAGGCCTAGGGGTCTTGGTGGGGTTGCCTTTTTTTGTTTGTGAAAAAAAGGATTGTCTATTACGATGAAGTCATGTAAAATTCGTCATGATTACAAACAATTTCATAAACTAGCTTAATAGGTGCTTTCTGCTGAATCTAGCGGAAGCTTAAAAGGGAAGTTCGGTTCAATTCCGATGCGGTCCCGCCACTGTAACGCTGAGCTAACAATCATAGCCACTCTCGATAACAAGAGGGGAAGGAGATTGTACAAGCGATGAAGCGAAGCCAGGAGACCTGCCTGATAAGTAATGTATTTTTTTTCTCACGAGGATGGGAGGAAGATGTTTCTTTGCATTTGCCAAAAAGAGTGGTTAGTCGTTAGATTAACACGATTCTTACAAAGACATCTTTCCTCTGGAACTCGGGGAAGGGTGTTTTTCGTTTATCCACTATTTTAAGGAAGATGAAGGTGATTAGTTTGTTCAGTTTGATGATGAAAAAAGGGATTTCTGCTCTTCTAAGTTTGGCACTAATAACTTTATTGCTCGTCCCACAAGTTGCGAGAGCAGTCGATGCAAATCCAAGTACGAAATTAAATACAATGATTGCGGATACGGTCTCATTTTATGAGCAAAATCGGTCTAATCTCAACTCATGGTGGCAAATGGTTGCGCTATGGGGAGCAGGGGAAGATTTGCATAATGGTAAGTGGACGCTGCCTTCTTGGGAACAAAGTGATCCTGGTGATTTATTAGCAACCGATCATAGTACTTACCACATCAATTTAATCTTCGGATTGTTGGCCATGAATCTTGATCCTTCCCATGCATGGGAAACGAATCGTAATTTGTACGCAGAGTTAGCAGCTCAGCAAAATCCATCAACAGGTTCCTTCGGAGAATCTAATCGACAGATATGGACGATGCTTGCTCTGGATACAGGTAAGAAAAGGGGATACAACGTCGGGAGCTGGAACGATGCAGCCAAGGAGAAAGCGTTAAGTTACTTACTTAGCTTACTATTGTCTGATGGCGGGTTTGCTTTCTTTGGAAGTGAATCAGATACAGATATTACAGGGATGGCACTGCTAGCTTTAGGGAATTATCAATCGAATAGTGCTGCAGTAACTGCGGCTAACCGTGCTAAGGCTTTATTGAAGCAAAGACAATTAACTAATGCTGGCTTTGATTCCCCAGGTCAATGGGTCAATGGGGACAACTCCAACAGCTGGGCAACGTCTGTATCAGGTCTGGTGGCTATTAGAGAAGATGTATTGTCCCCAAACTGGGTCGTCAACAATCAAACAGTTGTAGATGCCGTTTATAACTTCGTGCTTCCAGATGGCACTTTTTCCTGGCAAGTGACAGATCTAAAACAGAACTTAATGGCAACAGAACAAGTATTGATCGCACTAACAGATATTCAGCAGAGTAAATCAGTTTGGCAGCGTTTAGCAGATAAGCCAAATTTAACTACCGTACAAATAAATGTTAATGGCATTAATAGTCCGATACTGCCACAACAGTCGATAACTGCAGCAGTCTATGGCAGTCAGCCGACAGCCATGGATGCTTTGAAACAAGTGCTCGAGAAGTCTAACATCAACTTTGTCATTCAAAACAGTAGTTATGGTCCCTATCTCTCCTCAATTGCAGGTCAAACTGCAGGAACTCTTGGCGGATACGACGGTTGGATGTACAAAGTTAACGGGGTATCACCGCAAGTCGGTGCAGCAGATTATATTTTAAACGACGATGATATCGTTACGTTTTATTATGGCCGTTGGCCTTCCATTGCGATCGCTTCGAATACGAACATCGGAATACTCAACCCTAGTTTGCAGATTAAACTAGTCGGCGACACGTTCACTTCTGGTGCTAATACCGCAGCGAATTGGAGTTTCGATCCTGGCACTACAGGTTTGACGATTGATCATATTACGCAAGAAAGCAATCAACAAGATCTTGTTATAACTTTTGCAGGTCAAGGTCAAACAGGAGCTCTTAAGCTCCAAGCATTGCCAGCAGCCTTGGTTAGTAACTCGGCAAGTAATAAGTTGACCATTCATAATGTGAGCACGACGAGTGATCAGATCGTCAATGTTGGTGCGAATGAGTCCAATGTATCCTTCTCGACGGATGATAATGATCCAGCGACGAACAAGATTACTCTTTCATTCACGACACCATTTTTGCCAGAGGTTATTGCTAAACGAGGCAGTACGGAGTTGGATATACCGGCTTATACAGAAGTTACATCAGTTGCGTGGAATAATAAGATTCAATTGCCAAGCATTCTGAGTACAACCGATAACTCTGTGACGAATAA
Organism: Paenibacillus sp. 2RAB27; assembly: GCF_052115445.1. Classification (NCBI taxonomy): domain Bacteria; kingdom Bacillati; phylum Bacillota; class Bacilli; order Caryophanales; family Paenibacillaceae; genus Paenibacillus; species Paenibacillus sp. 2RAB27. The sequence continues at coordinate 36,618 of NZ_JBFRGR010000003.1, forward strand.
AGTAAGTGGAGTACTTACCGGCAGTGGTAGTAGACTAGACAGTATCGATTCACGCATTAAAGTGGGTGGTGATAGCCGCATCCAGTTTAATCAACACGTTACACTGAAATTGAAGGGGATGGGTGATCGTAACGCCGGTTTCATAGATGAAAACGGTAATTTCACTGCAATACATAAATATGACAACAGCAACTATCGAAACGATGATGTGTATGCTTACAGTGAGAATGGCGACTTAATTATTAAAACGAAGCATTTCACGGAGTTCTTAGCCTTTAAATCGACGTTAGTAACAGCGCCTGGTCCTGGTGGTGGATCTGGACCTAGTACTACACAAAAGGTTACACTTTCTGTTGAGAAACGCTCTCTGGGTGAAGGAGATATCATTGCTCCAATAACGGTTACCTTGCAATCTGGCGATACAGCGTTTACGTTGCTACAACGGGTACTTGGTACCCAAAGTACTGCTCTGTCTTATACAGGTTCAGGTGCAAGCATCTATGTACAATCGATTGATCACTTAGGGGAGTTTGATAAAGGACAGCTAAGTGGCTGGATGTACTCCGTGAACGGGGTCTTTCCAAAATACAGCGCGGGTATCTACACATTACAGAATAACGACGTTCTTCGTTGGCAGTACACGAAAGATCTTGGGAAAGACATTGGTGAGGCATATACCCCGCCAGTAGGAGGGGGTAGTGGTAACGTTGTTAACCCTAATAACCCTGGTAAGCCTGCGGAACCTACGGAACCAACCGAAGAAACCAAAAACACACTGGCTACAAAATATGAAGATGCTGTTGCTATTTCCAGTTGGGCACTGGAAGCAGTAGCTAAAGTCACTACGTTGGGATTTATGGAAGGTAACGGAACTAATTTTGAGCCGAAACGCGAATTAACAAGAGCAGAGTTTGCGGCACTCATCGTCCGTTATACAGGAAGTGAGTTAGTAACTGGTGAGTTAGATTTTGACGATGTTAGCACAGAAGATTGGTATTTCAAGTATATCGTAACCGCGAAATCGAAGGGATTGATCACAGGGATTTCAGATCATGCCTTTGCACCGAATCAAACGATTTCCAGACAGGAAATGGCTGTAATTCTGGGTCGTTTACAAGGTGTTGCGATGGAGGGACAGCTAGCGGTTGACCTTAAAGACCAATCATTTGTTGCTGACTGGGCATTACCTTACGTTAATCAAGCTATTAAATCCGGATTATTGACAGAGGATAACGGATATTTCAACCCGTTGCTTCCTGTAACCAGAGAGATGGTCGCAGTGGTTATTATGAGACTGCACCAGCAGAAAAAGTAGAACGAGCTTTAACGAAGAAGGGGAGAAATCCTCTTCTTTCCCGGTCGGATGCAATTGCGCATTTGGACATAACAAACAGCACCCCAAAGGTTAGATACTAACCAATGAGGTGCTGTTTTTCTTTCACGAAACCAACCCATACTTCTCTTTAACTCGATCTAATTTTTCAAGCATAGGCCTTGCTAGGAAATACAGGAATATGACAGTTGCTATGGCATGAATCAAATCGAAGGGAACTCCTCGGATACACGCAAGTATAACTGCGCCAATTGTGGGTTTGGATCCTGTCATCACGACGGATGAGAAATTCATGATGATTCCATATATGAGAAATGTCGCTGATCCTCCAAATAGACAAAGAGCAATTCTATTTCTGCGTAAAATGCCTTTTTTGAACAGTGCTCCAGCAAGAAATCCAATGATCCCGAAAGCGAACATCTGCCAGGGTGTCCAAGGCCCTTGACCAAAAAAGTAATTCGATACAAAACCTGTGACTGCACCGACTAGAAAGCCGGTTTCAGCCCCTAATGCGATGCCGGAAAGAATAACAATCGCAACAACGGGTTTAAATTGAGGCACCATGAAGAAAGCCATTCTGCCAGTTACGCCAATCGCACATAGCACGGATATGACCACAAGCTCTCTTGCCAGCGGCTTTCGTCCCTCGAAAATCATCATAAACGGCAGCAGGGTTTCCAAAATGATAAGCATGCTAATAAAGTAGTATTTTCGATCGTCGAGATAATAAATACCAAACCAAATGGTTAACGGAATTAATAAAAGAATCATGAGCACGGCAGTCAATGTGCGTTTGGAGAGACTTCTGAGTTCGACTGGTGTTTGCTCATTAGGGACGGATACGGTTGAACTATGGCTATGTTTACGAAACGATGGAGGTATGTTCACCTTTGGTTTCGTATCAACATTCTGCATTTCTTCATTGCCATTAAAGGCTTTAATGATGTCATTGGTCGTTGTGGCCTTTGGAATCAAATCCCTGGCCATTCGGCTTGCAGATGTCGTATAAAAGCTATTTCCAGCAAAGAATTCCTGGGGATTGCCCTCGGATACGATCGCCCCGTCAAAGAACATTGCACACCTGTCAGCAAAGCTAGCGCAAAACTCGATATCATGACTGACCATAACAATGGTCGTTCCTTGTTGTTTTAAATTGGTTAAAATTTCGGCAAATATCAATTTATAATGTGCGTCTAGACCTTTCGTCGGCTCGTCCAACAGAAGAATGGAAGGCTGAAGAAGTAAGATCTTAGCAAGAGCGGCACGTTGTTGCTCCCCTCCAGACAAATCATAAGGATGTCGGTCGAGAAGTTGTTGTAACATACATAACTCCGAAACTTCATCCACACATTGTTGCCTATACGCCATATCCAGCTTGCTGCCGGATAGCATCTCCAAAAGATCAGCTTTAACTGTTTTTTGTACAAAAAGCGCTTGTGGATTTTGAGGAAGAACGCCAAGGAGTCCATTGAATTTCTCACTGTCCGAATACTTGTCAATGGGTTTCCCATTCATCAGGACAGTTCCACGATAAGGTTTGCGAAGTCCAGATATGAGAGAAAGGGTGGTTGTTTTACCCGTACCATTTCCGCCTACAATCGCATAAATCTCACCTGAAAATGCACGTAAGCTCAGGCCTTTCACCACATCTGGTGAAATTTTTTCATATTTAAACCATACACCGTTTAGCTCAATCGCCGGTTCTGCCCTTCGCACTGGAATGTCAGCAGTTTGTATGTCTTTCGTGAATGGTTGATTCTGAGCAAGTACATGCAAGAATTCTCTTCCCTCACGGACTGTAATGGGGCAAGGGAGCTGGTTCTCAATTCTTGCATAGACACGCATGGGCGTTGGCATCGCATAAAACATGTCGTGCTGCATATCCCAAAGTTGTTCACCGACTTCCTTCGGTGTTCCAGAAACGAGGATTTCACCATTATCCATCACAATAGCGCGATCTGACAGCGGCAGGACTTCCTCAAGTCGATGCTCGGATATGAGAATTGTGACTCCAAGTTCGCGGTTGATTTTCCCAATGGCGGCTAGAAATTCCGCTGCAGCAATAGGATCAAGCTGGCTGGTAGGTTCATCCAATATCAATATTTTCGGCTGCATGGTCATAATGGAAGCAAGATTCAGAAGCTGTTTCTGACCGCCTGATAGTTCGGTAACCGATTTATGAAACCATTCCTGTATGCCGAAAAAGCTTGCCATTTCCGCAACTCGTCGACGAATTTCTAGTGTACTGTATCCAAGACTTTCAAGTCCAAAGGCAAGCTCATGCCAGACCTTGTCTGTCACAATTTGATTGTCTGGAGATTGCAGCACATAGCCGATTTGAGCGACTTGTATACGTCGATCTAGATGTTCAAGGGGCATCCCATCATATAAAATCTCGCCACTTCGTGCTCCGTGCGGTGTAAGATCTGTTTTCAAATGACGTAAGAGGGTTGATTTGCCGCAACCTGACTTACCACAGATGGTAATAAATTCGCCTTGTTTTATAGTCAAAGTGACGTCACGTAACGCATTCCCAGGGGATCCAGGATAGGAGAATGTTAGTTGTCGGATTGTAAAGACTTCCATTTGATATCCTCCGAAATATTAATAATAAGCGGTATTGCGCATAGGAATGCATAAGTCGTAAAGACACTGATACTGTAAATGGAAAGCCCTACACCTCGCATGGAAGGGAAGTATCGGAAATACATAGCCTTTGTAACAGCTCCTATCAGGAGATAACCTCCGCTTACAACTAGAGCGATTAGTGCAGTTTTGTCGCGGCTATCCCATGTAAATATTGAAAATGCGGTTCTTCCCTGTAATCCGTACCCTCGGCTTTTCATCGAATCAGCGGTTTCAATGGCATTCTCAAGCATCCAGGTCACCATGATAGATAGAATCCGAATACCATGCTTGATTCTACGAATGAGACTACCCGTGGATATATCCCGACCGATACATTTTTGTGCATTGGAAACGATGGTAATCTGAGCTTTAAAGCGGGGTACAAAACGCAGCACCATCGAAAAAATGAGCGACAATGCTGGAATTATTTTTCCAAACAAATAAATAAATTTATCCGATGTCATAACAGCGTTATAACAAGAAAACCAACAGATAACGGAAATGAACATAGTTGCTGCTGCAAGACCATAGGTAATAGATTCCAGGGTTAGCGGATTGCCGTTATGCAAGTACGTTAATATCGTAACCCCTTCGTGATTAAAGGCAGGATTAATAAGCGCAGTTAGGATAAGAAAAGGAAGCATATAGACGAAGTTGAACTTGATTGCTTTCTTTCCGTTCAGATAGATGGAATAGGCAAAGGCCAAGCTAAGGGAAATAACTAGGCTTACTGGATGCATGAAAATCATTGAGAACAAGATGACGAATGTAAAATACAAAAAGTTAATCAGGGGGTGGTAGCTTGAAAAGGAATCCCTCATTGCTTGCCACCGCCAGTTGAATTATACGTATCCCCAACGTCACGGCCTAAATCACACGTGTATACCCACTCAATGACATCGCCTTGTTTCAGTGGATACCGACTTGCTCCATAGTTAGGGAACCAACCGTTCACTTTATACATCCAACCGGATAGCTCCCCACAATCAAATTCATACAGATTATGGATACCTTCAATATAGGCTGAATTGTAAATAGGGGTATTCACAAATTCCATATGAATTTTATTCTTCTTCATCTCTCTTTGTAAGACATTAAATACGGATTCTCCCTCATAAAAAGTAACCTGTTGTGATTTGAAAATAATGCCATCTTTCGGCACAAGCTCAACCTTTTCAGGATCAAGCAATTTCATATTGCCCAGAATCGTTAGGCAGCTAACCGAAAGCGTCACTGTCATTTGCTTGTCAGAAATTTTGGTGTTCTGTGGTTCGATAGGGAGTGGTTTCCCCTCAGGAACAGGATCGGTAAGGTATTGGTCTTTACCTGTCTTGGGGTCAAGCTCCATCGCTTTGGTTGGCGTAGGTTTGGTTCCATCAGGTGTAGCTGGCTTGGGCGTTTCCTTGTTCAACGGTGTAGCATCTTGAGTCGCAATAGGCATGGGTTCTTCCGTAGGTTGAGCAGGTACAGGGGTGTTGCTTGGCGTCGTCACGGCGGGATCAGAAGACTTAGTATCTTTCAGTTCTTCAGGAGGTGTCGTTAGCTCCATAGGTTTGGATACTGAAGGTGAGGTCGTCGTTGTGGGACTACTCATTCTAAGTCCAGAAGTAGAAGTAGGATCTGCCTGCTGCCGCGGCATCCCGCTACTGAAGAAAGCTGCCACCAAGACGATCACTATGATCGTCGCAGCAATTATTTTATTTTTCGTTAATCGCATTAGTTCGCCTCTTTAATAAGTTTAGCGGCAGAGAGTAAGCGGTAGAGCATCTGGGCTATTTCAGCTCGGGTGACAGCTGTAGTGGGCTCAATATTCAGCATATCTTGCGATAGAATACCTTCTCGATAGCTAAAAGCTAGCGCATCCCTCGACCACTCAGCTGTTTGGATGTAATCTCCAAATTGAGCTAACATATCTCTCGTTTCAACTGTGTTCAAATTTGTATCCATGCCAGTGAGCTTAGCTGCATTGGCGATCATGACAGCAGCTTCCTGCCTTGTAATCGTATTGTTCGGTGTAAAAGTGGTCTCTGACGTTCCGCTTACGATGCCATAAGAATAAGCTGTGCCTACATAGTCCGCATACCAGGCTGTAGAAGCGACATCATGGAAGTTAGATTGCTTTTGCATAGGTAGACCTAGACTTTTGGTGACTATGGTCGCAAATTCGGCACGCGTCATTGTTTGATTTGGTGAGAATTCAGTGTCAGTCATACCGTTAATAATTCCTCTAGATGCAAGGGATTCAATGGCTGTTTTGTTGGTATGGTTAGCGATATCAGAGAAAGTCTTATTCGCATCGGTAACAGGCATAACTTGTATATCCTTGTGTTTGTTCATTAAGCCGTTAGTGTCGTCAGGCGTAGCTGAGGTAGCTTGTTTGACATCGTTCATTCGATATAAGCTGCTCTTATTCGCGAGGATTCTTTGCACATTCACTAGCCCATAAAATGCCTGCTCAGTCGACATCCCCGTTACACCGCTGCCGTCAGAAGTATGCTTAAATCCCTGTCCTTTTGAATAAAAGGATAGTAAATCATCAACAATGGTATGACCATTCTTAATAAAACGACTATCTTCAATAGTAATACCAAGCTCACACAGCGCCGTCAGCACCTGCACGGTGCTCTCCGAAGTTTTCGCACCCCAACTTGCGTAGCCGCCATCGTTGTCCTGTAATTTGGAAAGACGGTTAATGGCCTTTTCCGTAGCTGTTTTTACTTTCGTGTAATTTTGATATTTGGCTAGAGCCTGTAAGGCCATACCCGTAATATCAGGATCTGCAGACACACCTGAAAGTGCAAATCCGCCATCGGGAAGCTGATTCGATAAGATTTCATCAATATACATGTCTCGAGTAGCCTGCGTTTTGGCGGTTGGATTTACCGGGATATTGTAATTGCCACTGTCCAGGGAAATTAATGCAAATATTGGACCGTTGATTCCTTGCCAGATGGTTTTATCGAAGTCCCCGAGCGGCGTAAGCAGATTATAGCCTGCAACATGGGTAGGATCTGCGCCAATTGCGGTTAAGGCTAAAATCAAACGCGAGTATTCGGTGTACTTTTTATCGTGAAGATTGCCTTTCAATTCTTTGACGTAGGTTTCAACGCCTTTGTAATAATCGTCGTAGTAGCTCCGAGGTACGTTATAGTTGGAACGAGCAAGTCCAATAATGGCCCATTCACCGCCGACAGAGCCGACTTCTGGTTTCTTTACAGTTTCAAGTAAAAACTGTCCTGTATCCTTTACAGCATCGTCTACAGCGGTATTCGACATCGCAAATACGTGAACGATGCTTACGCTGCTTGCAAAAAGGAACAAAGCAATGAGTAAGGTGAAGATTCTACGATACAGTTTCATTTTGTCCTCCTTAGTTAAAAAAATGATAGGGAGCAGTCCATTGGACTGCTCCTTGAAATGGTCTAGTGAGCATTAGAAAAAGCCMTTGATTTGAAAGAATCAAGGGCTGTGATGTCAGTATTGGTAGTAGACAACAAAAAAAGCACCCCCTCCATCTTCCGTAGAGTTTGTGAATACACATTAAGGCTGGTCTCCTGACTCATGCGTCAACGCTTCTCTAACCTTCCCGGTATAGTCATACCAGTGGCAATTCATAGAGTCGCTCTTCATTTACAGTGGCGGGACCGTGCTGGATTTGCACCAGACTTCCCAATTAAGCATTACTTATTCCTAATAAGCATGCACCTTAACTATCAATTATTTAATTAGTCTAATCATATAGTCAGTTTAATTGTTTGTCTATGGAAGATTAGTTCTTATTTAGTGTGTTACAATATTCAAAATCAAGTAAGATGCTGGTTCGGATTATAGTCGGAGGAGGGATATCCATGACGTTACAACAATTAAAATACGTAATCGAGGTTGCAAATCGTGGATCTATTAATGAGGCTGCCAAAAGGCTGTTCATTTCTCAACCAAGCCTTTCAAATGCGATCCGGGAGTTGGAAGAAGAAATTCAAATCGCCATCTTTGAAAGATCCAATAAAGGGATATCACTTTCCAAGGAAGGTGTTGAATTTCTAAGTTATGCGCGGCAGGTCGTCGAGCAGGCAGAGTTATTGGAAAGCCGATACTTGAATGCGAAGCCTTCATCGCAGCATTTTTCTGTTTCGACTCAGCATTATGCTTTTGCAGTAAATGCTTTCGTAAGTCTGGTTTCGGAATATGGTCAGGACGAATATGAGCTAGCACTGCGTGAAACCAAAACGTATGAAATTATTGAAGATGTAAAGAACTTGCGGAGTGAGATTGGCATCTTATACTTGAACGAATTTAATGGAAAGGTTATAAACAAGCTGCTTAAAAGCGGGAATCTGCAATTCAACAGTTTATTTATCGCCAAACCGCATATTTTTATCAGCATTAAAAATCCCCTCGCGAAGCAATCCATCGTGACCATTGACCAACTTCAAAACTATCCGTATTTGTCATTTGATCAAGGGGAGTACAATTCGTTTCATTTTGCCGAAGAAATTCTCAGTACGATGTCACATCAGAAAAGCATCCGTGTGAATGACCGGGCTACACTATTCAATTTATTAATCGGTTTGAATGGTTACACCATATCAACCGGGGTATTGAGCTCAGATTTGAATGGAAATGAGATAATTCCCGTACCTTTGGATTGTGACGAAATGATTAATGTCGGGTGGATTTCCCATAGCCATATTCCGCTATCTAAGCTTGGTGCAGCTTACGTAGCAGCACTCCACCAGGCAATTGTCCCCATGGCATTCTAACCACATAAGAATTTATAATTTTCCGGTACTCGGAAGAACAAATTATTATTGGCGATAAAAACTACCTATCTCGGGGTCCCCACAAAGTATTCGGAATTTACTTCGAAGCTTCTCTTCACTTTGTGGGGGAGAATAGCGGTCGCTCATCCTCGAAGTACTTCGATAGAAGTGTTTCTCATATAGCTTTAAGCTATATCTAGATATAGATAATTCCAGTTACGTTATAACTAATCCTCTGTGATATCTTTGGTGTAACAAATGATTGCAGAGGAGTTTTGTCAAATGGTAAGAAGTAGTAGTTTGGGATATCCGCGTATTGGTGCTGACAGAGAATGGAAGAAATCACTTGAAGCCTTCTGGGCAGGCAAGCTGGAAGAATCAGAGTTTGAGTTACAACTGCAGGAGATTCGTCTAAATCACTTGCGCAAGCAGAAGGAAAAAGGCATTGATCTTATTCCGGTCAACGATTTCAGCTATTATGATCATATTCTTGATACAGCTGCTATGTTTGGCATTATTCCAGAACGTTTTGCTTTCAAGGGTGGCGCAGTGCCCTTGTCAGTTTATTACGGAGTTGCACGGGGAACGAAAGATGCTACAGCAAGTGAAATGACGAAGTGGTTCAACACCAATTATCACTATATCGTGCCTGAACTGAACGGAGCTTCACCTGTCATTACGGAGAACAAGCCATTAACAGCTTACCGGGAAGCGAAGGAAAAGCTCGGAATCGAAGGAAAGCCAGTCATCGTTGGTCCTTTAACTTTCTTGAAGCTATCCAAAGGGTACAGTCAGTCAGAAACGGACGCTTGGTTGAGCCGATTGATCCCGCTTTATGTACAGATTCTTCAAGAGCTTGCAGCAGAAGGCGTTCAATGGGTACAAATCGATGAGCCGATTCTCGTAACGAAGTTAAGCGATGCAGACATTGAGAGACTTAAAAACATATATGAAACTTTCGCAGCAGCTGTACCAAACCTAAACATTATGCTTCAAACGTATTTTGAATCCGTAGATCGCTATGCTGACATCATCTCATTGCCGGTCAAGGGATTTGGTCTGGATTTCGTTCATGGTCTGGGCGCTAACGTACAGAACATTAAATCACTAGGATTCCCAGCAGATAAAGTTTTGGGTGCGGGCGTGATTGACGGTCGCGGTATCTGGAAAGCATCGATTCGGGAGAAGCTCGAACTGGTGGAAGAGCTCACTAAGCACGTTGCAACGGAGAATCTTGTTATTCAATCGTCAAGCAGCTTACTCCATGTTCCAGTAACGACTGAAAGAGAGACGAAGCTTTCTTCTGAACTGAAGAATGCACTAGCCTATGCAGATGAAAAGCTGGATGAACTTGTTCTTATCACGAAAGCAATCGCTTCGGGCAAAGCTGGAGTACTTGAAGAAATCGAACAAAGTGATCGCGTCATCCAAGCACTTCAACAATCGGATGAGCGTAACCGCAGCGATATTCAGCAGTCCGTAGCTGCACTAAGTGTTCAGCAGCCTGAACGTTCCCGTCCTTTTGCCCAGCGTCATGTTGCACAACAAGCGAAATGGCAATTGCCTCTTTTCCCTACAACGACTATCGGTAGCTTCCCACAGTCTGCAGAAGTTCGTAAAGCGCGTCAATTATGGCGTAAAGGCGAGTGGAATAATGAGCAATATGCTGCATTTATCCGCGAGCAAATTGATATCTGGATCAAGCTTCAAGAGGAAATCGAATTGGACGTTCTGGTGCATGGTGAATTTGAGCGTACCGATATGGTCGAGTTCTTCGGTGAAAAACTTGCAGGCTTTGCATTTACGCAAAACGGGTGGGTGCAATCGTACGGTTCCCGTTGTGTGAAACCGCCGGTTATTTTCGGAGATGTAGCGTTCACTGGGGAAATGACTGTCGAAGAAACCAAGTATGCACAGTCACGCACAAGCCGTCCTGTTAAAGGCATGCTGACGGGACCGATCACGATTATGAACTGGTCGTTTGTCCGTGATGACATTCCTCGTGAACATATCGCCTACCAACTTGCGTATGCGCTTAGACAAGAAGTAGAGGCACTTGAGAGTGCTGGTATTGGCATGATTCAAGTTGACGAGCCTGCCGTTCGTGAAGGTTTGCCGCTGAAGGAAGAGGAACAAGCCGGTTACCTGGCATGGGCAGTGAAAGCGTTCCGCATCGCAACATGCACCGTACAAGACACAACACAAATTCATACGCATATGTGCTATTGCGAATTTCATGACATGATTGATTCGATTGAGGCGATGGATGCCGATGTCATTTCAATCGAAACATCACGTAGCCATGGTGAATTAATTCATAGCTTCGAATTGAATACCTACAAGCTGGGGATTGGATTAGGCGTATACGATATTCACAGTCCACGTGTGCMAAGTGTAGAGGAAATGACGGCCATGATCGAACGCGCCCTGCGTGTATTGGATCCTAAGCTATTCTGGATTAATCCGGATTGCGGTTTGAAAACGCGTGGACTTGAAGAGACGGTTGCTTCCTTGCGCAACATGGTAGATGCGACGAAAATTGCTCGTGACAAGCATGCTGCTCTCATCTAAATCGTTTGAAACGTTTTGGAACGAAAGACTAACAAATCGATTCTAAGGAGTTAGCTAAAGTGGAGCAATTACGTAAACAAGACCCTAAAATTGTTGAAGCGATGAATCTGGAGCTTGGCCGTCAACGCGACAAAATTGAATTGATCGCTTCTGAGAATTTCGTAAGTGAAGCTGTGTTGCAAGCGATGGGGACGGTTTTAACGAATAAATATGCGGAAGGCTACCCAGGTAAACGTTACTACGGTGGTTGCGAGCATGTCGATATCGTTGAGGACATTGCGCGTGATCGTGCCAAAGAATTATTTGGCGCTGAGCACGTTAACGTACAGCCGCATTCCGGCGCACAAGCGAATATGGCAGTTTACTTGGCTGCGCTTCAGCCTGGGGACACAGTTCTTGGTATGAACCTTGCGCATGGCGGTCACTTGACGCATGGCAGCCCTGTTAATGCATCCGGTATCTTATATAACTTTATTCCTTATGGCGTTAGCGAAAGCGATTCGCATATTGATTACAACGAGGTTCGTAAACTGGCATTCAAGCATAAGCCTCGCATGCTCGTGGCTGGTGCCAGCGCATATCCGCGCACGATCGATTTTGAAGCTTTGGCATCTATCGCGAATGATGTGGGCGCGTTGTTCTTCGTGGACATGGCGCATATCGCCGGACTTGTTGCGGCAGGCTTACATCCGAGCCCAGTTCCACACGCGCATTTTGTTACGACTACTACGCACAAAACACTTCGCGGTCCCCGCGGCGGTATGATCCTATGCCGCAAGCCTTGGGCGGCAGCGATTGATAAAGCGGTATTCCCTGGTACGCAAGGCGGACCACTGATGCATATTATTGCTGCTAAAGCCGTTGCATTCGGCGAAGCACTCGAGCCAGCTTTTAAAACGTATGCTCAAAATGTGGTTACAAATGCCAAAACGTTGTCCGAAGAGCTTCTGGCAGAAGGTGTTGATCTTGTTTCCGGAGGTACGGATAACCATCTGATGCTTATCGACCTTCGCAGCCTGAATATTAGCGGTAAGGAAGCCGAACACTTGTTGGATGAAGTAGGTGTAACGGTTAACAAAAACGCGATTCCTTTTGATCCTGCTAAACCGATGATTACAAGTGGTGTTCGTATCGGTACTCCTTCTGTTACTGCCCGTGGCATGGATCAAGCAGCGATGAAAACTATTGCTAAAATCGTTGCTTTGACTTTGAAAAATCCAACGGATGCAGCTGTGCATGAACAAGTACGTGGTATGGTAAGAGATTTAACTGCGCAATTCCCGCTTTATCCGGGCTTGAGCTACTAAATTCACTGATTTTAGTTAGGAAAAGTATTTGATCTTTGGATCAAATACTTTTTTTATATATAGATAAACGCATATTTAATAAAACAAGAAAGCAGAGTGTAACATGACCTTGCCCAAGTCAGAGAAGAAACGAGTTGGTGATTATTGTGAATCATGAGTTTCCGGGTGCTTTGCCAAATCAAAAAATAATATTATCAAAGGACTGCTTAATTGAAGAAGCTAACTGTGTCCTGATTTTCGCCTTCTATCAAGGTAAGTTAGTTCTTGTTAGACATCACTCTCGCGGCTGGGAATTACCTGGAGGAACTAGGGAGAATGGCGAGTCTATTATACAAACTGCGTTAAGGGAGATGTATGAAGAAACTGGAGGAGAAATCGCTTCAATTGAACCGATTGGTCAATATTTGATTTTTGAAAAGGACCATCTCGTATATGTAAAAAATATATATATTTCAAAAGCAAGTATTCTGAGGGAGTTGCCGGTTGGATTTGAAACGAATGGTGTCATGCTGTTAGATACAATTCCGGAGCAGTTTGAGATCATGAATGACCCCACATTCAGTTCTTTGATGAAAGACAATGTTTATTTAATTGTTTCCGAATGGATAAAGGATCATCGCTTATATAAAACACGGATTGACACAAATTATTGATAATCTTTATCAATACATGTTGAATAGATGGATTTTCTGTTGTTAAATCTTTGAGTTTTCCGATCAAATGCAGAATAGATGGAGAACCTGTAGTTAATTTTTACCATTTTACCCACTCTCAACAAAAAAGGCAGTTTTAACTACATGTTTTCCAGTTAAATTGAGTTATCGAGGAAATCCCCCGGAAATAGCTGTACATTTTCCAGTTAATCAAATTTGTGGTGTACGAACCCCTCCAACCTCCCAAACTACTCGAAACTAGGGCTTTAGATCACATGATCCAGCACCACCAACCGCAAAGTAACGGTATTTTTGCACAAGATAGCGTCACAATTGTAACCGCATTCTTGATATGCTAGGAGCAACAAATGTCAGGGAGATGATATAGATGCTGAAGGTAGCAATTATCGGTGCTGGCGCGATCTCGAAGGCGCATATTGAAGCGTATTTGCAATTTCCGGAGCGGTGTACAATTGTCGCGATTAGCGATATTTATGAGGATAAAGCGCAGGAGCGCATTGATCAATTTGGGCTGAATGAAGCGAAAGCGGTAAAAGACTACAAAGAGCTGCTGCAAGAGGACATTGATCTCGTCTCCATCTGTACACCGCCGTACACGCATGCGTCCTTGACGGTTGAGTTTCTAGAAGCAGGCTCACATGTGATGGTGGAAAAGCCAATGGCATCCTCGCTCGAGGAATGCGACTTGATGAATGCGGCTGCCAAGCGCACGGGTAAGCTTCTATCCGTTGTGGCACAGAACCGCTTCAAGACGCCAATGATGAAAATGAAATCCGTCCTGGAAAGCGGCCTTATGGGTAAAGTCGTCCACGTCCAAGTGGATTCCTTCTGGTGGCGCGGTCATTGCTATTATGATCTCTGGTGGCGTGGCACGTGGGAGAAAGAAGGCGGCGGCCCGACGTTGAACCACGCGGTGCATCATATCGATGCTCTGCTTTGGATGATGGGCAGTCCGACGGAAGTACAAGCATTCATGAGCAACGTGTCGCACGATAACGCCGAGGTTGAGGATCTCTCGATCGGCATGCTTCGCTTCGCGAACGGATCTTTAGGGCAAATCACGAGCTCAGTCGTTCATCATGGCGAGGAGCAGCAGTTGATTTTCCAAGGTGCGAAAGCACGTGTATCTGCGCCATGGAAGGTGAAGGCGTCGAACTCGACGTCGAATGGCTTCCCAGAGCCGAATACGGAGCTGGAGGAGGAGCTGCAAGCTTTATACGATGCGCTGCCAGAAGTGGTCTATGAAGGACATGTCGGCCAAATCGACAATGTATTAACCGCGATTGAAACGGGTGCCCCTGTGCTGATTGATGGGATTAGCGGTCGTCAAACGTTGGAGCTTATTACGGGGATTTACAAATCAGCGAGCACAGGCGAGCTAGTGAAATTCCCGCTAGATGCGGAAGACGCGTTCTATACGAGAAGCGGTGTAATGGCGAAGGCGACCCATTTTTACGAGAAGAACACGTCGATCGAAAATTTCGCGCCACAGACGATTACAACGGGAAGTACGTTTAAATAACCTTAGAGGAGATTGAGGATAATGCAAAAAAGCGACGGCATGAATTACGCACCACAAGGAAGTTTTAACACGGTTTGTCAGCCAGGGGAGTTTATTTTTGCGGCTGCGGCGCTTGATCATGGGCATATTTATGGGATGTGCAATGGTTTGCGGGAAGCAGGTGGGGAATTGAAATGGGTGTACGATCCGGATCCGGCCAAAGTGGATAAATTCCTGAGCACCTACCCAAGTGTGCGTGCGGCAAGCTCGTTGGAGGAGATTCTAGGCGATGCCGAGGTAAAGCTTGTGGCAGCTGCGGCCATTCCTTGTGATCGTGGACCGCTCGGACTGCGCGTGATGGATAGCGGAAAAGATTATTTCACGGATAAAGCACCGTTTACGACGCTGGAGCAGCTCGAAGCAGCTCGTGCCAAGGTTGCGGAAACAGGACAGAAATATGCCGTCTATTACAGCGAACGTCTGCACGTAGAAAGTGCCATTTATGCTGGCCAATTAATCGAACAAGGCGCGATTGGTCGCGTTCATCAAGTCATTGGTTTAGGGCCGCATCGCATTAGTTTGTCGAGCAGACCGGATTGGTTTTTTGAGAAGGAGAAATTCGGTGGTATTCTGTGCGATATCGGGAGTCATCAGATCGAACAGTTTCTGTATTTTACGGGAGCTAAAGATGCCAAGGTTGTGCACAGTAAAGTCGCGAACTATAATTACCCGCAGTATCCAAACTTTGAGGATTTTGGTGACGCTACTTTGGTCGGAGACAATGGGGCGACGGGTTATTTTCGAGTAGATTGGATGACGCCGGACGGTTTAAGTACATGGGGCGATGGCCGCATGACGATTCTGGGCAGTGATGGGTACATTGAGCTTCGCAAATATGTGGATATCGCCAGAGAACAGTCGAGTAATCATGTGTACCTCGTGAACAAGGATGGGGAGCAGCATTTTGCCGTCAGTGGCCAAGTCGGTTACCCTTACTTTGGTCAGTTGATCTTGGATTGCTTGAACCGTACGGAAGTCGCGATGACGCAGGAGCATGCCTTCAAAGCAGCAGAGCTGTGCCTTATCGCACAGCGCGATGCGATGATCATTACGACTGCCGAGTAAGGGCTGTCTCGTGATGCTTCTGTAGTTGTTTGCGATATTGGTGAGGCGTAATGCCGATATGACTTTTGAACATTTTGCAAAAATAAGAGCAATTCGTCACGCCAATCGCCTCGCCAATCCGAGAGACCGCCTGATCTGTTGACGTAAGCAGCTTCACAGCTTGCTGCAACCGCCGAGCGGTCACGTAGTCGGAAATGCTGGTACCCGTGCATTCGGTAAACAGATGGGACAAGTGGAAGGGGGACAGGTGCAGATCAGCTGACATCATCTCCAATCGAAGCGGCTCAGTGTAATGTTCCTCCAGCCAACTGAGGATGCGCTCGGCTTGATGGGATTTGCGTGTAGGGCCTGAATGGATCTGGCCATCGTGCTGCTCCCACAGCGGCATGAAGCTGCGGAAAAAAGCGACGAGAAAGAGGGAGTACTCCTCTAGCTCATCTTGCTTGCTCAGTTTCGGCAGTTTCTCCGCAAGGCTTTGAAAAAGCAGATGAAACTGGTTCTCCTCACCTAGGTCGTAAAGACAAGGAACGTGCAGCGTGCTGGTATGCATATGTTTGAAAAAAGCCAACAATCGCGGCCAAGGCTCGAAGTAGGGCTCGTATAGGGAAGGTTCAAAATGCACAATAGACCGCACGAATGGCGTCTCCGGATCCATTTGAATATGGTGCAGCTGATAAGGTTGAAATACACATACCATATTAGGTATGATTTCATAACTCTTCTGATCAACAATGAGTGTCCCACGACCCTCGTGAATGATCAAGACTTCAATACCTTGATGGGCGTGAAACGTACCCTGATATTGTTCGGTTCCTATGGTACTTCTCTGATAGGCAAAATAAAGCTGGATTTCATGCAATCGGATATTTTGATCATAGGACATCAGGGTCACTCCCTCTCCACAGGTAGGATTGCAGGCGATTGATACAGCCAAAGTATACAGGAATGACGCCATAATCGGCAAGGTTCATCTTATGTGAATTCTATGAAAAACTCAAGACACCCGTCTTGGGTTTATTTTGTTTTGAAGGCGTATCAACGCGCGAAATAAATGTATTTTCTACAGGTAATCTTGCACGTTTTTCCCATTTAAAAGAAATAACTGTATTTCCTGCAGCTAATTGAGCTCAGTTTGAAGGGCGTAGTGGAATTTGGCTATATTAGCTGTACTTTTTACATCTAATTGAAAATTTTAGGTAAATTTCAATAAATTAGATGTACTTTATACAGTTATTGTCGGCGAGAGGCAAATTGGGGATGCAGCGTGCAAGGAATGGGGGACCACCTTCTAATCCATTTCTAATTTTCAGATGAGAGAATGTGAACTGAGGGAAGGAGGAACGCTTTTGTATGAGATGGTTACGGGGCAACGAGGGTCTTACAGCACTTCTATTTCTAGGGCCAAGTCTGGCCGGATTTGCCGTGTTTTTCTTGATACCCTTTGGGATGGGGTTTACTTATTCGCTCATGGACAGCCCTGTGGATGGCTCATTTGTGGGGATAGCGAATTATCGCGAGCTGCTGGGGAATCCCATTTTTCGCCGGGCAGCCGTGAATACAAGTTTATTTATGGCGATCTGTGTACCGCTTAACATGTTGATTGCACTAGGATTGGCTATGTTGCTCAATAGAAAGCTGCCGATGCGCCAAACGTTCCGAATTTCGTTCTTGAGTCCGCTTGTTGTGCCGGTGGCCTCAGTGGTGCTGGTATGGAATGCACTGTTCGACCTTCATGGGACCATCAACGCATGGCTCGCGGGATGGGGAATTCGTCCACATGACTGGATGGAGAGCAAAGCTTCCTTGTATGTGTTGATTATCGTCTACCTGTGGAAAAACATCGGCTACAATATGATCCTCTTTCTAGCAGGTCTGCAGAACATTCCAAGCGATTATTACGAGGCAGCGTCGATGGATGGAGCGGGCAAATTCCGGCAATGGCGATCGATTACCTTGGTATATGTGACGCCAACCGCTTTCTTCGTTTTCATCATGTCCATTATTAACTCTTTCAAAATGTTCCGAGAAACCTACTTAATTGCCGGAAATTACCCGGATGAAAACATTTATATGCTGCAGCATTATATGAACAACATGTTCAAATCGCTGGATTATCAGAAGCTTACTTCTGCTGCTTTTCTAATGGCAGTGGTGATTGTCTTACTCGTCTTGACCCTATTCGTGGTGGAGAGACGCATCAGCAAATCACTCGGATAACGGGGGATTGGTGCTTGGAAAGGAGATCCTGCATGCAAGAAAGCCGCTTAAAGCCGCTTACCGTCCGCATAGGGCGGAAGTCCGCACGAATCGTGCTCATCACTGTGCTCATCGTCCTGATGGCGGGATTTCTGTTCCCAATGGCGCTGACCATTGCGAACTCGTTCATGGCGGAAACAGAGATTACGAGCAACTATGCTGCCCTTTCGGGCGATACGGATGATAGCCAACCAACAAGCCAACAAACCGACAACCCAACAGACCAGCACCCAACCCCCCAGCACCCCAACACGTCTAACGCATTTGCGCTCCAACCCCCTCATAATAAACAAATTAGCGCACTCAGGTTTTCTGTATCCGGTTGAATTCCCAGTTATTACACTAGTTTCACAGAGATATTGAGTGAACAACGACGCATCTATTGTGTTGGAGGTGTGATATTCGCTTGCGTGCAGAAGAGAGTGAGCTGCTGGTGTGAGTTTATAATGGTGTTAAATAGCCAAAGTAGGAACGAGGATCCGCTATTTCGGGATTTTAGTGCATTTTGGGTTCGAAGGGGAACGATGGTGCGCTATTCTGCTACTTTGGGAGGAAATACCGCGTGTAGAGCGGGAATAGTGCACTGACGTTCCTCTCCGCGCTCCCAACCCTTTGTTTAGACAAATTAGCGCACTCAGGTTCCCTCTAACCAGTTGAATGCCCAGTTAAGTTACGCTACACCACGCTCCTCCTCTACCTCAGTCAACCGGACCAACGTATAATTATACAAACACTCCAAGTATAATTGGTACTAGAGGGAGGGATTACCATGTACGAATATAAGTATGTCGAGACGTCACTAGGTGGATTTTTCAGTTCGGCGAAGCATCGCGAAACCATTGATGAGCACGCCCAAGAGGGATGGCGATTGGTGCAGGTACTGCCAACCAATTATAACGGTCATGGGAAGCCCATGGCCTATGAGATTATTTTTGAGCGGAAACTTGGATAATGCTCATTTATCCGCAATAACCCCCTTCTCAAGACAAGGGGTTTTATGCTACACTCAACTTGTCTGACAACCTGATAAGTTAACGAAAGAAAGTGGGGCTTCTCCTTATGAAGGTTTCCTTATTTATTACGTGTCTAAGTGATGCACTATATCCGAAGGTTGGCGAGGCAATCGCACGTCTGCTCGGGCATTATGGCGTCCTGTTAGAATTGCCGACGGTGCAAACGTGCTGCGGCCAGCCTGCCTATAACAGCGGCTACTGGGATGAGGCGCGAGCAACAGCGAAGACGATACTTACCGCATTTGATGATAGTGACTTTGTGATTTCACCATCGGGCTCATGTACGTATATGATTCATCACTATCCGAATTTATTTAAGGATGAACCGGAGTGGTTGGAGAAAGCGACGCAGCTTCAGAACAAAACGTATGAATTTACACAGTTCCTCGTCAATGTCCTAAACATCGAAGACTTGGGCGCTGTGTTTCCACATAAAGTAACGTACCATCCGTCCTGTCACGGAAGCAGGCTGCTCGGTGTGAAGTCAGAGCCGCTTGCACTCCTCCAAGGCGTCAAAGATTTGGAGCTCGTGCCGCTTCCTTTTGCAGAAGATTGCTGTGGATTCGGTGGAACTTTTGCAGTGAAGATGGCCGATATCTCTGG
The DNA here is from genome assembly GCF_052115445.1 of Paenibacillus sp. 2RAB27. Lineage (NCBI taxonomy): Bacteria > Bacillati > Bacillota > Bacilli > Caryophanales > Paenibacillaceae > Paenibacillus > Paenibacillus sp. 2RAB27. Next base: position 56,389 of record NZ_JBFRGR010000003.1, read on the forward strand.
TGCGATGGTGCAGGAGAAGGTCGATCATGTGAAGGAAACCGAGGCTGAGGTGTTGGTCGGTCTGGATTTGGCTTGTTTGATGAATATTGCGGGTAATTTGCGCTATCGGAATGAGCCGGTGAGGGTGATGCATCTGGCTGAGCTGCTATATGAAGGGGTGAAGCGAGCATGAGTCACACGACGAGTAAGTCAACAGTTAAGGAGCGGGCAGACCTCGCGCTGAACGACGAGTTTCTGCGCAAAGCGGTCAAGTTCACGACAGAGCGGCTTCGCGGCGGCAAACTGAAAGCAGCGGCTGATCACGGCAATTGGGACGATTGGCGCGAACGCGGCAGACAAATTCGGCTGCATACGATCGCACATTTGGATTATTACTTAACGACGTTTGCGAACAATGCGAGAGCGAATGGGGTTCATGTGCATTTTGCCGATACGGATGTCGAGGCTGTTCAAATTTCCTTGGAAATCGCGGCTGCCAAACAAGCCAAAACTGTCGTTAAATCCAAGTCGATGGTGACCGAGGAGCTCCATTTGAACAAGGCGCTGGCCTCCATTGGGGTTGAGGCGATTGAGACGGATCTAGGCGAGTACATCATTCAGCTGGCGGATGAAACACCATCCCATATCATTATTCCAGCGATTCATAAAAATAGATATCAAATCGCCGACCTGCTCTCCAAAGACGCTGGGGAGACGTTGGCTCCCGACACGACGATTCTGGCTGGCTACGTTCGCAAGAAATTAAGAGAGAAATTCCTAGAAGCGGATATTGGGATGACGGGCTGTAATTTTGCCATTGCGGAGAGCGGATCGATGGTCTTGTTCGAAAATGAAGGCAACGCCCGCATGGTCACAACGGTGCCCAAGACGCAAATCACTCTCATGGGGATGGAGCGTATAATCCCGACGTGGGCGGATCTTGAGGTCATGGCGACCTTGCTCCCACGTTCAGCAACAGGGCAAAAGCTGACCGTGTACATGTCCGGCATCACAGGTCCAAGAAGAGACGCAGATGCGGATGGACCGGAAGAGATGCACATCATCATCGTTGACAATGGGCGCTCGCAGCAACTCGGTGATCCTGAGTTCCAAGAGCTGCTCAACTGCATCCGCTGCGGTGCATGTTTGAATGCGTGCCCAGTGTACCGCCATATCGGCGGTCATGCCTACGGCGGCACGTACAGTGGCCCGATCGGCGCGGTGCTTACGCCAGCGCTCAAGAAAAACGTGGCGGAATGGGACGACATCGCCAATGCTTCAAGTCTTTGCGGTGCCTGCTATGAGGCATGCCCAGTGAAGATCCCGCTGCACGACATGCTCGTGTCGCTGCGCCGCCGCAAGGTCGAAAGCGGCCATGGTGATAAAATCGAGGCCGCGGGGATGAAGGGCTTTGCTGCCTTGATGGGGAACTCGAAGCGTATGAACGCCGTGCTCAAGCTGGGCAGAATAGGTCAAAAGCTCGTCGTTCGTGACGGCGGCATCCGTCTGAAAGTAGGACCGCTCAAAGGGTGGAACTCCTACCGCGTGACGCCAAGTTTGCCGAAGGCATCCTTCAGAGATGGCTGGAAAACACTCGAGCAGGAAATTCGCCATGGGCTTACAGAGGCAGACCCTGCCATTCAAGCAAGGTTAGCAGAAGCGCTGGCGGCACGAGGCAAAAAGGGAGGACATCATCATGGCTAAACGCGACATAACGCCAGAGTGGCAGGAGAAATTAACGAAGCTTGACCAGCAATCGCTGGCCCAGCAGGAGCGTTTTATCCAGGGCATCGCCCAGAAGCTGGGGCGTGCACGTGTAACCGAGAAGCCGGCCCATCCTTTTCAAGGGGCTTCGGATAGCTGGAAAGCGTTCAACTGGTCTCCAGAAGAACGCATTGAGAATTTCACGGCGAACTTCCATGCCGCAGGCGGGCACGTCGTCCGAGTACCTTCGATGGAAGCGGCGAAGGCAAGTATTCAGGAACTCGTGGGCACGTTAAGTATCAAACGAGTTATCCACCAGGATCAAGCGGAATTGCATGCGCTGGGACTAGACGAAGCTCTTCCAGGCGTGAACCTCTCGGTTTGGAACACCGATGACGATACGAACTGGAAGGCCAGTGCAGCGAATGCCGATCTGGGGATTGTCCTAGCCGATCATGCGGCGGCTTACACAGGCTCGCTAACTGTGTTATCATCAAAAGAAAAGGGCCGCTCGGTGAGCTTGCTCCCTACAGCACTGATCGTCTTGCTGCCGATTGAACGATTGAAAACGAGACTAGGTGAAATTCTCGCCCCACTCGATCAGATAGCAAGGAAAGATCTGCCTGCTGGCGTTCACTTCATCTCAGGTCCAAGCCGCTCGGCGGATATTGAGAACGATTTGACGATTGGTGTTCACGGTCCAGGGATTGTGCACGTGCTACTTATCGGATAGAAGAGGTATTCATATGGAAGTTACGAAGCTGCAGAAACAGAATCACTATGATGAGATCGCTCAGCAGATCAAAGAGATGATCATTCAGGGTCAGTTGAAGATGGGCGATAAGCTTCCTTCTACCAAAGAGCTGTCCGAGCGCTTCGGCGTCGGCCGTTCCACGATGCGTGAGGCTCTCAGCGCCTTGAAGGCGATGGGCCTCATTGAGATTCGGCAAGGCGGTGCTTGCCGTGTTATCCGGCAGACGCCAGCGGAGGTTTCTTTGCCCGAGTGGACATCGCTGCGGATGAATCGAACCACGCTCCTGGAGCTCATGGAGGTACGTCAATCGTTGGAGGTTTCGATTGCCTCGATTGCTGCACGGAAACGAACGCCCGAGGACTTAACGCAGTTGCAGCGCATCATGCAAGACATGGGGAGCTCCGTAGGTAATGATGCGGAGGGGGAAAGAACGGACCTCGGATTCCATCAGTTGCTCGTTCAAGCGACGCATAATAGCATTATGGAGCAAACCTTCGACTCGATCCGCAACGCGATGGAAATGATGATTCGCGATATCCGACGCGCAGAATTGTATGCGAATCAGGAAGTAGCGGTTCAGCTTCTGAAGGAGCATAAAGTCATCTATGAAGCGATCGTCAGCGGAGATCCGTTGCTGGCATCCGAGGCGATGCGTGTTCATCTGGAGCATGTGGAAAGTATTTTGATCAAATATATATGAATTGCCAGAGGGGCTTTCCCACAACTCGATGAGGTGAGGGGGAGGGCCTCTTTTTGGTATATAAGGGGGCGTGCAGTCGCGTAAGTCGAAAAAACCGACTAACATGATGAAAACTGGGCCCCCGCAATCGCGTAAGTCGAAAAAATCGACTAACGCGAGAGAAGCAGAGGCCCAGCAGGTGGAGTTAGTCCATGAAACCGACTAACTCGGGAGAAGCAGAGGCCCTGAAGGTGGCCTAGCGCTCTTTTTAATGCACCAATCCCGTACTCTCGATTTTCACATGCGTTTCCACTTCGAATTTAACCTCTGGATAAACAGACTGCCAATGCTCCCAATCCTTCTCTTTGCCAAAATGCTGGCCCAAATAATGAAGACCAAAGCCATATGGATCAACATTCGCATCCCTGATTTTGTAGAGGAGTGCCTCTACGGACTGATTGACTTGCTGTTCAAGTTGCGGCTGAACTTTGTGAATGTCCAAACCTATAGCACCTTGTTCAATCATGCCTGTAAGACTGAGTGTCAGTTTGACGACAGGCGTAGTTTCTTTGGAAATCGTAATATGCTTCGTGACACGCGCTACATAGAAGCTCAGTGGCTCTCCACTATATGTGATCATAATCCCTGCCTTGCTGAACTTATTCGCACTCAAATTATAAAGCTGAGTCTCCTGCGGGTTGAGGACGGTGCGTTGCGTTTTTTTATTAAGCAAAGCAAGATGCTCAACGACATAAGAATTACCATCAAAGCTAATAATCGGAAAATAGGGGTCTAACCCGGTTTCTTTGAAACGGCGGAAAGTGTCAAATAAAAGCGCGGTTACCGTATAAGGAGAAACCGTTCCTTCCTTCCCGAAGGTGAGAAAAAAAGAGTTTCCAGCAAGTCTCTCGGTAGTTGGGATCGCTTCAAGAAGCTTACGTGCAGTAGGTTCAGCCACGGCTGTATAAGAAATGAGTTGAATGTCACGTCTTCGAGTAAGCCAATTCAATGGCTCTTCTAGGGACACTTTCGCTAAGCTTTCGCCAAAAAGGAACATACGGCAATGGCCGAAATCAAGCTCTTTATCGACGTGTGCTTTGAGATTTCTTACAGCTTCTGCGATGCTCTTGGCTTCTTGATATTCGATCTGGCTTTCAGCCAGCCCCTCACCTACCTTCGAAGCGGGGATGGCCAGCCGCAGGGTGACGAGATAAGGTTTATCCTCCTTACCTGTCCAATCGACACCCATGGCAACGACAAAGAAGCGCTTGTCAATATCCTTGAAACCGCATCCGGAAAGACTTGTACAGATAAGCAGAAGGGATAGACAGGTGAGAAATAGTTTTATTTTCATAGGTGATTTTGTTCCTTTTTTTGCTTTCTAACGAAGTAAATCATCAGGAAAAGGAAGTAGATTTCAACGAAAAATCGAAGCACTAACCAGCCTTCGGAGAAATACTGATTTCTCTCCAGATTGACAACTCGCATGAATAGGAGGGCAATTAAACCGATGCTGACCCCGAGCCATACGTTCATCCAAGGAACAGGGTCTTCTTCTACTTCTGTCGCGCCATTGATGGCGTAGCGGAGCAACATAATCGTCGTGTGCCAAGTATTCATGACGAACAACAGCGATAATCCTATGAAGAGGAGCAGAAAGACGAACAAAACACGGTTAATAAACCCGTATTCCGTCATCATGGAATCCGCCGTCATGCTCCATAGGTAAACATAATTTTCAACGCCAACCGTCCCATGAAAGCCGATAGGCACAAAAAAAGTAATCAATAAGAATACAATGCCGAATATCGGCACAACCCAGCGAAAACGGAATTTAAAACCCACCGTATATAGCCGATTGAAAATGAGGAGGCTGAGATAGCCAGAGAATAAAAAAGTAGAAGCAGCGATCGTATCGAAAGAAGGTGGCTTATTGACATAACCTGCCACATAACGAATCGCATCCCAGTTAATATTTTCATTGGAAATAGCTTTCACGATAAATAAAATAAGCAAAGGTGAGCTGAGAATCACCATGACTTCATGAATGAATTGGACCGTACGTGTCGATCTGCTGCATGCCCACACAGCGGCTGTTGCCATGAGAGATAGATTCAGATAGGGGTTGATGTCTGGATAGAAAAACATACGAACGGTTTCGGAGTAAGCAAAAATAACAATAATGCCAGCAGGCAGCCAAAGGCACAGCGCAGCAAATATGATGTTGGCTTGGCTAAACCAGCGAGGGGTATACCGGTCACACAGCTCTGGAAAGCCGAGTCCTGGAAACCGCTCAAAGCAAGCCATGGTGCCAAGAGAGAGGATCGAGCCAATAACCATCGCGACAAGCATGCCCGATACGGCGCCATTGAAACGGTCACGGATCAGTAAAGAGGGGACAAACATCATGATATTAATCATGCCGACATAGAGCACATGATAGTAGGTATACCGTGACATGACTTACTTTGCCCCCTTTTTGAAGTTATGGTGTGCTTTCGCCTCAAGTTTGGGGACGTATAGGGATAAATAAGGTTGACCAAAGCTCCTAAGACTACACCAATAGGAAATTAAGATGAAGCCCAAAACGACAACACCAAGCAATCCAAAGAAAATTGAAGCTATCACAAAGATATATTTAACGAAACGAACCGAGTAGCCGAAACCGTTATTCGGAATTACGAAATTAGAAATCGCGACAACGGAGGTTACAATAATCATAATGCTGCTGACTAATCCTGCTTGTTGGATGGCTTGACCTAGGATGAGACCTCCAACTGTTGTTGCGGTCGATCCCACATAGCGCGGCAGCCTGAGACTAGCCTCGATCAAGGCCTCGATCATGAATAACATGATGAAGACTTCGACAAAGGACGGATAGGGGACGACGACACGGCTTCCTGCGATCGAAAGCGTCAATTGGACGCGGAGAACTTCAGGATTATAAGAGACAATCGCAATATAAAGAGCAGGTAGTGTAATGGTTAAAAACATAGCGAAATAGCGGAGCAGGACGAGGCACTTGCTCATCCAATAGGATTCATAGTCATCATCCATGGCATGCAGGAAGTCAAAGAGCCGCACTGGAAGAACGAGCCCGAAGCGACTTCCATCCTGAAGGAGAGCAATTTTCCCTCTTTCGAGCATGGCTGCGATACGGTCAGGTCTCTCTGTTTGGAGGATGATAGGGAAAAATCGATGTCTCCGTCCCGAGAGCGACTGCAAGAGCTGGCCGGAAGCTTGGAGAATTTTTATATGAATGGTGGACATCCGCTCGTTTAATAGTTTAAGTACCTCTTCATTGACAAGATCCTTGTCATAAAGAACGCTGACTCGCGTTTTCGAAATTTGTCCAATCGTATGCGTTTCCACGCAAAGGGAGGGCGCATTATAACGCATCCGAACGAGGCTAATATTTAAATCCAAATCTTCGTTAAGCGCACTCTGAGGCCCCTGAATGGCAACTTCAACCTGAACGGTATCAGGTTTGTCTTGAAACTTCCGCTGCACGTCGAATCGGTAGACCTGCTCTTCAATTTGAAAGAGGACTGTACCTTTGAGCAGCAAAGACGTCCAATGCTCAGAGTGATCCGCTCTGCCGAAGGCAGGGTTCGAATGAAGCATACGATCGAACTCTTCTGGATTAAAGCAGTAAGAGTAAGGAACGGTCAATCCATTTTTGATTAGAGCGAGGTCACAAAGAGAAGGGAAGTAAATCACTTCCATTTGCATATAGCCATTGTCTAGGGTGTCATAGAATAGGTCAGCTGGATTATTCAATTCAGCACGGATGCGTTCGATCATGCCAATCCCCCCAATTCCCTTACATTACCATGCGGCTTAGCGTGCCCTGAAAGGGAGGAGAATAATCAGGAATTGATCGGTAGGCAGAGCGAAACTTATACAAAAATCAAAACAGCTATATTTCAGGAACCGTAACAGCCCTCGGAAAACGATGGATGGATTCTAGGTAGGAGGAGCAGGATATAGAGATAATGGAAATTATGGAGGAAGTCATTGTATGACTATGGGGAGAAGTATTGCTGTAGGGCACGGTTTCGATTATAATGAATTGCGCGAAGTTGGGCTCGAGGCCCATCGGAGCTTAAAAAATAACGGATTTCGTCATCGACGGAGTAAATATGTATTGAAATTTCTTATCTATGGACCTACAGCTGAATGCTGCAGGTCTTTCTTAGTAGTTATTCGCTTATTCGACAAGACTTCTTCGACACACTTCTTGTCGTAGTGCTTATAACTATCATATAATAGTAATAATATTTTATCGATTGGCTTATTAATTGATCCAGAAAAGGTGTGTGTCTAGGCCGTGACTTGGCTTGCTGTAACGCTAAGCAGGCGCGCCTATATCCTTTCTGCAAATTTCAGGGTATAAGGATGGTAAAAATGAGTAACATACAAACGAAAACAGACGTCATCTTAATCGGTGCTGGCATCATGAGTGCGACTTTAGGGACACTTCTGAAGGAATTAGTGCCAGAATGGGAAATTAAAGTCTTTGAGAAGCTCGAAAATGCTGGAGAGGAAAGTTCTAACGAATGGAATAATGCAGGTACAGGTCATGCGGCACTGTGCGAACTTAACTACACTTCCGAAAAACCAGACGGATCTATAGATATCAGTAAAGCTATCCAAATTAATGAACAGTTCCAGCATTCCATGCAGTTCTGGTCTTATCTTGTAAACAGTAAGCTAATCCGTGATCCGCAGGACTTTATCATGCCATTGCCTCATATGAGTATGGTTCTAGGGAAACAAAATGTATCGTTTTTGAAGAAACGCTATGAAGCGATGTCGAAGAACTCCCTATTCCAAGGGATGGAATTTTCCGATGACCCTAAAAAGCTAATGGAATGGATTCCGCTGATTATCAAAGATCGTCCATCGAATGAACCGATCGCGGCAACCAAAATTGACTCCGGTACGGACGTTAACTTTGGCGCTTTAACGCGTATACTATTCGATCACTTAAAGAAGAAGAACGTTGATATCAAATATAAACACAGCGTTGATAATTTGAGACGTACTAGCGATGGCTCATGGGAATTGAAAATACGCAATATTAATAGTGGCAGTGTTGAGCGCMAAACAGCTAAATTCGTCTTTATTGGCGGCGGCGGCGGAAGCCTGCATCTGCTGCAAAAATCCGGTATTCCAGAAGGTAGAAATATCGGAGGATTCCCGGTAAGCGGCATTTTTATGGTATGTAATAATCCAGCAGTTGTCGCGGAGCATCATGCCAAAGTATACGGCAAAGCGAAGCTTGGCGCACCGCCAATGTCAGTTCCGCATCTGGATACACGATTTATCGATAATAAAAAATCGTTGTTATTTGGACCATTTGCCGGGTTCTCGCCTAAGTTCCTGAAAACCGGTTCCATGTTCGATTTGGTAACTTCCGTTAAACCGAATAATCTCGTGACGATGTTGTCAGCTGGCGCTAAGAACATGTCATTGACGAAATACMTCATCGAGCAAGTGATGCTGTCGAAAGAAAAGCGGATGGAAGAACTGCGGGAGTTTATCCCAAGTGCCAAAACCGAGGATTGGGAGTTAGTTGTAGCGGGTCAACGTGTACAAGTTATTAAAGACACGGCTGCTGGTAAAGGAACGCTGCAGTTTKGTACGGAAGTAATTAGTTCGGCTGACGGCTCATTAGCGGCTTTGCTCGGTGCTTCTCCAGGAGCTTCTACCGCGGTATCGGTCATGCTTGAGCTTGTATCGAAATGTTTCCCAGAACATATCAAGGAATGGGAACCGAAAATTAAAGAAATGATTCCGAGTTACGGTGTGTCGCTTCTGAAACATCCAGAGCTTATTGATGAAATCCATTCGTCAACTTCTCGGATTCTCGGTCTAAGTGGAAAGAAATCGTTAGAGGTATCACGTTAATAAATAGTGGGGAGTTTGGCTTCGCGGCGGAACTCCTCTTTTTGTTGTATATAGCTCTATCCACCGGCCCAACCGCCCATCGGATAGGGCTTTTCCTCGTCTATTCCTCGTCCCCTCGTCACCGTGTATAACAATGACTATACGGTGTTCGATGATGACTATAATACGGCGGAAACCCTTGGTATGACGGGCTTTACACGCTCCTATGAAACACGTGCAGGAATGACTATGGACGGCAATAGCGCGTGTTCCCTATGATGCAGAGGTAGCAATTGACGTGTTCGAACATGAACATCACCACTTCAGTCTGATAGGAAAGGAAGTGCAGTTATGCACACGGAATCAGCCGTAGCCGCGACCAAGGCGTCCGCGACATCCGCGACATCCGCAAGAGGGATACATCGGAAGCAACATATGAAACGCATGCTGCGTAACCGATGGCTGTATCTGATGCTGCTCCCTGGCATCTTGTATTTTCTCATTTTTAAGTACGTACCTATGTACGGCGTTCTCATCGCTTTCAAGAATTACCAGCCGTTCCTCGGCTTCTGGGATAGCCAATGGGTAGGGATGAAGCACTTCGATCGGTTCTTCGGAGACCCGCTATTCTGGCGGCTGCTCAGCAACACATTCATATTAGCCATCTATAATATTGTGTTCTTTTTTCCATTACCCATTATTATCGCGTTAATGCTGAATGAACTTCGTGTTGAGTTTTTTAAAAGGACGATTCAAACCGTGGTGTACATCCCACATTTCATGTCATGGGTCGTTATTGTATCCATTGTCTACTTATTCTTTACTACCGAAGGTGGACTGGTGAACGAGGGAATTAAGTCGCTTGGCGGTGAAAAGATTAACTTCTTGCTCAGCGCGGACTGGTTCCGAACCTTCATCACAGCAGAGGTAATCTGGAAGGAAACAGGCTGGGGGACGATCATTTTCCTAGCGGCGTTGTCGGGTGTGGACCCACAGCAATATGAAGCTGCTCGCATCGATGGTGCGAACCGCATGCAACAAATGATGCATGTAACGTTTCCCGCTATTCGCTCCACGATTGTGATTCTGCTGATCCTGCGGCTTGGACATTTTCTTGACACCGGTTTTGAGCAAATTTGGCTCATGCTGAATGCGATGAATCGCGAGGTTGGCGAGGTGTTCGATACGTATGTGTATTCGACAGGGATTTCGGAAGGACAGTATAGCTATAGCACGGCTGTCGGCTTGTTCAAATCAATTGTTGGGCTCGTGCTCGTGGCAGCTTCGAACTTTATCGCCAAGCGAATGGGCGAGGAAGGTGTTGTGTAAAACAATGGAACGGAGGTTATCCCATGGTTAAAGATCGTTCGGTTGGCAGCAGACTGTTTGATACGGTCAATATCACCTTGTTAACTGTGTTTGCATTAGTGACATTGATCCCTTTTATTTATATCGTTGCGGGCTCGTTTGCGACCCAAAAGGAATTACTGCAAAGAGGCTTCATCCTGTTCCCGACGGAATTTTCGATGAGTGCCTATGAATACATCTTCTCTACTGGTACGTTGATGCGCAGCATGGGCGTTACGATTTTCATTACGATTGCAGGTACGTTGATCAATATTATGATGACGTGTTTGATGGCCTACCCGCTAGCGCGGAAAGATTTGGATTACCGCAAACCGATTCAGATCGCTGTGATTTTCACCATGTTATTTAGCGGCGGTATGATCCCAACGTTTCTGGTAATTAAGCAGCTGGGCATGATTGATACGTATTGGTCTTTGTTGATTCCCGGTGCGATTAGCGCGTTCAATCTCATTATTATGCGGAATTTCTTTCAGCAGCTGCCCGACGGCTTGGAGGAATCGGCCAAGATCGATGGCTGCTCGGATCCGGGAATTTTGTTCCGCATCGTCATTCCGCTTTCCCTGCCGGCCATTGCCACTTTCTCACTGTTCTACGCGGTGGGCCATTGGAACACTTTTTTCAGCGCCGTGCTCTATATCAATGATTCCACCAAATGGCCGATTCAGGTGCTGCTCAGACAGATTGTCATCATGTCAGATGGCGGTGGGCTAGGCGATTCGACTTCACTCGCAGCTGATTTCGTACAACCGCCTGAACAAAGTGTGAAGATGGCTGTTATCGTGATTTCCACATTGCCGATCCTGATTGTGTATCCGTTTTTGCAAAAGCATTTCGCTAAAGGCGTACTGCTGGGTTCCGTTAAAGGGTAAACTGTTTCCACAGTTTCTCGATAGATGTATCATATAAAAAGGGAGGACGTTTATCATGAAAAAAAGGTTACATCCGCAAATGAGCAAGTCCATCGCATTAGCTTCTCTTCTAACACTGACTGCTGGGGTTGCTGCAGGTTGTGGCGGAGGAAGCAAGGAAGCGGCAAGCGCCGATGCAAGCCCGAAGCCGTCCGCTGCAACAACGGAAGCCGCGAAGCCGGCAGCTCCTTATAAAATGTCGATCATGATGCCAAGCTTCAATCCGGAGCCAATGGCAACTGACGGCGAGATTTTCAAGAAAATTCAAAGCGTGACGAACACGGAACTGAAATTGAATTGGGTGCCATCTGCGACCTATTCGGATAAATTGAGCGCAACGGTTGCCTCAGGTGAGTTGCCGAGTGTCATTACTGTTTTGAATCAAAAGGTACCTTTCATTGTGAATTCCGTTCGCTCAGGCATGTTCTGGGAGCTCGGACCTTACTTGAAGGATTACAAAAACTTGAGCCGAATGAACCCCATTGCCTTGAACGCGATTTCTATCGACGGGAAAGTGTACGGGATTTATCGGGAGCGTGATTTGGCGAGAGACGGGATTACCCTGCGTAAGGATTGGTTAGACAATTTGGGCTTACAGGTACCGAAGACGATTGATGAGTTCTACAATGTGCTGAAAGCTTTTACGAATAATGATCCAGATAAAAATGGTAAAAATGATACGGTCGGACTCGTTGAGCAGCAAACTCCTGCGGGTTGGAGAGACATGTTGGCTTGGCATGGTGGACCAGCAGACTGGGAATTAAAAGATGGTAAGATGAGCCCCGCGCACCTGTCACCGGCGTATTTGGAAACGATGAAGTTCTACAAAAAGCTGTACGATGAGAAGCTGATCAATCTCGATTTCGCAGTCGTCAAAGACGGTCGTCAAGTGATGAACAAAGGAACAGCAGGAGCTTGGGTTGCTAACTTGAATGATGCGAACGGCATTGAAGAGCAAGCGAAGAAGGTAGATCCGAAAGCTAAAGTCGCCATCATTGGTGCATTGGAAGGGCCGAAGGGACTTCGCAGTATTGCTGGAACAGGATCCTATGGGATTTTCATGATCCCTAAGACATCTGTAAAAACAGAAACTGAACTGAAAGCGATTTTGAACTATTTTGATAAATTATCCGATAAAGACATGCAGAATATGCTCTATAACGGTATTGAAGGCCGTCAATACACGGTTGAAAATGGTGAATACAAGAAAACAGCAGATCCTAAATTACTCGTCGAATACGGGATGGGCGATTCTTCTCAGCTTGCGGTATTGAGAGATCAAGTGACAACGTTCGGTCCTGAGCTTGTGCATCAACGGGACAATGTTTGGAAGGAAAATGCGAAAATCGCCATTGAGAATCCAGTAAACGCTTTTATTTCGGACACGGCTAGCGAAAAAGGCAAGGAACTGGATAAATTGATAGAGGACGCGAGAACGAAATTTATTATGGGTGCGCTGGATGAGAACGGCTGGAACAAAGTCGTGGAACAATGGAAGCAAAATGGCGGCAGCAAGGTAATCGAAGAGTACACAGCCGAATATAACAAATCAGCCAAGAAGTAAACCGTCTTGTGCCCCGCTGTCAGGGTCTATGTTTTTCCCCATGACACAGATCCTATTTGTTATACTAGACGAACGGACAGTAACCAAGACAAGCCTGCTGAAGGAGACAACCGGGGCATGAAGACACATACTTACTTACGCAAATTAATCGTGCTGACGCTCGTTGTGGGGGCTTTTCCAGTTCTTATTTTGGGATGGTACTCGTATACATATTCCTCTCATACCGTTCTGGAAAAGGTGAACGAAAGCAACGCACAAATCTTGCGTCAAACGCAGCTGCGCGTCGAGCAAACGTTGAAGACCATCGATTACACAGCATCGCAATTGCTGAATACTCCGCTCATGACGAGCGCGATTGGCAAGCGGCTTACCATCACGGATTCAGAGCTCATTAACGATCTCTATGATAACCTTCTGGGGATACAGACCTTCGAGCTGGGAATCAAGGACGTCTTCCTGTTTAGCCTGGAGAATGATTGGTTAATTAGCAATTCAGGTTTTAATGAATATAGTCATGTGAAAATGAAAGATCTGTTGCGTGAGTTCGCCACGATGCAGCCTGGCTCCAAGTGGGTCAGCATGGACTTATCCGAGCGTTATGATGCGGAATCATCGGTTGTGAGCAATAACTACACGATTATGAATGTTAAAAAGTGGCCGATCAACTCCCTGAAGCCTCAGGGGATGATGGCGGTACTGTTGTCAGGCAAGGAAACGAACAACCTGATCGATTTAGAAGATGACAACATGGGACAGATCTACATCTTGGATGAAATGAACAAGCTCGTTGCTCATAGGGACCGAACATTAATCGGTCAAGATATGTCGCAAGAGGCGTTCATTCGTCACATCGCGGAATCAAACGAGTCAACCGGGCTGTTCAAATCCAAAATGCAGGACGAGGACATGTCCATTTCTTATCGCAAATCGGCTTACAATGGTTGGACGTACGTAGCTGTGCTACCGATTAGTGAGATGACGAAGCGGGCCAAAAGCATTGCATGGACATCCTTGTGGGTTAGTGTCATCGCTTTGTGTACATCCGTTATCATCGCGGTACTTGGTACACGCAGTGTGTATAGACCTGTAAGGAGCATTTATCGCTCCCTTGCCGATGCCAAAACTTCGCGTGAAGCGAAGGACGAATTAGGCGTCATCAGCGAAGGCATTCAATCGCTTTTATCCAATCAATCGCGGATGCAATTTCAGTTGGAAGGCCAACAAGAGCATATGACCGAGCTGCTCGTTCGCAAGATGCTCACGGGTGAGGCGAAGTCATCAGAAATTCAAGAGCGACTCCAGTATTATGGCTATACCTTGGAGTGGGATAAAATGCGCGTGCTGCTTTTCCAAATCGATGATTTAGCGGAAAGTCGGTTTGATGAGAAGGACCGTGATTTACTGCTCTTCGCTATCAGCAATATCGTTTCGGAACTAGTGCCGAGTCAAGAGCGGTTGGCTCCGATCGTCTTTCAAGACGCGGTGCTACTGATTGCGGGTACGCAAACAGGCTCTGAAGAATCCTTCAAGGATAAGGTGTTCGATATGGCTGTTACCATTCAAGAAGCAGTGAAAGGCTACCTGTCTGTAGAAGCGAGTGTGGGCATCAGTCGGAGTTTCACTCATTGGATGGATGCAGAGCAAGGTTATGCGGAATGCGTAGTGGCGCTGAAATATCGCGTGCAGCTTGGGAGGGAGGCGGCATTGTTCATTGAGGACGTGCAGCCTAAGAAAGGCAAGGAGAGTCAATATCCGAAGGAAGCGGCAGCGCAATTAATCGATGCGATCCAGTCGTCTGATAAGACACGTGCACATGTGGCGTTAGCGATATTCATTGAGAATGCCTCCAAATCCGTCGATAATCACAACGATTATCAGCTTTCACTCGTGCGTTTGTTGGTCGATTTGATCCGTCTGCTGCAAGATTCCGGCATCTCGTTATATGCGCTGAATCAGAAGGAGCGCTCCCTGTTCGATGAGCTGCTGCACCTTCATGCTGCCAGGGAGATCGAAGCTTGGTTCTACGAGCAAATTGTGGAGCCTAGCATCGGCTTGCTGGAAGAGCGGAGGGATACGCAATTCCGTACGATTTCGGATGAGGTGAAGCGACTGATTGAGGAAGCGTTTGATACGGATTTAACGTTGGAAAAATGCGCTGCACGCATTAATTATCACCCGCAGTACATCAGTCGGGTGTTCCGTCAGGAGACGGGGATTAATTTTGCCGAGTATTTGGCGCAATACCGTCTCGATATTGCCAAACGCTGGCTGCGCGAGACGAATATGACGGTCACGGATATCGCGGAGAAGCTCAAATACAACAATCCGGCGAATTTCATTCGCTATTTCCGCAAAATGGAAGGCATAACCCCCGGACAGTATCGGGGGAAACCAGAGAAGTGAAGAAGAGGACTTTAGGAACAGGTAATATGCGGACCTAAAGTCCACCTTACCACATTAGAATTTATAAGTTTCCGGTACTAGGAAGAACAAATTCTTATTGGCGATAAAAAACTACATTTAAAACGCGGTCGCTCATCCTCGGAGGACTTCGATAGAAGTTTTTCTCACAGTATCAGAATGATAAGTTTTGGGTAAGTGAAGCTTAATTACCCGTGGCAAAAATGCAAAAGAGCATCCTTTTCGGGAGAATGCTCTTAATTATTATAAATAAATGCAAAAGAGCATCTATTTGGGTCGAAAAAGTTAAAAAAGAGCTGAAAACACAGAAATTGATGCCTTCTCGCATCAATTTTAGCTGAAATCGTTTATTTATTAGAAAAAGTTGCACTTATGCATTTCTCAGCCCATGGCGAGTAGGATGGTTGTCGTTAGCAAAATTAGAAAGCGCTTCCTCGATTTATATCTGACTATTTCCATTGGAACAGGGGGTAATATTGGTGTTGATAAATCGCTTAACAAGCATGCTGTTGGTCTTTGTATTGCTTTTCACGGCAAGCATCGTCGATGCAGCTGAACCGTCAACGAGTCTTGCTGCGATCGGACAGAAAAAGCAAGGCGAATCATTGACGATCCAAGGAACAACGAGCTTGCAGGAAGTCATCGTTCAGATTATGCGACCCAACAATACAATGTTGGAAATGGACCAACTGACGAAGGCGGAGCTGCTCACGGGTATGATGATAACATTGCCGACGAATGCACCACTGGGGAGCTATACGGTGAAGGTTGGTTCCGGAAGTGATGTCTGTGTGGCAACGTTCGTAGTTATTGCAAGCGGGGGTGGTGGTCCGGGGACAGAACCGGGGACGGATCCTGGCACAGATCCTGGCACAGATCCAGGGACAGAGGTTCCGCCTGTGGGGGAGGATACCCCGACAAATCCTGAGCTTCCTACCGTGAAGCCTGGCATCGGTGAACTTGCGCTGCAAGCTGTGAATGGGCAAGACGCAGCTGGCGTGGCGAAAGCGGCTGTGACACTGGAAGCGCTAGATCAGGCCTTCGCTAACTTGCAGGGCACTGCTTCGTCTAAGCTGACGCTGGACGTGCAGAAAGTGGAAGGGGCAGTTGCTTATGAAACGAGCCTTCCGGCGGCAGCCTTAACCGAAGGAGGCATGAAACGACAGCTGACGCTTCAAACCGAGTTCGGCTCGTTAACCTTGCCGAGCAACATGTTTACAACAGAGGTCATGGCAGGGAAAGCGAATGTGTCTATCACGTTGCGCCATGTCCAAGCAGATAGCTTCTCGGAGAAAGTGAAGACTGCGATTGGCAATCGGCCCATTGTGGACATTCATGTGAAACTTGATGGTAAACCGGTGCCCTGGGCCAATGCCCAAGCGCCAGTTAACGTATCAATCCCATACCAACCTACATTAACGGAGCGGAATCACCCTGATAACATCACGATATGGTATCTCGACGAGAGTGGACAGCCCGTACCTGTGACGAGCGGCAAATACGACGAGAGATCAGGGACGGTGACGTTTACCACCACACATTTTAGCTCATATGCCGTCGTCTATGTGTCGAAGACATTTGGAGATATCGCCAAATTCCCATGGGCTCAGAAGCAGATAGAGGCTCTGGCAGCTAAAGGAATCATAGCAGGAACATCGGAGCAGGCATTTTCTCCTGCGGACTCGATTAAACGTGCTGATTTTGTCTTGCTGCTCGTGCGGACTCTAGAAATGAATGCGTCAGCAGGGGAAAGCTTCGCGGATGTTCATGCTAGTGATTACTATCACGAGGCGGTTCAAACGGCAAGAACGCTCGGCATTACGCAAGGTTTTGGCGATAACCAGTTCAAGCCGAACCAAATCATTTCCAGACAGGAAATGATGACGTTTACAGCGAGAGCACTGACCATCGCTGGTAAGCTGAAGCCTACTGGAGCCGGAACTGGCACGGATTTGGCAGCTTTCAAGGATGCAGCTGAAGTAGCGAGCTATGCGTCAGAGAGCATCAAGGCGTTGATTCAGCAAGGGATCATCGAAGGCAGCAACGGCTTGCTGCAACCGTTGGCTAGTACGAGCAGAGCGGAAACAGCCGTAATGCTGTACCGGATTTATCATTTATCGGGAGGTAGGTAAGGATGGGATCATTTAAAAAGCATTGTGCTGCGCTGACTGCAGCCCTCATGCTCACTTCAGCCGCCGTAAGTTTTGCCCCGCAATCTGCGCATGCAGCGAGCGTGAACATGGAGGCGGACTATGCGGTCTCAGAAGGACCGCTTGTACGAACGGAGCAATTTAACAATACGAATTACACCCCACTGCCTGTTCATGTCGTGGATGAATTGAAAGGGATTAAAACGAAGGTCGTACGGGATTTTGTCAAAATCAACTGGTATTACAATAAAGATAGTGCGAACAGTGATTATTTGGCCTACTCCATTGACGATGCGCGAAATGCGAACAATCCAGATTTGCTGAGCGCACGCAAAGAAACGTATGACTTCATGTCTCAATTTTCCGATTCCCTGCTGATCTCTCTAGCGTACTCCTATGGCGGCGACGCGAATCCGGAGAAGAACCGTTTGATCGCAGGTGAAACGACGATGAATTGGCCGGAATTTGATAAGGCCATGAAGAAAATTATTTATACGTTGAAGGAGAAAAATCCAAAGCTCGAATACATTGAGGTCGGCAACGAACCGAACTTGGAGCCAGCATTTTACGGGCATACCAAGGAAGACATTCCCGGTTATATGCGCATGTATCAAGGGATGTCAGAAGCTGTGAAATGGGTCAATACCCAAGGGCTCACTGGCCAATCCGTTAAGGTGGGGGGACCGGTTTTATCTGGATATAATTTTGACAAGCAGAAGCAGTTTGTCGATATCGCTTATGCGAATGGTTATCAAGTGGATTTCGTTTCTTGGCACCGCTACCAAGAGGATGTGCGGATGAATGAGACACAGGAAATTGAGATGAAAGGCTATCTGCACAGGTTTTATCCGAATGCCACCACCATTGTGAGTGAGTACGGTTGGAAAGGCGGTGGCGGCTTAAGCGATACGACGAACAATGTCGGTCTCGCCAAGCAAGCGGCTTTCATGACGGATTCGGCCTACTTTTATGCGCGTGGAGGCACCGACATCCCGATGAATTGGGTCGCGGTGCATACGCTCAACGCCTATTTCAAAAACCAATTCGATGTCGACTATGCGTTAAGCAACGGGGATACGACGAATTGGCAATCTTTTACCAATAGCGATCCGCGATCCTTACAGTATTTGAACTTGCGCGGTTGGCGTGAATCCGCTTCGACGTCGAAGYCGATGAAAATCAAAGAGATTCGCTTCTTTGACAGCAGCAATAATCCCATTCCAATACCGAATGCACTTAATGATCCTAGCATTGCAGCTGTAACAGACAATGATGATGCAACACAATTTACGCAATCCGACTATTGGACGTGGTTGAAGTTTGATTTAGGCTCGAATGCGCCAGCAATCGCGCGAGTGGATATCAAATGGGGGAACACGGACATCAACACGTTCCAACTCATCGGGACGAGTGATAAGCTGAAATATTACGAGGTGCTCGGTCATACTTTTTTCACACCATATTTCAATACAATGCGCATGTTTGCTCAGTTGGGGGATACGCGCGTAAAGACAAGCGGCGGCAGCACGGACATCTATGGTACACGGATGTTAGCCACGAAGAACAGCGATACGAAAGCTACGATGATGGTTTGGAACAAGCAAGGTGACGGGACAGCATCCGCCAATGTGGATATTAGTGTGAAGAATTTACCTGCGGGCTTCCAAGGGAAAAGCGTGCGCTACAAAAAGCTGCTGGTCGATGAATCCCATAGTAATCATGCTTATAACAAAATAGATGATCTGCAAATGGTCGACGAAGGGATCGTCAATCTCACCGATACGATCGTGCTAAGCCAAACGCTGGAGAAAAATGCGGTCATGCTCATCGAGCTGGAAGCCGTGGATCCGAGCATCAAAAATATCGTGTCCGCAGGTAAAACGGTGACCCTATCTCAAGGCATGACGGGCGGAGCCAACCTCGTGGATGGCTATGATACAACGGCAGCTATTGCTGCGAATAACACGTATCCGCAAACGGTGACGGTCGATTTAGGCAAGTCCTACCAGCTCGCGGGCATGGGCATCGATTGGACGAATAGCGCTTCCAGAGGGTACACGTATAAAATCGAAACCAGCCTGGACGGTGTCAATTTTGCACTAGCATCGGATATGACATTTAGCTCGAACCCGGCCTACGTACCGCCTTTGGGAAATAGTCTGGCTTGGTTCACCGGGAAAGCACGCTATGTGAAACTAACGGTAACAGGCTCTACGTACGATGGCCCGCTATCGATCAATGAAGTGAAAGTATTTGCAGATGGGATGTACAAAAACGGGTTCGAATCCACCGCTGATCGGGATACTTCCGCTTGGACGATGATCGGGTACAGCAGCGCCTCTACGCCATGGACATTCGCAACTGACAGCGTGACGAACAACACTTACGCGATTCCGGTAAATACGTACGGCACAACACCTAGTTTTGCCATCCTTGGGGAAGACTTAAAGGACTATGGGGTCGAAGCTCGTGTTAAGGTGGCGAATAGCAGCTACACAGGTCAAGTACAGATGGGGTTGCTGGCTAGAGCGAGCACGTATAATAGTCAGTATTATTTTAAAATAATGAGAACGAGTACGACCAATCAAGCTATTCTGGAAAAAAGAATCAGCGGAACGACGACGGTTCTTGCAACGGTTGATTTGCCGACAGCAATTGATTCGTCGAAATGGTATAAGCTCAATCTAGAAACGATTGGCACAACATTGAAAGGCTATGTCGATGGTAAACTTGTCATTGAAACAACAGATGCAAGCCGTACGAGTGGTAAATTCGGCTTACGCAGTCATGACGCGTTAGCAAGCTTCGATGATGTGAGGGTATATCCGATCGTACCGTTGCTTGGCAGTATCAAAGTAGACGGCGTGGCGATCAACGGATTTGATCCAAAGATCAACAGCTACACCGTGCTTGTGCCTTCTACGACAAGTACCGTGACGGTTACTGGATCAGCCTATGGAACTGGCAGTATTGCCGTTTCGCCAGCCTCAGGGCAAGTGACGTTTGATGCGGTAGGCCAAGAGAAAACCTATACGATTGCGGCCTTATCGAGTGAAGGGAATGGGGCGAATTACTATTCGCTTAGACTCAAGCAAGCCAGCTCTGATGCGACGCTAAGCAGCTTAAGGCTGTCCGTGGTCACTGACCCACTGACAGATCCAGGTCAGAAGCTGCCAGCCATGAGTATTGCACTCATCCCAGGGCAAACGGATTATACGATTCACGTACCTTCCAGGACGAATTATGTCAAAGTCGTTGAGGCTGTGCCGACAGCGAGCAATGTGGCAACCGCACAGATTTCCGATGCCATTATGGTGAATGGAACAGGTACTGCGAAGGTGACAGTTACCTCAGAGGCTGGTACATCTACCGTATATACGTTGCATTTGGTAGCCAATGCTGAAGCTCCGACTGGTGCGGTGCTGTACCAGGAAAATTTTGAAAATGGCAGCTTCAATGTTGACCCTACTACAGGGTGGAACAATGGGGCAACGCCGAATGGCGCTTCCTCACATCTGCGAGTCGTGGATGAAGAGCAAGGTAAGGTGCTTGAGAAATATACAACGACAAGCATGGCTTTTACCGTAGGTCAAAGTGCATGGAAGAATTACGATGTGCGAGCAAGGGTCAAAGCGCAAGTCGGAACCTCACTGCCGGGAGTGATTGCGCGCTCTTCCGAAGATGCGAAGAACTTCTATATGCTGCGTATTCATAATGGCACCAATGGCTTAGCGGGCGGCAGTACAGGCTATGTGGCCTTGGGCCGTATGGTGAATGGCAGTCTAAAGGAACTGGACAGCAAAAAAATTCCTTATCCGTACATCGTCGGGAACTGGTATCAATTGAGACTGATCGTTGATGGCAATCATCTCAAGGGCTATGTGGATGATAACCTCATTTTCGATGAAATCGATAATGGCGCTTTGTTCTCCTCGAATCCACCTGCCTTAACGCAAGGGAAAGCGGGTATCCGAGTCGCTAATCAAGTAGCCAGAATCGACGATTTCGTCGTGACCGAATTGACAGATGACGTTGTCGTCGTGCCGCCGGTGGATACACCTTTACCTTTTTCCATACAAGGTCAATTGAACAGAAGTAATGGTCTAAGTGCGAGTGTACTTGTTAACAGTACGGCAAATGCAGCTGATCATCCGGGAACGGAAGTTGTCTTTTTCCAATTGCTCAAAGGAACAACACCTGTCTCTTATGTCGCTATGGAAGGCGAAGTGGGAGCGGGTCATCGTGTAGTCGGACACTTCGATGTAGCGGATCCTGAGAATTCGGGCTATCACGTGCATGCTTTCGTGGTTAGTTCATTGGATCTCTTGAACGAAAGTTTGCCGCTTGCGCTATCGAATAAGCTGGACCTTGAATAAATGAAATAGACAGGCTGTAATCCGACTATCGCGTCGTGGTTACGGCCTGTTTTTGATGAAAGTCGAGATATGACTATAGACGACTATGTTTGAATCCGCTTACAATTACGTTGTCTTCAGCGGTACGCGCGGCCGAGGGAGCATCTTATAGGTGAGGAGTGGTACGCAGTTGAACACGAATCGTTCGAGCTTTTTGATCAAGGTAGTGATGATGCTTTTAACTGTGGTGATAGGCTTCACGTGCTTACCGCTCAGCATTCCGATTGCCGCAGCGGCCGATACGATTACCCTTACGAAAGGGACGACTTACCAATCGATTGATGGTTTTGGAGCGGCGGCGAATAAGCCCGTCTACGACTTGCAGCACACTATGAGCACGGTGAATCAAAGCGCTATTCTGGATAAACTTTTTCTCAACAGTGGCTCTAATGCTGGACTTACGATGATTCGTTGGGAAATTAATCCCTACAAGCTAAGCGAGGACGCATCGGGCATTGAGATTTCCTACTGTGGATGGAACAATTGCTCAGAAGATTGGACCACGGATTCGCACCAAAGATGGTTTGCAGACCAGGCTTTGTCCCGTTATAGTGCAATGCAGTTCTATGCCGTTCCATGGAGCCCTCCTTCGTGGATGAAAGACTCAGCTACAGTGAAAGGTGGCCATTTGCTTTCAACTCGCTATACGGATTATGCCAACTATGTGGCGAGATGGGTCCAGAAATATCGGGGAGATTTCGGATACAATGTCAAATGGCTAAGCATTCAAAATGAACCTGATTATGAGAATCCCCTATGKGCTACCGCTCGGTACTATAACGCAGAAATGGACAGTGTCATTGGTGAGGTTGATAGCGCTCTAAGCAACAAAGGGATTAGGTCGCAGGTCAAGCTAACGTCCCCAGAGGCCACATCGGAGAATGTCGCGATGAATTTTCTGAACAATATGCCAACGAACAAGAGCCTCGTGGACTATGTGGCTTATCATAATTATGGCAATGACAATAGCACGCTTTATGCGGAAACAAAGCCAAAACTAATGACGGAATATAATTTTAAGGATGAGACGAACAATCTCTGGGATCCTGCCAATACGACCTATGATAACCAACAAGCAATCGATCTAGCAGTCAAAATTCATCGTGCACTGACAACCGGCGGCTCGAATGCGGCCAAAGGGTTCTTGTATTGGTGGAGTGTTGGCAGCAATGAGAGCTTGGCGCAACAGTTGATCAATCTGGATACGAGCGGAGGCACGTATGCAACGAGTAAGGTCTTATACGCGATGGGGAATTTCAGCCGTGTGATGAGGCCAGGTTATGTTCGCATTCAATCGACATCTAGCAACCCGTCCTTATTGGTCGTGGCGACAAAAGTCAACTCAACTAGTAAAGCACAGCTCGTCGTCATCAACACCTCATCGTCGGATATCACGGCTACCGTGAGCGGGTTCAGTACAACCTCAACCGCAGCGTCCAAGCTCAAAACCAGTGCCACCGATAACCTTACGAACATGAAGGATGTCACACTCTCAGGGGGATCGTTTACACAAACGTTTTCAGCCAAATCTGTTTATTCTTTTTCGGAGAAATAGACAAGGAAAATTAAAAGAGTATGTCATATCAAAGAAGCCACTCCATTGGAGTGGTTTTATTTTTATATACGCATGATGTGAAAAGTCAAAATTTTGGAGTGAAATGTCATATTATTGGAGCCTACCAGGGAAAATCATAAAATATAATGAAAAAGCGTCATAGAAAGCGCTTTCTTACTTGGGGCGATATCAACATTTTAGGGAGGGGAAAAATTGAGCAAGAACTTACAGCAGTTATTCGCATTCATCCTCATCATAGCGCTCGTGTGCAGTGCTATTCCGGGTGGCAAAGCTAATGCTTTGGAGAAAAGTGAGGAGCCAGGTTTACTGGCTTGGTACAAACTGGATACGCCTTATGAAGTTAGTGGAAAAAACGTGGCAGAGGATTCCTCCGGCCAAGGCCATCATTCCATCAGTGCAATCGGCACTTGGGTCGAGGATGGTGGGGTATACGGAGGAGCCCTATCGTTTAACGGCGTCTCTGATCTAATTCAGCTGAACTTGGGATCGACGCCAGCAGAATCGTACCTGAAAGATGCCTTCACTGAGCATTCGGCTTCGTTATGGTTTAAGGCCAACGACACGCAAAAGCTGCAGGTGCTGTACGAACGCGGAGGCAATGCGTCGGGTATGGCGTTGCAATTGAATGCGAACAAGCTGGAAGCTGCAGTTGCGAGCGCTGACGTGAGGGGAATTGTATCGGTCGATTTTACGGATACCACCTCTTGGCACCATGCGATGATTACGTTCAATAACGGCGTGTTCACGCTGTACCTGGATGGGAAGGTCGCAGCGACGAAAACTGTGCCGTTTACTAAAGTAAACACGGCGCTTAACGAAGCGGCCATCGGTGCAAAATATGCGGTCTATGCATTCGGTGGGGATAACCAGACTGGAGCTTGGTTCAACGGAATGATCGATAATGTGCGTTTGTACGACAAAGCGGTTACACCGTCGATTGAAGTGACCGGGGTCAGCTTGAATAAGGCACGGTTGACCACGACGGTCGGCGAATCGGTGTATCTGGACGCTTCTCTCCAGCCGTCTTTCGCTAGCAATCGAAATATCACCTGGACGTCCAGCGATGAGTCTGTCGTGACGGTTGCTGTTTATGGTCCAACACAAGCAGCGATCGAAGGAAAAAAAGCAGGCACTGCAACCGTTACGGTGACAACGGAGGATGGACATTATACGGCTGCAAGCGTTGTGACCGTGCTTCCTGCAAGGATCTCCATGCCTTTTGAGGGATTAGACGCTTGGTACAAGCTGGATGCGCCATTCAGTTATAGCGGCAAGCAAGTTGCAGAGGATTCCACAGGTAATGGGCATCATTCTGTAAGCGCTATCGGGAGTTGGCTGCCAGATGGTGGTGTTGATGGAGGAGCCTTCTCCTTCAATGGATTGACAAGCACCATTCAACTCAATACAAATACTATGCCCTTCTTGAGGGATGAGTTTTCCGCATTCACCGCAGCGATGTGGTTTAAGCCGACAGATTTGAATACCAGACAGGTATTGTTCGAGCGCGGAGGCAATGGGGCAGGATTGGCTATTCAAATTAATGGAGGGAAGCTCGAGGCTGCCGTTGTGAATAACGCACCGCTCGATCGAGTCATCCTTTCTACAGAACTGGCTGGTGCGGACGTATGGCATCATGTAGTCGTATCCTTCGGCGGAAAGTCCTTCAAGCTCTACCTTGACGGACAATTAGCCAAATCTACGGTAACGTCTTTTGGCAAAGTTGCCGCAGCCGCTAACGAAGGGGCGCTCGGTGCAAGATTCGCCGTTGACGCTTTCGAAGGGCCGACAACCGGGGCTTATTTTAGCGGGGTTATCGATGATGTACGTTTGTACAATGCCGCTGTCGAGCCTATCTTGGGTGCCGTCCACCCGCAAAGCGTCAGTCTGGATCGGGCTGCGGTCACGATTGGGGCCGGCCTTACACAGGAGCTGACTGCATCGGTTTTCCCGAAGCACGCAACGAATCAAGATCTGATCTGGACTTCCAGCAATGAATCCATTGCGAAGGTGATGTCGAAGAGCAATTTGAAGGCATCTGTGCAAGGGGTATCGGTAGGTACGGCGACCATCACCGTGACGACGGTCGATGGGAAATACTCGGCTCAGAGTAGCGTGACCGTTGAGAATATTCCGGTAGCGGGGGTCGGTCTTACACCTGCGGCAGCAGAAATTCTGATAGGAACGACACAGGCCTTAACATCGACATTCACACCGACGAATGCGACGAACCAGAGGGTGAATTGGTCTTCTGACAACCCGACTATCGCATCGGTGAACGAAGCGGGTGTCGTTACGGCACTTCAGCCAGGTACAGCGATGATTACAGTCACGACAGTAGATGGCGCTCATACGGCTTCTGCGGTTGTGACGGTTAAAGGGATCTCGGTCTTGACGGTCTCACCAAATCACTCGAAAGTTGAGTTAGCGTTGGGGGGGACACATTTGTTGTCAGCCGTCATCTGGCCTAAGAATGCCACGAATCGGAATGTATCCTGGTCAACCTCCGATGCTTCCGTAGCAATGGTTGATCCGAACGGCCGGGTGACAGCTGTCGGTCTGGGCAGAGCGTTCATTACGGGAACAACCGAGGACGGAGGCTTGTCGGCGAGCAGTGAAGTCACCGTCATTTCTTCCGCCATTGAGAAAGTAGATAATCTGTTCAGAGTCGATTCGGGGTCCGACCTTGGCAAGAAGGCTACCCTCTACGACGGAACGATCGAGAAGTATAACGGTTACTATTATGCGATGGGCACCGGAACTTTGGGGAAAGTGTATCGCTCGAAGGATATGATCCACTGGGAAAGCCCGTATCGGTTAATTTCGAATGACCCGAGTACGATGCCGCAGGCGGTGACTCCATCCGATCACAACGAATTAGGCGCATCCGATTTGTTTTTCCATAACGGGGTGATGTTCTATATCTACAATGGTACCTCATTGATCTACGGGGACCCTAGCAAGATGAATACGTCACCGAATTTCGAGTACGCCCTCAAGGATAAGAAGTTTGATGATGGGATTGACCCTCAATTATTCGTTGCGCACAACGGAGATTTAATCTTACTGCGCAAGGTAAATCCGGACGAGGTGGACCCTAATACCGGGGCAGCCAAGCCGGCGAATGCTGGCGCATGGCTCTGGGACGTGCAATCCTTCTTCAACGAGAAGGGCAATCCGGGCCGAAGCAAAGCGATCGAAACGGTTCATACACAGAAGGGCCACTGGGCCAATGTGAACTTCGTCAATTTCGAAGGACCGGAGTTATTTTACCATAATGGCGAGTATTACATGCTGTATGTCGGCAATCAGATGTTCCCGGAAACAGGACTTTATGAGACCGGGGTAGCGCAAGCCGATAGCTACGATAAAATAACGAACGATTCCAAATACCCGGGTAAGCTGCTAGCACGCAATATTGAGGGGCTGCTCCTGAAATATAACGTCATCCTGCCGACGGCCGAGCATGGCAGCCAGCCATATCAATATACCTTTAATGCGCCTCAGGCAGGCTGGAACGCGATTGGCTCCGATTTGAACGGTTGGATGACCGGGGAGGGCGGCTTCGGTTGGCCGGATACGAGAACGGGGAAAATCCCGACCATTTACAACAACGGGAAAACGGCGCCATCCGAGATTTGGGCGCACCCGAGCGGTCAAGCCTCTATGTGGGCGAAACGCTCCTTCCATTTGGATGCTGTGCCGGAGACTACGGTCCTTCGCTACCGTCTGGAAGGCTATGGAAAGCTGTATGTGAACGGCAAGCCATTCTATACTTTCGGTGGTCAGCAGCGCGCCTACAAAATGGTTGAAGTTCCCGCTGATTTGCTTCATGCCGGCGAGAATGTGATCGCCGTAGAGATCAGTAAAAATGGCGGGGCCTCCTTGAATTACTACCATCTAGATTTTGGTCTGTATGATACGAACGGGCATCCTGTGGAACCCGACATTATCGGACCGTCGCAACCGAATATGATTAAGGGGCCGAATGGTTTTGAGGATTGGGTCACCTATAAAGCTTTTTGGAACAGTGATGAAGGGCAAGGGAAGGATCGTGTCTACTTCTGGGATCAAGAGATGGTCGTTGACGGACCAACCTCCTATGATTCGGAAGGCATTCATCCGGAGGCCTGGACACCAACGTTCCAAGACAGGTTCGATTCGGAAGACAGCTTGCCCCATTACGAAATGCCGGAGGCAGGCGTATCAATTGATAACGAGGCTTTGTATGTTAATGCGCCTGGCGATTCGAAACAAGTGCTGCTGAACGGATACGAAGCGGGAAATGTGTTTGTGGAAGCCAATCTTCGATTCGACGACAACGATTTTGGAGATGAGGGGCAGGCGGGTATTGTTGCCTGGCATCAGGATGAGAACAACTATGTGAATGTGTTGATCGACCGCGATGACCGGAAGCTTATCGTCCAGTCCCGCATAGACGGTGATTCGGAAAGCGCGGTCACAGATTTACCGTCGACGTTCGCGTTCATGGAGAATGACTCGCGTGTTAAAGATTACGCGGAGCAATATCATACGCTCAGAGTGTACAAGAATGGTTCCAAATTGTTTGCGGAATTGGATCACTACACGCTTAACGACGATCGGCCGGTGTTTGAGCAGGAGGCAATGGCTGCTCCAGGGCGAATCGGCTTGATCAGCAACAAGGCGAAGGTTCGGATGGATAATGTAACCGTAACGACCGGTTGGAGCGAATACGGTACGTACATCAACGGTTGGGATGAATCATGGTCGGTTTCGGAGAAGGGCTTGCAGTCCCCTGCGGCCGGGGAAGCGATCACGGTCAAGGGTGATCGGACGCTTGGGCATGAATTTTCGGTCAATGTAAATACGKGGGCCTTGCCAGACACTGGTAAAGCGGGCGTCATTCTTGAGTATGTTGACGACCAGAACTACGTGACGGCAAGTACGAATTATGCCACGAACGAATTCGAGTTGCGCAAGATCGTGGATGGTCAGGAGGAACTCATGGCCGTCGCTCCCACAGCGAGAGATACGATCTATGGGCACAGCAACTACGCAGAGAACGGCCAGCGCGAGTATGTGTACGATCTGCGTGGCGAAGCGGAAGTTTCATCGGCCAAGATTCTATGGTTCAATGGTCTGTTCCCGTACATGAACAAGAACTTCGAGCTGCCTGATTCGACATCGGCAAATTTCAAGTTCGATAGTCAGAAGGACGGTTGGAACTCGGTACCGTTCGCATATCAGGACAAGGGAAAAGGTGCTTATCATATCGCCGACTTTACGAACCCTGTAAAAACTAGTCAACTTCGACTGAGCGTACCTTCAGATTTGAATCGCCCGTTCTCCTTCGCCCTTCGTGAAGAGATCAGCGCGCAAAACTTCTATAAGGTTGTTCGATCAAAGGGAAAAATCTACGTTTGGGTGAACAACAATCTGATCTTTGACGCAGAGGATCCTTTCGAAAATAGACCCGCACAGGCAGGCCTTTATTCAGATGGGATTCAGGCGACATACAATGCCTTTACCAGCTTCGACGTATCGGGACAACTCTCCGCTAGCGACAATGGCGGCGATTCTCTGATCGTGAAAGCGGAGGTGGCAGGCCAAGCAGGTAGCAATGGATGGTACGTTTCGGATGTACAGGTTACTTTGCGTCCAGATGGCGAAGGCTTGGGTCATGCTAACATATCCTACAGCCTGGATGCGGGGGACACATGGCACGCGTACAGCGAGCCGATTGTGATTTCCGCTGAGGGTCGAAGTGAGCTTCGCTATCACGCCGACGATGGGGCTGGGAATACGACGGAGACTGCAACGTTGACCATCAGCATCGATAAGACGGCACCGGTCATCGCGTTAAATGGAGCGTCCAACGTGACCGTGCCATTCGGCAGCACGTATCGCGATCAAGGCGCAACGGCAACGGATAATATCGGACCTGTGGGCAAGATTACTGTCACAGGTGAAGTGAATACCAACAGGGCAAGTACCTATACGCTGCGCTATAATGTGTCCGACCAAGCGGGGAACGCTGCTGCGGAAGTAGTACGCAAGGTGACGGTCGGGGAGGAAGAGGATTCTACCGGAACCGAGGAGCCTGTCGACGAAGGCAACCAAACGGGGGAAACCCCTGCTGGAGAAAGCACTGCGCCGCCATCTTCCGGGAGCAAGGAACAGCAAACGGATGTGAGCCCCGAAGAAAATAAGCAGTTGGAGCTGGAAGGCGGAGTAAAGATTCAAATTCCTGCCGGCGCCGTGTCTTCGAAGGGGACGATTCATATCGCGGTCGTTGAACCCGACCAGATTCCCGCGAATGGCGATCTTCGATCGGTTAGCCAGATTTTCGAATTATCAAGTACGACTGGCGATCGGTTTTCAAAACCGCTTGAGATTTCATTCGTCTACGAAGCCAAGCAATTGAAGCCGGGGAGCCAACCGGCCGTGTACTATTATCAAGAAAGCCAGAAGCGTTGGATCTTCATCGGCGGAACCGTAAATGAAGACGGAACGATCCGGGTGAGCGTCGATCACTTCACGAAGTTTGCTGTCTTCTCCTATGAACCGGCAGAGATGAAAGATATGGCGAATCATTGGGCAGCAAGCTACGTTCGTCGCCTCACAGGGATGAATGTCACAGCCGGATACCCGGACGGAAGTTTCCAACCGGAAGCAATCGTAACGAGGTCCGAATTCGCTAAGATGCTGGTTTCGGCCTTAGGTCTTAAAGCAGCTTCCCGCAAAACGAACTTCTCGGATGAAACGGATATCCCTTCTTGGGCGAAGCCGTACATCGTGGCGGCAGTGGAAGCGGGCCTGATTCAAGGCTACGAGGAAGCAGGCACGACTAGCTTCAAAGGTGAGCTCACCGTGACCCGGGCCGAAGCAGCAATAATGACGGCGAGAGCTTTGCAGAACTACGGAAACAGTAAAGCTGGCTTGACGAGCAAGGCACCGAGTTTGAAAGACGCTTCGGACATTCCGTCTTGGGCGAAACCATCGATCGATAAGGCTCTATCTGCGGGCATCCTGAATGGTTACGAGGATGGCACTTTCCGCGCTGGCCAAACAACAACGAGAGGCGAAGCAGCTGCTATGATTTACAAATTGCTGGCCGCGTTGGGCATTTAGCTTTAAGCACGAGGAGAAGGTTGGAAACGGGCCTAATTTGCTCCCGTCAGAAGCTATCCGCAAAAACGCAAAGGAGCTAAGCGCAAACACGCTTAGCTCCTTTTTTATTTCTATTTATGGCTTTTTGAATACATAACAAGGGGCAAATACAAACTGGATTATCCTAGTTTAAGTAGACAGAACCCTCAGGTAAAACAGTATCCTTATCGACCGCAATGATGCCTACTCCTCCGGGGATGTAAACTGCGACTGTATCCTCATCAATTAAATAACGGCCCGGCACATAAATATCATGGACAAGGGTGTAAACATAACCATTCATATACGTGTAGGTTGGTGCCTCCATTGCTGTCTCGGTTGCGGCGCTAATGACGCTCGGAACCATTAAACACGAAGTTGCAAGAAGCAAAGCCAATTTTGTTTTGAGAAATTTCATCTGTACCACTCTCCCAGTCTGTAATATGTATTTTAACTTTATAAAATATATATAAACGATTTCCATATATTTGAATCAGCCCATGATGATTTTATTGTTGATGGAGCAGATCCGTCGCTTTTGAGCATCTCATGGTGTACAAATCTCATTAAACATATATTAAGTCTGCAAATTTAATTTGCAGGCTTTTGTAATATGCGGGTTGCGAGTTAGGTTGGGATGTGGGGAGTGGGAATGGTGTAGGAGTAGTTGAAGGAGATTAGATGGATTTTCTGTAGTTAAATTTTAGGATTTTTCGATCAAACGCAGTTTAGATGGATAACGTACAGTTAATTTTAACCATTTTACCCGATCTGAGAAAAAGAGTCAGTTTTACCTACATGTTTTACAGTTAATTCGAGTTTTTAAGGAAATTTCGCGTAAATAGCGGTATCTTTTCCAGTTAAAATGTTTCACAGGATATGGTGGCTATATCTCCCCCATTAACACATTCATCCTTTAACGGCAGTGTACTAATAAACCCGTGGAACCCCAAAAATTCACAGACTGTTCACTTATGAAGAGGGTCCTGCAGCCGCTATACTAACAAGGAAAAAGAAAGGATGATAGAACTTGCCAACAACGAAGAAAGAAGAATTTTATTTTGGATTGATGATGTGCTTTGGAATGGTTGTATTTATGACAATGTATAATCTATTTACACACGGCTTGATGGGGAGCCTATCAGTGTCGGAGATTTTCATTCAACTTGTTCAAATTTTTATTATTGCAACCTTATTGGAATTATTTGTTGTTGGTCCTGTGGCCAAAAAATTGGCGTTATCAATACCCTATGACAAATCTAAAAAGGTGTTTGTGATTCTCTTCTTAGCATTTTTCATGGTGAGTGGAATGGTTCTCTGTATGTCCTTATATGGATTGGGAAATGCTTATTTTTCTGATAGCTTGCATGGAGATTCATTGCTGGAGAGTTACTTTACTCTAGTCTTTAAAAATTTTATTTTCGCTTTTCCTCTCCAACTCATTATTGTGGGGCCGCTTGTTCGGTATATATTTGTTAAGGTAGTTAAGAAAAGAATTGCGGTATCTTTGCGCTAGATGAAAAACGAAGCCCTAGGGAATGAATCCCAGGGCTTTGTGTCGTTTGTTAATCACATTAATATGTTTATAGGCAGAGTTGTTTTTCTTGACAAACTTACCAGGGAAACGAAAATCGGTGCCGCGCACTTTTCCGACTCAATGTACCCGTAAGTACGAGTGTGGCGAAATAGAGAAACAGGGAACAGACGATGGAAGTGATCACGCACCATAATTGTGGCATACCATTGCTGACAAAATAGTGATAGGTCCAGTTTCCGCAAAGCATCATCAGTATCATGGAGATCGCAACCTTGACATAGGGACGAATACTCCAATAAAATCCGATCGAGCTTGAGATGGAAAAGAAGTTCAACAATGTTTGTATCACAATACCGATACCGATACCGTAAGCAACGCCAATAATCCCATATTGGCTGCCAAACACGAAGATCGCGACACTCTTGAATAAGGTGGCTATGACATAATTCCACAGGGTAGCTTTCGCGCGGCCGAGCCCAAGTAGAATCGCATGAAGTGGCGCGTCGAAATAATGCAGGAAAAACATAGGTGCCAGTATTTGTAGTAGCACGCCTGCTTCCGGCGCATGATAGACAAGTGTCGTTAGTGGAGTTGCCCACACGTACAAGATAACAGTCGCTGGGGCGCCGATCAGGAGTCCCAAGATCATCGCTTGATTCATCCGCTCATGGATGAGCAGACTGTTCTTGTTCGCCGCGGCCTCGCCAATTGCAGGAATGAGCGCGGTGGACAAGGACTGCGTGATAAAGCTTGGCATGAACAGCAGCGGAAACGCATAGCCAGCCAACATCCCGAATTGCTTCGTGGCTAACGCCGTGCCGATGCCGGCCAGTGCCAGGCTGGTCGTAATAAGCAGCGGTTGGAAGGTGCTGTACAACGAATGAATCACACCGTGACCGGTCGTCGGCAATCCGATCTGAAGCAGTTCGCCGAGCGTGCTTCTTCCTTGTTTCAAGTGGCTTGCCCAAGTCTCGCCAGCCATCTTCGATTCGCCGTAAAGCTTATAGCTTGCCACCAGAAATAGGAGGCTGATCGCTTCGCTGACGACAGAGGCAGCCATCGCTCCGGCAGCCGCATAAGCGACGCCATAAGGGAGCAAGAGGTGGACTAGCGCGAGTACGCAAGCAATTTGAACAGTATGCTCCAGTACATCGGAAGCGGCAATGGTTTTCATTTGCTGCATACCACGGAAATAGCCTTTTAAAACAGCGGAAACAGCGACAATCGGCGCGATCGGCGTAATGGCCAGCATCGCGTAATACGCGCGTTGGTCGCTTAGCAGAATGGATGCAATCCACTCCGATCCGAATAACGATATGGTCGTGAGCGCTACACTCAAGAAGCCTGTGACAGCAAGTGAGACATGCAAGATGCGCCTCACTTTCATCCGTTCGCCACGAGCGTTGGCCTCTGCGACCAATTTGGAAATGGCCACCGGCAATCCAAGCTCCGTAATCGTAATGACGAGCGGGACGAGCGGATGAGCCATCATCAAGATGCCGATTCCCTCTGCGCCCAGTACGCGAGCGATATACATGCCGCTGATAAAACCGAGAATACGGTTGATGAAAGCAGCGACAGACAAGACGAACGTTCCTTTCATGAACGATTGCCCATGTTGTGACATGACGTGTGTCCTCCTGGTTATCGAATACTTACATATGTATTCAATAATTGGAAAAGCATGCGAACAAGCTGATGATGATGCTTTTTTGCAGGTGACAGCGCTTCGTATATTGGTTCTTATGTATGTACAACGATTCGCAGGTTGCCMTCCGAAAGATAACGTGCTATCATTATCCTGACGAACGTTCGGAAGGAATGATGATATGACGGCAACACGGATCAAAGAAGTAGCGCGCACTCATTTCGCTAAAAATGGCTATGAAGGTGCATCGCTTGCAGATATTGCTACGGATGTAGGGATCAAAAAACAATCCATTTACACGCATTTTAAAGGCAAAGATGAATTATTTCTTGCGCTGTTTGATGAGGTGTTGGCGAAAGAATTGCATTTTGTTCATACGTATCTCGACAACAACAAGCATCTTTCAATAGATCAACTACTTTATGAGTTTCTGATTCAATATCAAGATCGTTATGAACAGGATGATAATACGAAATTTTTCTTGCGGGTGGCGTTTTTCCCACCGTCCCATCTCTATGATGAGATCGTTAAGCAAGGTTACGACTATATAGACACGATTGAAACCATGATAATGCCGCTATTTGATCAAGCTTTGCACAATGGGACCATTAGCCCTGAAGTTAGCAGCGATACGGCCACAGTTGCTTTCTCTGCGGTATTAGATGGCATGTTTGTGGAATTACTATTTGGAGGTTGTGCTCGGTCGATGAAAAGGATTGAATCTTCCTGGTTCGTCTTTTGGCGTGGTATCAAAAAGTAAAGTAAGCAGTAGGAGGGTTATACACATGAATCGTTATTGGATCTATATTTTTGTTGGTGTCATTTTTGAAGTGATATGGGTGACAGGATTAAAACATTCGGATACGACATGGACATGGATCGCTACGGTCATTGCTATGTATATTTCATTTCATCTCGTTATTAGTGCGTCTACCAAACTGCCGGTGGGAACCGTATATGCCGTCTTTACAGGCATGGGGACAGCGGGAACGGTCATCGTGGAAATGCTATTTTTCGGAGAGCCATTCCAGTTACTTAAAGTATTCCTAATTCTACTTCTATTATCCGGTGTGTTTGGATTGAAATTTGTGACAAGCGGTGAGAAAGGAGCTGCAGTCTAATGGGTTGGTTTTTTCTCGTTTTTGCAGGGATGTTTGAAGTTGTAGGTGTCGTAGGAATGAATCAAATAAATAAAGCGAAGAATATTCGTAGCTTTGCTATTTTCATCGTAGGTATTGTTATGAGTTTTGGATTTCTAAGCCAAGCGATGAAAAGCTTGCCAATGGGTACCTCTTACGCGGTCTGGACTGGGATTGGGACGGTTGGAGGTGCAGTCGTAGGGATGTTGTTCTATGGGGAATCTAAGAATTGGAAGCGAATTGTGTTCATCGCGATGGTGCTCAGTGCTGCAGTAGGATTGAAATTAATAGCTTAATATATAATCGGCGTGGCCGAAGTTGCGGCAGGTGAGACAGCCACTGGACTGTCGATTCATGTTTAGATGGAGAAAATCCAGTTAGTTTGCGGGGAGCAGGTTTACTCATCGGTGAATAACGAGAAAAAGGCTGTCTCCGAAAAGTCATAAATTGACTTTGAGACAGCCTTTTTAATCTTCATACAAAACTACATCTATGTAAGAAAAATCACTTTCATCTGCACGAATTCCCTCGCATCTAGTTACTTTCAAGTAACTACGCACATTGAAGTGCCTACTTTTCTGATGAGCGGCATGGCCCTACAATGGGTCTATGGCATTCACCAGAATTGCAAATAGAGGGAGAGATTCTAGATGGAACTGCAATTGGCACTAGATTTAGTAGATATTCAAGGCGCGAAAGAGATTGTAAATGAAGTAGCAGCCTATGTAGATGTCGTGGAAATTGGTACACCAGTTATTATTAATGAAGGTTTACGAGCTGTCAAAGAATTGAAAGCCGCCTATCCTCATGTCAAAGTACTGGCAGATCTCAAAATTATGGATGCTGGCGGTTATGAAGTCATGAAGGCATCTGAAGCGGGAGCCGACATCATTACGGTGCTGGGCGTTTCAGATGATACGACGATCAGCGGAGCCGTCGCTGAAGCAAGAAAGCAGGGAACCAAGATTATGGTCGACATGATCAATGTGCCCGATATGGCCAAACGAGCACAAGAAATTGATGCACTAGGCGTAGATTATATTTGCGTTCATTCCGGTTACGATCACCAAGCGGCTGGAAAGAACTCGTTAGAAGACTTAGCCACAATTAAGCGAGTGGTTAAACAGGCTAAAACGGCTATCGCCGGAGGAATTAAGCTGCACACGCTCCCCGAGGTATTGGCTGCAAGACCTGACTTGGTCATTGTCGGAGGGGGAATTACGGGGCAAGAAAATCGACAAGCAGCGGCTGCGGAAATGCAGCGGCTGGTGCAAGCGGCAAGGTGAGTTCATGATTCCTTCTAAAACGGCAGGGTCATCAAAGGTAGCAGCTGAGGTTTATCAAGCATTTCAGCAAATTAATGAAGATGAAGTTACAGGGCTTGCCGAGCGGATCATCCAAGCGAACAGGGTTTTTGTAGCGGGAGCGGGAAGATCGGGACTAATGGGGCGTGCTTTTGCCATGAGACTTATGCAGCTGGGTATTCCCGTCTATGTTGTTGGCGAGACGGTTACACCTGCGATAAAAGCCGGCGATCTACTCGTTATTGGCTCAGGCTCAGGGGAGACTACCCCGCTAGTCGCCTTTGCCAATAAATCCGCTTCGCTTCATGCGGAGGTTGTCTTGATTACGCTGACTGCACACTCGACCATCGGGCGAACAGCGAATCATACGATTACGCTGACTGGAGCTCGCAAAGATCAAATTGATGCCGATGTTTCCATACAGCCTATGGGGAGTTTATATGAGCAAACGCTGCTTTTATTTTACGATGTAGTGATCGTAAGCCTCATGCAAATGCTAGAGATGGATACGAGCAGGATGTATGAAAATCATGCAAATTTAGAATAATATCATGAGGTAGAAGGCTTCTTCCTAACTACTGTATAATGAGTATGTAGAGAGGAGGCCGTGACAAAGTGGCACTAGAAGTCAAAGAACGCATTAATTTACAGGATATTAATTGTGAGAAAGAACTTACACTGGCCGTTATCGGAGGAAAGTGGAAGTTAATCATTATGTGGCATCTGGGATTGGAAGGGACGAAGCGCTTCGGAGAGTTAAAGCGGCTCATCCCCGGCATTACTCAGAAAATGTTAACGAATCAACTTCGCGAGCTGGAAGAGGACCTTCTTATTTGTCGTGAAGTATACGCGGAGAATCCTCCTAAAGTGGAATATTCCCTGACTGGGTATGGGCAAAGTCTGATGCCTTTACTGCAGATGATGTTCGATTGGGGTAAAAGTTATAGAGAGAATGTCATTCAAAAAGACGATTCAGTCAGAAGCTAAGAGAGGTCAGTTACATGACTTCTCTTTTTTTTGTCGTTGTAGGTGGGAACAAAAATCTGGTGATCGAAGGTTATATTTGGTAACATAAACCTTGAAATAGGAGTCTGAAAGCGCAGACATCTGTCCGAGGAGGAAATGAGCATGATTCAAGCGATCCGGAGTTCATTGGAATGGAAGCTTATTCTAATTATCTTTGCCACTATTTTTATAACGGTAACCGGGGTCAGCACATTCAGCTTCATTAAAAGCTCAGAGGCGATCGATAATGATGTGGTGCGTTTCAGTAATCAGATTCTGAAGCAAGCGAACCTGAACTTGAGCCGATATATCAGGGATAATGAACAGTTCTTTCGCACAATTAGCGGAAGCAGGGAGTTTCAGGATTGGTTAAAGACAGGACCTGATGATCCATATGGCCTCTTTGATAGCTACCAAAAAATAGAAAAAACATGGATTACCCCCTTCACCACCTATCATCCAGAGACCTTGTCCATCAAGTTGTATAACGAGAATGGGAACGAGAGCACATATCGTAACGAATACATGTGGGAATCGATTCTGGCACCTTACTATTCGATGAAGAATGAATCATGGCTGGGTAGTATGGAGCTGACAGGGAAGTTTTCACGCTATTATGGTATGGACGACAAGTATACCGATAAAGCGGGAAGGTCGAAGAGCATCCCTATTTTAACGTATGCGCAAAAGTTTCGTTTTGCCGAACAAAACGGTTACTTGGCGATTGATATTTCCCTTCTGGCTACACAAGAAATATTAAATGAAATACAGCTGGGCGAGCACGGGCTTGGCATGATTGTTGATCAATTTGGAACGATTGTGTCCTATCCCGACCCTGGGCAAATCAATACAAAGCTGGATCCGGGCATTTTTACGAATATCAGTTCCAACCTCTCTGGTTCCTATTACAGCGCCAAATCGAAACAAATGATCGTTTATCAAACGATCACAGGTACCGACTGGAAAGTGATTGTTATTGTACCTTACGGAGATTTGGCTAAAAGTATATCTAATATTCGTCATTTGACGATAACGCTTACAATTGGGGGGCTGTTGATTGCTTCCATTCTTGCGTATTTAACCTCTCATTCCATAACTCGAAGACTGAAACAACTGCGCAGAACGATCAAAATGACGAAATTGGATCAATTCGATGTCCGTGCTCAGGTGAGCGGGACCGATGAAGTGGCCGAGCTTGCATCAGCCTATAATTTACTTCTAGATCGCATAGAAAACGCCATTATTCAGCTCGCTGAGACCCGTCTTGTCCAGCAGCATGCTGTATTGTCTGCCCTGCAATCACAAATTAATTCCCATTTTTTATATAACGCACTGGAATCGATCAATTCTATGGCTCATTTGGCCGAACAACCCGATATTCAACAGACGACGATTGCCTTGTCTAACATGCTGCGGTACACGTCTAATTATCAGCAAACCATTGTTACAGTAAAGGATGAGTTTGACCACTTAAAAAATTACTTTTTTATCATTCGTATTTTGTACGGTGACAATATATCGTTAAGTCTTGAACAAGATAGTTCCGTAGAGGATGCGCAATGTCTTAAAGCCATTATCCAACCATTCGTTGAAAACAGTGTGAAACATGCTTATGAAGTGACAGGGGATCGTTTGCTGATTCGGATTTCGACAACACGTTGGAAAGATCGATATGTCCAAATCGTCATTGAGGACAACGGGATCGGATTTTCCGAGGAAAGGCTGAATACGATTCAGCAGGCTTTGGGCATGGGGGAGAAGGAGCAAGACTATATGCGTTTTTCCCGAATTGGTGTACTGAACGTTCACTATCGGTTGAAAATGTTTTATATGGAGCCGGAAACAGGCGTTTCTGTCGAGCCATTATTGCCAGAAGGCGGGACGCGTATTATTATTCGTTTTCCGTATCGATCCTTAGAGGGGGTTATAACATGATTCGCGTGCTTATTGTAGATGATTCCATGTTAATCTGCAGCAGTTTGTCTAAATATGTATCAGGCTATAACGATACAACGGTCGTGTCGGGAACGGCTTCAAACGGCGTTAAGGCGTTGGAATGGCTGGAGGAAAATTACGCGGATTTGTGTATCACGGATATCCGAATGCCAGCTATGGATGGATTAGAATTGATTGAACAAATCAATCGGCTTTATCCGTGGATGAAATGCATGGTCGTTTCCAGTTATGATGATTTTCAATATGCACAACGCAGTATCAAGCTCTTTGCACTGGACTATATTTTAAAACCGATTGATCCACGAGCCTTTAATGAGTCTTTGAGCTCGGCGACGGATCGCATTATACAGGAACGAAATCACGAGGCTGCCCAATTGATACTGCGCAAACTGCCGGTGAACCGATCGTGGATGGAACGATGGATCGAGCATATCCAAACGCTGCGGAGTGACATGATGCCGTTGCTCATTGTCGAAACGCTTGAGTTACTGGAAGGATGGGTGGCAGGCAACTACTATTTATTAAATGTACTTTCCAATCTATGGCTGCAAACTGTCATTGAAGAGATGGCGAAAGACAAGCTTCGACTGGAGCTGGATGAGGGGAAGGACTTGGGGCTTGGGGAGCATTTGCTGCGCCTTCATGCTATTCGCAGTTATTTTCGCTTATGCGCAGTTAGAAGGCTGGAAGAGGGTGCTAATAG
Organism: Paenibacillus sp. 2RAB27; assembly: GCF_052115445.1. Lineage (NCBI taxonomy): Bacteria > Bacillati > Bacillota > Bacilli > Caryophanales > Paenibacillaceae > Paenibacillus > Paenibacillus sp. 2RAB27. The sequence continues at coordinate 96,219 of NZ_JBFRGR010000003.1, forward strand.
CTTGATGTCCGTCATGCGCGGCATCCGTGATAATCAGTCGAGTAAGGTTGTAGACATGATGAAACAATATATTCGGGGACATTACGGAGAAAAAATCAATTTACAGGATTTGGCCGACTTCGTTTCGCACAATAAAACGTATATGTGCACCTTATTCAAAGCAGGAAACGGACATGACCGTTTGGCAATTTATCGTGGTGGAACGGATGAATCATTCGCGTGACTTCTTGCTGAACTCCCAATTAAAAGTGTACGAAATCGCAAATCGTGTCGGCTACGAAGACGTCGACTATTTCACGAAATTATTCAAAAAACATTTCGGTTTGAATCCGCTTGATTACAAAAAGCGAATGGAATCATAATTCATCATTATCCCACACACCGAACGGTGTGTTTTTTTTGCCCAATCTCCCGAATATCGTCAGGTATAAACGAAAGCTTATCCGGTATGAGGTAAGTTTCCAGTCCCTTATAATAAATTCAGATAGATAGTGAAAGGAATGGATTGGATTGAACAATAAGTTGCTGCCAATACCAAAGCATGAGGCCTTACTTACAGAAGCGTTAGATGTTTCCACGGGTGTTGTTAAGTCATCGCTTTCCCGATATCTAAGGAGAAATCATCCGTTGTACCTTATGCTGCTGCCGGGAATTTTGTATTTTGTTATATTTAAATACATTCCATTGCTCGGAAGTGTCATTGCGTTCCAGGATTACAATATTTACAAAGGATTCCTTAAGAGTGATTGGGTTGGATTTCAATGGTTCGAGCAGCTAGTGACGTATCCACAATTCAAGCGACTAATTGCTAATACGATCATCTTAAGTTTTTATCAAATTATATTTTCGTTTCCTGCTCCAATAATACTCGCTTGTTTGTTGAATGAACTGAGACATCTCGCGCTTAAACGCATGGTTCAAACGTTGCTTTACTTGCCTCACTTTTTATCCTGGACAATCGTTTACGGCTTAGTTTATATGATGTTCTCTAGTCAGACAGGTTTAGTTAACCTGGTGTGGACATCGCTAGGACATGAGCCAATCAGTTTCCTGCAAATGCCGGAATATTTCCGCACTTTGCTTATCAGTTCTGGCATCTGGAAGGAGATGGGGTGGAGTACAATCATCTTCTTGGCAGCCTTGGCAGGGAACAGTCCTTCCTATTATGAGGCAGCGAGAATTGATGGGGCAGGACGATGGAAGCAGTTCGTGCATGTCACATTTCCAGGACTTTTGCCTGCTATTGTTATTCTACTGCTGCTCAAAATTGGCCACGTGCTGGATGTTGGCTTCGAGCAAGTGTATTTATTCTTAAACCCAACTACGATCAGGGTAGGTGAAGTGTTGGATACTTATGCCTATCGGCAAGGTATCTTAGGGGGTCAGTACAGCATCACAACCGCGATAGGGCTGTTTAAATCGGTCATCGGATTCGCTCTTTTAATCACGGCAAATCGAATCAGTAAAAAAGTTTCTGGGGAAGGGTTATTCTAGGTGGTCGTATATGAAAATTAGAAAATCATTCGGTGAAAAAGTTTTCGATTTCTCTAACGTTAGTTTTCTCATCCTGATTACAGTTACAGCCATGCTCCCGATCCTTTACGTTATCGCAGGCTCGTTCAGTTCCTCGAACGCTCTTGTTCATAATAGAGTCCTATTATGGCCGGTAGAAGCGACCCTTGCTAATTTCAAGCTAGTCGCGAATAATAGCACCTTCTGGAAGGCAGGATGGATGACTGTCCAAATCGTAGTGATAGGTACCTTGGTCAATATGGTATTCACGATGATTACGGCTTATCCGTTGTCCAAGATGGATTTAAAAGGAAGAAAGTATTTTATGCTGTTAATCATCTTTACGATGATTTTTAATGCCCCGATCATACCGTCGTATTTGCTTGTGAAAAACTTATTTCTGTTAAATTCCATATGGGCTCTCATCCTGCCGGGTGCCATTAGTGCCTTTAATATGATTTTATGTATTACGTTTTTTCGTACGGTTCCCGATGATCTATTCGATGCAGCGCGTGTGGATGGCATGAGCGAATACGGCATGGTATGGCGTATCGTCGTACCCTTGTCGATGCCGATTGTCATGACGCTTCTGTTGTTTTATGCCGTGGGCCATTGGAATAACTATTTTGGTCCGCTCCTGTTTATAAATGATCGCAACAAACAAACGCTGCAAATGTACCTATACTCGCTGATTGCTAATGGAGATTCGGACTCGACAGCGGGGGCGGCTGCAGAAGGCGGCATCAAGCTCTCTCCGGTCGCCATTCAAATGGCCACGATTGTATTAGCCACCGTGCCCGTTGTACTGATATATCCTTTTTTGCAGAAGCATTTTGTTAAAGGTGCGTTGCTAGGTTCTGTCAAAGAATAACTGAATATTCAGGCATATGCCTTTATAGATCATTAAGAAAGAAAACCTAGGGAGGGTAAGAATATGAGTTTCAAAAAGAAATGGGGCAGTACGGTTTGCCTAACGTTGTCTACAATCGTGCTTCTCACTGCATGTTCTTCGGGTAATGAGGGCAGTAGTTCTAGCGCAACGCCGAGTCAAACAAGTACGCAAACAAGCGCTTCGCAAGCGCCTGCAACACCAGCAGCACCAGTCAAAATCCGCGTGTTCGCAAGCGATGTTAACCAGCCGATTCCAGGTGGGAAGTCGATGGATGACCCTACGATGAAATACCTGGCTCAAAAGTCGAATACGGATCTGGATTGGGTATTCCTTCCGCATGGGCAGTATGGGGAGCAGGTTAGAATTAATTTTGCCAGCGGTGATATCCCTGATGTCGTCGGAGGTTGGGGCATTAATTATGAATTATTGCAAAATGAACAGATTATCCCATTAAACGATTATATTGATAAATACGGCCCCAATCTGAAAAAGGCGATATCGCAAGCCGCTTGGGACGAAGTCACAACGGGTGGGAAAATCATGGCGATTCCAGAAGGACAGCTAGGAAATAATGTTCTATATGTCCGTAAAGACTGGATGGATAAGGTTGGTATTGCCACCCCGCCCCAAACGCCTGATGAATTGTTGACGATGCTGCGGGCATTCCGTGATAAGGATCCGAATGGCAAYGGCAAAAAAGATGAGATGCCGATCTCGGGTCGTGAAAAGTTCAGCTGGGTTGACAATGTGATGACCATGTTCGGTGTGGATGCTTTCAACCGTGTATTAGTTAATGGCGAGGTAGTGCCATCGGTTATTAGTCCTAATATGAAGCAAGCGCTTGGATTTTTCCGAACATTGGTTGAAGAGAAGCTGATTGACAGCGAGTTTCTGACAAACAAACGGAATGTCTGGGAGCAGAAGATCCAGAATAACTTGGTTGGTGCTTGGGTGCACACACCTTCGCTTGCTTGGGATTGGCAGGACAAATTGAACAAGTCTCTTCCGGGTATAGGAGCGAATGTGATTGCAATTCAAACTCCGAAAGCGCCGGGTGTAGAAAGTTCTGGTACTTCAGTTCGTGCATCTAATAAGTCGTTCATGGTCACCAAAGCCGCGAAAGATCCAGCTGCGATTGTGAAAATGTTGGATTGGCTCGTTAGTCAGGAAGGTCAAGAGTTTGTTAATTTTGGGATACCAAACGTAACGTACAAGAAGGATGGCGGCAAAATTTCCTATGATATCAAAAAGGATACAGATGACAAAACGGCACTTTGGCGTCCGAGTACCTTCAATCTAGTCGCCTACAACAGAGACTTCCTGGAAATTCAATTGGGCAGCAAGGAAGCAGCCGACAAAATGGATGCGGCTTATAAAGTCGCCGCTGCAGAAGGAATGAAGAGTATTGTAGCGGGTCTCCCTCCTACAAAATTACCCGCAAAGCCTGAATTGGAATTTAGCGGTACGCTTTTCCAAGAAGCAGCCGCTCAGATCATGCTGGGCAAACAACCGCTCGATTACTTCGATACGTATGTGAAGCAATGGAGAGCACAAGCCGGTACAGAAAGAATCAAATATGAAACTGACTGGTATAACAGCATTAAGAAGAAATAATTTCTGAAAAGTTGTGATCATATAAGCAAAGGAGAAGACGGAAGAAAGGGCGGTATGGCGTGCCCTTTCTTCCGTCTTTTTTTATCTCTAGCCTATGGCGTCGGCCATCGCGCGTTAGCGCACAAATATTGTGCGCAAGTGAAGCGGCCCCGTCGGCCGTCGCGCGCTAGCGCACAAATGTTGTGCGCAAGTGAAGCGGCCCCGTCGGCCRTCGCGCGCTAGCGCACAAATATTGTGCGCAAGTGAAGCGGCCCCGTCGGCCATCGCGCGCTAGCGCACAAATATTGTGCGCAAGTGAAGCGGCCCYGTCGGCCATCGCGCGCTAGCGCACAAATATTGTGCGCAAGTGAAGCAGCCCCGTCGGCCATCGCGCGCTAGCGCACAAATGTTGTGCGCAAGTGAAGCAGCCCCGTCGGCCATCGCGCGCTAGCGCACAAATATTGTGCGCAAGAGAAGCAGGCCCGTCGGCCATCGCGCGCTAGCGCACAAATATTGTGCGCAAGTGAAGCGGCCCCGTCGGCCGTCACGCGCTAGCGCACAAATATTGTGCGCAAGTGAAGCGGCCCCGTCGGCCATCGCGCGCTAGCGCACAAATATTGTGCGCAAGTGAAGCGGCCCCGTCGGCCATCGCACGCTAGCGCACAAATATTGTGCGCAAGAGAAGCGGCCCCGTCGGCCGTCGCGCGCTAGCGCACAAATATTGTGCGCAAGTGAAGCGGCCCCGTCGGCCATCGCGCGCTAGCGCACAAATATTGTGCGCAAGTGAAGCCGCCCCGTCGGCCGTCGCGCGCTAGCGCACAAATATTGTGCGCAAGGTAAGCCGCCCTCGCTTGTGTTTTTGTGCACCCAGCATGGGCGATTATCTCATGTAATCTGGCAAGATAACCTCGCGGTTCGTACCATAAAATGTATCATCATGTCCGCTTATTCGTTGACAAAACTGTTCGAATTTATCCCATGAATCATGGATATCGAATTCATAACTATGTCCCCATATATAAAAAATTTGCGGCTTATCAGGCTTTAAGGCAATAAAAGTTTCAGCAAGCTTCTCCATTTGCTCCCATTGTTGATGGTGATAAACGGTTGGATTAAATCTAAATAGGTTGTCTTGCAGGTCAAAATGATAGGTAGACGTTGTTGTTCTTGCGTATTGAAGGGCTGTTTGGTTTCTTATGACATTCGCAACGTAATCATTGTTGTTCACGCCCCCACCTGGGTAGGCCATGCCAACCACATCATAGCCCACGATTGCCTCCAAATTTCTACAATCTTCTACCACCTGCTTCACGATCTCGGTTTCATCCAATTGAGTAAGAAGTGGGTGAGTTAAGGTGTGCGCTGCGACTTCATGTCCGTGGTAAACTTCTCTTACTTGATCTCTATGAATTTTGGTATGATTAACGGTTTGTCCTTCCCTGATAAGGGTGTTGTCCAATCCGAGGAGTTCTGAGTTAAGATTAAAAGTTGCTTTAAGTCCGTACTTATTAAAGATTTGAATCAAACGTATATCTTGGGTCACACCGTCATCGTAGCTGAATGTAACAGCCTTCATTTTTCCGTTAAACATGTACATCCTCCTTAACTTCTTACGCATTTCTCCGACCGTATCATCGAAAGAAATCCCTGTCAATCCTAACTTTCCTATTGAACCATAATGCGAGCTTGTCCGTCTAAATTCTATAAAACATACAGATAGCACTTACAGGAGGAAAGAGAAATGAGATTCAACAATAAATGTGGGAGATAAAAGTCTGAATTTGGTAGATGAATCAGGCGCCGCCATAGAGCCATTCAACGTGGATGGCACGACATATTTCCCGGTTAGAGCAATTTCAGAGGCACTAGGTAAAACGGTGGAATGGGACAGCGAAACGAACACGGTATATATTGACAAATCACAAGCACAAAAAAATAACGGGCTCCACGTGCTGAAACCTGAAATGGTTAAAAACGCAGATTTGGAAAAGGCGATCATGGCGACGCTTAAAATGGATGATAAGGACGCGAAAGAAACCCAATACTACTATAATCATATTGATTTAAATGGCGATGGGAATGAGGAGGTATTCGTTCAATTGACTGGACCTTATACCAGTGGGTCGGGCGGAGATACCGGTTTACTTTTCCAACAGGAAGATCATACTTTTAAATTTCTTCAAAAGTTTACCTTAATCCGCAATCCAATTATCGTAAGTACGGAACAAACGAATGGATGGAATAATCTCATACTTCAAGTGTCTGGCGGTGGGGTTGCCTCCCACTACGTTCAACTGAAACATGATGGTACCCAATATCCCAATCCGTCAGATGCTGTTGAAATGGATGCAAACGCAAAAATAGAAGGTACAAGCATAATTAACTTGGATCATATCGCGTATGAGAATAGAGAAGGATTGCATTTAAAATAAGATAAACGCTCCCCACATGGAACAGTCAATTATGGTCAGATACCACCATGATTGAACTGTTTTTTTGTTTTTCCCGTTTTCTCATCAAGTGAAACGGTTGGTTCTCCTTTCTCTTTCATGTATTGACCCAATTGGAGCAAGTGCTACAATGAGTGAAGATCTCATCGGACCTGAAAGGATACCCATTATGTTTGAACTAAATAAGTTAGCCAAGCTTTCATATAATCAGGATAATCCCAAATCTCCTTACCTATTTTCGGGTATTACAGTAAAGATTCAGCAAGCGGAACGTATCGCCCTTATCGGTTCATCAGGGCAAGGGAAAAGTACACTTCTACGTATCTTGGCCTTACTGAGCTCACCAGATGAAGGAATGATGCTATTGGAGGGAGCCTCCTATCAAGAGGTTGGGGCACGAAACTGGCGGAAACGAATTTGCTATGTTGCTCAGCAAGCGGTCATGCTGCCTGGGAGCGTTGAGGACAATTTACGTACAGCAAGCCGATTGCATGGCAAGTCATATGAAAGGAAGCTAGCTGATGAATTGCTAGAGACATCGGGACTGAGCGAGTTGGATCTTCAAAAGAATGCCCGTGAATTATCTGGTGGAGAAATGCAGCGGATTGCTTTAATTAGATCTATGCTACTGCGCCCATCAGTACTGCTTTTAGATGAAGTGACATCTTCCTTAGATGCGATGAATACAAGGGCTGTCGAGCAATTACTACAGAAGTGGCATGAGAAAGAAGGAACTACCCTGATAGGGGTCACGCATGAGCTTGAACAAGCGGTGCGTACGAGTGAACGTGTATGGTTTATGTCAAGCAATACGATACTTGAAGATGCGCCAACAGCGCTTTTCTTTAGCGAGCCATCTACAGAGGCAGCGAGAAAATTTATAGGGTTAACTAAAGAAGAGGTTCAATTATGACGATGTTATCACTTAGCTTTACCTTATTATTCATACTCGCAACGATGTTGATATCATTTTGGCAGAAGCTTGGATTAGAAAAAGAGATCGCAATTGGCACGATACGATCGACTCTGCAATTATTATTTATTGGATATGTGCTGCATTACATTTTTCAATCGCAGCATGTTGTGTACTTGATGCTCATTATTACGCTTATGATTTCTGTAGCCTCCTGGAATGCGGCCAAACGCGGCGGTGGCATGCCTGGCATTCTATGGCGAATCGCCTTGTCGATCATGACGGTGGAGATTCTAATGATGGGTATGCTTCTGGGGCTGCATCTCATTGAAGCCACACCGCAATACATCATACCGCTAAGTGGCATGACCATCGGAAATGCTATGATCGTATCGGGCTTGTTTATTACTCAACTTAAGAGAGAAGTTCTTGCGTCCAAAGGCGAGATTGAGGCGCTATTGTCACTTGGAGCTTCCGCAGGACAGGCACTGCAAGACGTAAGGAAACGAGCGGTTAAGTTCAGTATGATCCCGACCATTGACGGCATGAAGACAGTAGGACTTGTTCAGCTTCCAGGGATGATGACAGGTATGATCGTGGCAGGTGCTGAGCCAGTGGAAGCTGTGCGTTATCAAATTTTAATCGTATTCTCCTTTACCGGCTCCGCAGCAATTACTAGCATACTGTTAAGTGTCCTCATCTATAAGTTAGTGTTTTCGGAACAGCTGCAATTAAAGGTTTTTCACGAGGGAAGATAAGTAGTTACTGTTTTGGATAAAATAGACAGCACAAGAAACCTGAGGGATTGCTGCCCTTAGGTTTTTTTATGCATTCTGGTAAATCTTCGATTGACGTAAAGGTGTAAACCACCTATACTGACCATGATTCTCATTCTCATGCTTGTATTTAACTTCATTCCAAAGAAGGTCTCAACAAATATGCTGACAAAGAAACGAATGATCCAATCTATAGCGATCTTTCTGGTCGTTTGTTCCATTGTTATCACATGGCAATGGTTCGATTCAAAGGAATGGATTCGCGATGTAGGGCTGCTCTTCCACCGGCCCAAGTGGTTGGTCTTTATGGTAATTGCATACCTAGTTTCCTTTCTTCTCAAAGCGGCAGCTTGGCGAATTTACGCGGGACAAGATGTCAAATTCGCGGTCTATTTTCATGCGATTAGCTACAGTTTGCTCGTAAACCATGTGCTGCCGATCAAGGTGGGAGATGGGGTTCGAACCGGTCTATTAATGAAAAATGGCGGAAAGTCATGGGAGGATGCACTCCATTCCGTAGCGGTTATGCGCCTGCTGGATATGCTTGTGCTGGCGGTCATTGGAGGCATTGGTATCGTCCGCATGGGTCTGCCTTCTTCTTGGATGTGGGTGACGCTGCTGGCCTCTGGCACAGCGATTCTCGCAACGGCTCATTATTTACCTGTGATTCGCAAATTCCCATTTGTCGTCAAACATTCTGCCTATTTTCATCTTAAAATGCTTTCGGGCAAAGGGCTCGCCATTCTGGGCTTCATCACATTCAGTTGGGTACTAGAAGCGGGAGTCATTCTCGCAGTCTCCCAAATTATTAATGTGCAATTAGGAAGCATTTCGCTCGTATGGGCCAATAGCATGACGATTGCTGGGCAAATTTTTCATATTACACCAGGGGGCATTGGCACCTATGAAAGTACGATGAGCGGCTCACTTGCCTTATTGGGTGTGGATGGGAAAGACGCTTATCGAGCGGCGCTATTGTCACATACGTTTAAATTTCTATTTGCCTATGCGTTAGGTGGCTATTCTTTGTTACGGATGCCGCTGCACTTTCGAGAAATGAAAGCTTGGATTAGCCGAGTCACAAGTCAAACGAAATCACAATCCTATAACAAAGTGCGGAAGGAAGATTAATATGAAAAAGGCATCATCTTTTGAGATTGTTGCAGCCCGCTGTTGGAACCTATTGAATGAGGGGAAACCGTTTACACCAATTTTCGTTGTCGGCGTTTTTCTGCTGTACCATATCGGTGTATGGTCTGATTCTAGCTTTTGGAGCGCGGCGGGTCTAGGGCTAGTGATAACCATGCCTCTATTTGTACTATATTATTGCTTCGATTTTCCGCTCTTTTTACGCAATTATTTATGGTTGCCACTTATTGCCGCACTTCTTATTTGGGAACGAAATGAACTAACTCTATATGTGCTGGCGTTAGGGGTGTTTTATTTCTTTACGATATATTTCTGGGGCACGTTTTACTACCATTTGCGAATTGGAACGACCTGGTGGAATTTCACACGCTTCTGGAAGCTTGTCCTGAAAAATAGTGACTCTACAAGCGGCAATGCGCAGGAGCAGATGCCTAAGTTTCTGCTGTTGCTGTTTGTATGGAGTCATTATTATGGTCAATTCGAGGCGGATGTTTCGGCTGATGTGGGTACAGGGCTGCTATTTGCAGGCGGTTTGTTGATCTACAGTTTTATTCTGCACCGTAACTTATTCGACTGGAAGCCATCAGAAATTCCAACGTATACACGTGATTCAAGCCCTGTACAAGCAGGCGGTAAAGCATTGAACCAGAAGGTGATCGTTATCGTTGTGGATGGCATGCGCAAAGAACGCTTTGAGGAAGCGAATGCCCCATTTATGAAGAAACTGCGAGCAGAAGGAACCGAGTATGCGCAAATGGAAACCGTATATCCAGCGCGTACCGTTGTATGCTTCTCCTCGATGTTTACAGGTACATATCCACGTGAGCATGGGATTCGCTCCAATATGGTGTGGAGGCTGGGTATTCGGGTTGAGAGTATTTTCGATTCCCTGCGTAAAGTGGGCAAAAAAGGTCGCTTGCTGGGCATTGCACACTTGATTGACTCCATGGGAGACGATGTGGAGAGTGTGACGGCTGTCATGCACAACGATGTTGCCGATCGTAATATCATTGAGCGAGCGAAGAAGATTATGGCAGAGCAAAATCCTGACCTACTCGTTGCCCAATTAATTGGAGTTGACCAAACAGGTCACAGCCGAGGTGTTCTCTACGATGATTACACGCAAAAGATTGCCGAAGCGGACCAACTTATTGAAGAGTTCGTCGGTTGGCTCGAAGAGCGCGGTATGATGGCGAATACAACACTGATCATCTGTGCCGATCACGGACAAGCAGACGGCATTGGCGGACATGGGCATCTCGACGAAGGCGAGCGTTATGTGCCTTTCTTCCTGCACGGTCCAACCATCGAAGCAGGCCGTCGCATTGATGAGAAGCATTCACTCGTCTCTATGGCGCCGACGCTGGCTTATTTGCTGGGAGCACCCTTCCCAAGCCATAGTCGTGGACCTGTTCTAACGGAGGCTATTAAACATCATGACTAAGAAAAAAATCATCGTTTTCATGCCTGCACATAATGAAGAAGAGAATATCAGCGGGGTCATTGCCCGCGTTCCGAGAGATTTCCACCCGCAGTATGAGGTGGAAGTACTCGTAATCGACGACGGGTCTAAGGACCTCACCGTCCAAGTTGCGCGCGAAGCGGGGGCCGACCACATTGTGTCGTTTCCGCACAATCAGGGGCTCGGCGCAGCCGTTCGCGAAGGGCTGAAGCAATGCTGCCTGCTCGGCGGCGACATTGGCATCATGATTGATGCGGATAATGAGTATCCGCCGGAGCAAATCCCGGACGTCCTTGCGCCCATTATCAGCGGGCGCGCCGACTACACCTTTGGCTCACGCTTCAAAGGCCACATTCAAGGGATGAAGTTGCATCGCCGCTTAGGCAACTATACCTTTACCCTGCTGCAGGCGATTTTACTACGCAGATGGATTTATGACGGCCAGTCAGGGATGCGTGGATTCTCACGCGATGCCATGGAGAACGCCGTCATTATCCATGACTACAATTACGCCCAGGTGCTCACGATTAATCTGGTTCGTCAGGGCTACCGTTTAGAGGAGATTCCGATATCGTACCAAGTACGGACCAAGGGTCAATCCTTCATCAAGTTCAGACAGTATGTGTCTTCCGTAATTCCGGCGATTTACAAAGAAATGAGACGTCCTGTCTCCCGCAAGCGCAAGGCCACTGTCCAAATGCATCGAGATGAACCGAGCTTATGACACGTAACGCGTTAGTAATGGCGCTTTTTGCAGCTGTGGTTATAGCTAGTGTGATCTGCCTTAGTCTGCTATATGCGAGTCCTTATGTGCGCACATGGGACGAGGTGGACTTCACACTCGCATTGCATCGGTATGATTTACTGGCCATGCAGCCTCATTTTCCTGGATATCCCTACTTTATTCTGGGTGGTTGGTTTATTAACCAATGGATGAATAATCCCGCTATAGCCTTATCCGTCTTCAATACCTTAGCGGCATTAAGCTCCGCGATTCCTATGTTTTTATTAGCACATCGTCTGACGGGCAGCGGCATCAGGAGCCTTTTGCTGCCCGCACTCGTTTTAAGCAGCCCCTACATTTGGCTCATGTCCTCGCGTCCCATGTCGGAATGCGCAGGCATGGCCATGCTGTGGTGGTTTCTTTGGAGTATCCGCTTTGCGTTGGATCGTCCGCACGCTGTGCTGCGTCACGGGCTAGCGCTGCTGATGTTCAGCTTCTTAATGGGGATACGCCTATCTTTCTTTCCTTACGGTTTAGCCTTAGTTCCCCTCTGGTATTCGCTTTGGCAGCAGGGGGCTACCCGTTGGAGGAGATGGCTCCGAGTAGGAGGTTCAGCTCTAGCAGCAGGGCTGTTTCAATTGATTTGGGTAGCTGGCTTGGTACTTTCGGAAGGAAATGTGGCTGGCTTCTGGAAGTTGTCCCTAGCTTTTGTAGAGGGGCATTTCTCTGAGTGGGGCGGTGGCGTGATCTCAACGCCGATGCCCATGGGGGAACGAATCATCCTGCTATTCGGGCAAAATTTGCTAGGTTCTGCCCTTTTCGGTGGTTCCATTCTTATTGGTATGAGTCTCGCGATTTTGGCTGTCATAACGTTGATCGTGCGAGGATTCGCCGCATCGACAGGGCATCTTAATAAAGAGAACAGGAATTACTTACTTTGGTTGGTCGGTTGTGCTGTTCTTTATTCCGTATGGGCGTTAATAGGTCAAAATATCGAAAAGCCTCGACATATTGTTCCAGTGGTTTCGCCAATTTTATGCCTCCTGTTTGTCTACATCATTCGAACGGCAGATGCTGTGAAGGCCTCAGATCCTAAGTCGCGTCTGTTGAGACTAGCACCAAAGTTACTATACACGCTCTTCATTAGTCTCATTGTCGTACAGGTTTTCTATGGCTCGCAGCTATTAAAAAGGCAGGCTTTGGACGAACCAGCGATTTATCAGCTGCATGACTATCTGAGTAGCTTGCATGAGCCACTCATTCTATTTACATGGGAAGAAACGAGAGTCCTACAGTACTTACAAGCAGATTACGAACATGAGCGCATCTATACGTATGGGTATTTTCAATCATTGGCAGGAGCCAATTCGGAACGACGCGTTTTTCTAACCGATCATGTTGTGCAAGGTTTTGCGGCTCAAGGGAAATCGGTGGAATCGCATTTAAAACAGATTGCCGAGTTTACATCCGATACGTTGTTTGACCCTGCCTATGGACACGTGACTTTATTTGAATGGGTTCGTTAGTTACCACTATGAACGGACGATGAACAATGTGTGATCAAATTGTAAAATAAAGGTTGACATAAAAATGGACAATGATTATCATTATCAATGACATTGAGAATCAAATTCATTGCAGAGGTGAAGTTATGAAAAGATGGCTACTAGCCGGATTGACTCTTGTGTTTGCGGCATTATTAATCCTGCCGACTTCCGCGCTGGCCTACTCTTATGGTGATGCGAATACCGAAGATGTAGCAGAAACCTTTAAACTGGTGCAAACCAGTATTGGCGAGGGTGCGAATGATTGGGGAGCAGCCGAAGGTGCCTACAAAGAGCGAAGAGCAGAACTTGTAGCACACTTTGGTGAAGAGGTCGGTAAGACATTAGATGCAAATTTCCAGGCGAAGGATAATAAATTAGTCATTGCTAATTTCAAAGCTGTCCTGGTTATGAACTTAGATCGTCGCTTTACCTATGCTGGGCAAGGTATTTCTGACTATGCGGAAGCAAAACTTCTGTTGGCTAAGGCCAAGGCAACCTATGATTCCCTAGAGCCTTACATGGGATCAGGTAAAGCGGAAATTGATAAAGCATTTGATGCTGCTTTGGAAGCACTGGGTAATCCAGGATTGTTCGGCGTTGGGAAGAAACCCGTGCAGCCTGCTGTATTTAAGGAAAAGGTTGATTTTATTTTTGGTAAGGTAAAGCCGCTATTTCCTTATAAAGCTTACAGTGCACCAGCACCAGTTGCCACAAGTACACCGACGCCTACTGTCAAGCCGGTAGAGACGACAAAGACAGACCCCGTTGTGAAGGCGGAAGTTAGCCCTAAGCAAGAACAGCCTGCTGCAACAACGGATGCCAAACCAGCAGAGACGAAGGCACCAGACGCAACGGCAACAGTTGCGACAAGTTCTCCTGAACCGTCTGCATCAGCATCAGCGAGTCCAAGTCCAACACCGACTACCGAAGCTGCTAATCCTACTGCAACAGTAGAAGCACCTGCTAAAGCTACGGAGACAGCTAGCACAGCTGTGAAAGCTGAGCCTGCGAAAGAAGCAGCCGCTCATGCACCTATGCAACGCACAGACAAAACGAATCCGTGGGTCAGCGTGTCCGTGATTGGTGGAGTTATCGTTATACTGGGCGGGGCCGTATGGTTTGCTCGCAAAAGAAAGTGGATTTAACCGTTAGGTCAACCTAAAAATTGAGATGAATAGAGGAGAAAATTATCATGCGTAAATTTCTATCTGTCGTATTAAGTGCTTCAATCGCTCTATCTAGTGTTGTTACTGTTTCATCCGTTGCTTTTGCAGAAACGAAATTCCAAATCAAAGAAGATCAAACGATCTCCGCTAGCCTTAAATCTTTCACGGATATTAAAGCACTCTTCACAGATAAAACCGATAAAGCCGTTCTTGCTGATATTAAGAAATTATATGTAGATAAATTCCAAACCGATGTTAAACGTCTGGATGTCAACATCAAAGCAGATGATCCTAAAATGGATGCTAACATCTTGCTTATTTTGGATGCTGCCATTAAAGGTGACTTGCCAGTAGGTCCAGCGAATGAAGCAATCGATAAAGGTTTGCAATGGTATTACTTCTTCGCACTTCGTGATTTGATGAGCAACCAAGTACGTCCTGCATTGACGAAAGGCGACATCGCTGGAGCGACGGCTGCTTTCGATAAAGTCGTTCAAATTTATGAAGGTGCTCTGCAAGCTAACGTTGTAAAACGTGATACGAAGTATAACTTGAACATGGTACCACTTTTGAAAGCAACAATTGAGCTAATCCAAAAAGATATCAAAGACAACAACGTGAATGACTTTAACTTCCACCGTCAAATTCTTGACAAAACATTGATCAAAAACTACGCGCTTGCAACATATACATATGCTGAAAATGTTGGTTTGGCTGCGGCAGCTGACCAATCCAAAGCAATCACAGAAGGTTACTTCCTCTACATGCCTGTTTATACATACCTCAAAGGTGGAAGCCCTGCTGATGCTGACTTCGTGAAGAATGCATTCGCTTCAGGTGATGCTAGCAAAATCAAACAAGCTGAAATCGGCGATGCCCTTCAACGTACGATGATCGGTAAAGTATCTGAATATCTTAACCAAATTCTAGTTAAACAAGAAGCTGGTGACCTGCAAGGTGCACGCGGATATGTTGCTGAAGGTACGATGTTCCTTGCTAGCCAAGAAGTGTTCTTGGGTAAAGAGAAATTTGCAGCTGCAAGTGTTGCGGCTACGAAATTAAATGAAGCTGTTGATAAATCCGATGCAGCCGCTACGAACGCAGCAATCTTTGATATCGTAAAATTCCTCGTTGACAAAGATGGTTCCAGCTTAAAAGTGAATGACAAAGGATATAAAGTAAATGGCGCTGCTTTCACAGCTGAGAATGCTCCGTTCGTTAATCAAGAAAGCGGCCGTACGTTAGTGCCGGTTCGAGTTATTGCACAAGCGATTAATGCGCAAGTTGAATGGGTTGAAG
This sequence comes from Paenibacillus sp. 2RAB27, assembly GCF_052115445.1. Lineage (NCBI taxonomy): Bacteria > Bacillati > Bacillota > Bacilli > Caryophanales > Paenibacillaceae > Paenibacillus > Paenibacillus sp. 2RAB27. The sequence continues at coordinate 111,702 of NZ_JBFRGR010000003.1, forward strand.
CAACGCAAACGATCGTGATCACGAAAGATGGCAAGAAAACAGAAATCAAAGCTGGTTCCGATCAAGTTGTTGAGAATGGTAAAGTAAACGAGAAAGTTAAATTGGATCAGCCGGTTGTTCTTCAAAACGGGAGTTCATTCATCCCATTGCGTGCAGTAGCTGAGTTGTTCAGTTATGGCGTATTCTATCAAAATGGTGAGATCATCGTTCTTCGTTAATCATCTCGTTCGGAAGGGAGACACTTGTGCTGTAAAAGCACAAGTGTTTTTCAATGTTCAGTGCAAGGAAAGAGAACAGGAGGCAGATCATGGATTTACAGGCATTTCTCATTACGTTTCGCGAAGCACTGGAAGCCATTCTCATTGTAGGTGTCATCCTTACTTATTTGACTCGAATTGATGCGATCCATTGGCATAAATGGGTATGGGTTGGCGTGTTTTTCGCCATAGTTGTCAGTTACGGCTTGGCTCTTGCCTTCCAGGTTTTATTAACTGGTTTTGCAAGTATGGGTAGTCAGAATTATTTGAAGATCGGGATTATGCTCGTCTCATCTGGTTTATTGACACATATGATTATGTTCATGGGCAAACAAAGCAGTGAGATGCAAGGCAAGGTTCAGAGCAAGGTTGCTCATATATTGACCATTGGCGGCGCTATTAATATGGTTGTTCATTCCTTCTTGGTTGTTGTGCGTGAAGGCGTGGAGACGGTATTCTTCTTCGCTGCTATTACGGGTGGCGACATTCAGAAAGCGCTTGAAAGCTGGGGAGCTTTATTCGGTCTGGTGCTAGCCGCAGTGGTGGGACTTCTCTTTTTCAAAGGGACCAAGAAGATTCGTTTAAGTACGTTCTTCCGGATAACTGCTGTCTTCCTCATGATGATTTCGGCTGGACTGTTTGTTCAGGCGATTGGGATTATGCAGGATTTAGGGATTATTGGCAGCCTATATCGAACAGCTGGTCACCAGATAGGTGAAATTTACAATATTACAGCCTTTATGCCAGAACATCCTATTGACGGTGTACAATATCTGCGTGATTATGGGAAAGAGCCGCTTATTAACGGCCAAGTCGGTATTTTCTTTAAAGCTTTCCTTGGTTATACGCAGAATCCTTCGCTGGAAGAGTTCGTAGGTTACTGGGGATATTACTTCTTAGTATTCATTCTTCTAGCTGTTCAGAAGAAGCGTCAGGAACAGCAACAGATCCAAGAAGATAAAGTGGCCGCGTAATACATAGGAGATACGACTGTTAATTGATTATCAACATGAGGAGCGAGGATAACGATGAAGATAGGAATTGTTGGATATGGCCATGTAGGCAAAGCGATTCATGCTTTATTTCCCAAGGCTGTTATATATGATGGACCTCTACAGATGGGCAGCCAAGATGAGGTGAACGCTTGTGACATGGTGTTCGTTTGTGTTCCGACACCCTCGCTTCCGAATGGTAAATGCGATACATCTATTGTGGAAGAAGTTATTGTATGGCTGACATCTGAAGTGATTGTTATTCGTTCTACTGTACCAGTTGGCTTCACGGATGAGATGAAGGAACGAACAGGGAAGAGAATCGTTTTCCAGCCTGAATATTACGGTGAAACCGTGGATCACCACTTCGCGGACTTGCGTCACCGTACATGGCTTACACTGGGCGGCGCATCTGCCGATGCTAGCCTTGTGGTACGTGCGTATCAGCAGGTGTATAACGCGGAAGTGAGAATACGGTTGACAGATGCTCGTACAGCGGAAATGGCGAAGTACATGGAGAATTGCTTCCTTGCGCTGAAGGTGTCATTTTGCAATGAGTTTTATGATATCGCTGGTGCTTACGGCATTGATTACAATGAATTGCGTGAAGTTTGGCTCGAGGACCCTCGAATCGGGCGAAGTCATACATTTGTCTATGAGGATAATCGCGGTTATGGCGGCAAATGCCTGCCGAAGGATGTTAACGCACTCATCAGCTTCGCTGAGGATAAGGATGTTAACGTGGATCTAATGAGAACGGTACAGCAGAAAAACAATCGACTTCGGGATTTGAATGAGTAGAGAAATGAAGGAGAACTTCACATAATTAATGCTATACTACCGGAAAAGTTCATAACGAAGCCCAGTAAATTAGATAGTTAATTTACTGGGCTTTTTTGTGCAATAACGGAATGAAGCTAAAAGCTAAATCATTACGATGACAGCAAAGAATGATTACTTGAAGGTTACACATCCGCTAAACGCCCGTCATGTAAGGGTTTTCAAGGTTGAGTAAAAGAAGTTAAATGAGTACGATAGCCTGATATTCATTTCATAACTTATGATACGAGGGAAGCCAAACACATACCAGTCAGGAGGAAGTCGAGTGCCGCAACCCTTGGAAGCACAAATGCAAAGAGCTCGATTAAGCTCATTTAAACGATCACAGCTAGTGCGAGATCTCTTAAGAGATCGATGGATGTATCTACTTTTGTTTCCCGGGATCTTATATTTTGTCGTATTCAAATATGTTCCGATGCTTGGTCTGGTCATGGCGTTTCAGGACTACAAGCCTTTTACCGGATTTATAAACAGTCCATGGGTTGGCTTTAAACATTTTGAACGATTTTTTATGGAGCCCCAATTCTGGTCACTATTTCGAAATACTTTGTTGTTAGCTATCTATAATTTAGTCTTCTTTTTTCCACTTCCGATCCTATTAGCTCTTATGATTAATGAAGCGCGAAGAGAGATGTTCAAACGAATCGTCCAAACATTGCTCTATTTACCGCATTTCATTTCGTGGGTAGTTGCTGTAGGTATATTTTATGTGTTATTTACGACAGAGGGTGGCGTCGTTAATGAGTTGCTGGCACAATTCGGGATTGAGAAAATCCCTTTTATGCTAAGCGAAGAATGGTTTAGACCCATGATTATTGCGCAATCGATTTGGAAAGAGGCAGGTTGGGGGACGATTATCTTCTTAGCTGCTTTGTCTSGGGTCGACTTGCAATTATATGAGGCTGCTCGGATGGATGGGGCTGGTCGCTGGCGTCAACTCTGGCATATTACGATACCTGCGATCCGCAGTACGATTGTAATCCTGTTTATTCTACGTTTGGGAAGTTTCCTGGATACAGGCTTTGAACATATCTTCCTGATGTTGAACTCGATGAACCGTGAAGTGGGCGAAGTGTTCGATACCTATGTGTATATGAAGGGTTTGACACAGGCGCAATATAGTTACAGTGCTGCAGTTGGTTTGTTCAAATCGTTAGTGGGGCTGATACTTGTCCTCGGTGCGAACAAGCTAGCGAAGAAGTTTGGCGAAGAAGGCGTTTACTAGGAGGTGTAATCAAATGCCAACGAATGACAATACATTAAGCAATAAAATATTTGATTGGGTTAACTATGCCTTACTAACTCTTGTTTCCTTGATTACGATTATACCGTTTGTCTATATTGTTTCGGTATCCTTTGCAGCCCCTTCAGAGGTTGTCAAAGGCGGATTGCTCTTGATACCTACCAAATTTACGTTTAGCGCGTATAAATACATTTTTTCAACAGACACCATGATTAGAAGTATCGGAGTATCGATATATGTAACCGTTTTAGGAACATTGATCAATCTCATACTCACCTCGTTTACAGCGTATCCATTGGCTCGGGCCACGTTGCGTGGGCGTAAAACCTTTATGCTATTAATCCTCATTACGATGCTTTTCAGTGGCGGTATGATTCCGACCTATTTCGTCGTCAAATCGGTTGGTCTAATTAATTCGTATTGGTCTCTTATGATTCCAACAGCCATTAGTGCATTTAACTTAATCGTTCTAAAAAACTTTTTTCAGCAAATTCCAGATGGATTGGAAGATGCTGCGAGAATTGACGGCTGCAACGATATCGGGACTTTATTCAGAATCGTGTTACCCTTGTCCATGCCAGCTATGGCGACTTTCGGACTGTTTTACGCTGTGGGACATTGGAATACGTTCTTCCATGCCGTCATTTATATCAACGATTCTGAGAAATGGCCCGTACAGGTTGTGCTTAGGCAAATTGTGCTCATGTCTCAAGATAAAATTGGCGATTCGACCTCACAGTCCGATCCGACGGATTATTTGCCTCAAACGATTCGGATGGCTTCGATTGTCGTCGCGACAATACCGATAGTTCTCGTCTATCCATTCTTACAGAAGCATTTCGCGAAAGGCGTTTTATTAGGTTCGGTAAAGGGATAACCTATAAGGGTTCATCTTTGCATATGTACCATATTATTCATAATCATGGAGGGGTAAGAATGATGAAAAAAAGGTATATGGCTTTACTTTGCTCCATCGCGTTGACAACAGGTACACTTGCAGGTTGTGGAAACAGCACAGATCCGAAGAAAGAAGAAAAAACGGTGGATAACACACCACTAGAGGTAACCATTGCTACGCCGCAGGTAGGGGAAGCGCCTAAAAAGGGCAGCGATATTGAGCTTGCGATAGAGAAATATACGAATGCCAAAATTGATATTCAATGGATTCCAGATGCTGCTTTTGAAGACAAGAAGAACATCATGATTGCTTCTAGCGAAATGCCGAAAGCTTTTAAAGTGAAAGCTAACGCTTCGACCCTAAATGCCATTCAGTCCGGCTTGTTCTGGGAAATTGGCCCGTTATTAAGAGATTACAAAAATTTATCGGAGCTTAGTCCGATGTATTACGACAACATTAAAGTGGATGGCAAGCTGTACGGGCTGCCGTTATACCGAGACATTGGACGTGCAGGCATCATTTATCGTAAAGACTGGTTTAGTGGGCTCGGCTTAAAGCCTCCGGTTACACTAGACGATTGGTACAACATGGCGAAAACAGTGGCAGAAAAAGATCCTGATAAGAATGGTCAAGCAGATACTTACGGCTTCTTCTTGGATAAAAACTATAACGATCCAGTGCTTAGCAGCAGCTTTTTAACTCGTCTATCGGTTCCGAATGGCGCACCTAATAAATGGGGGGTTGAAAATGGTAAAGTCGTAGCTGAATTTATGACGAAGCCATACATGGACTCCTTGAAGTTATTGAAACGTTTGTATACTGAGAAATTAATTAATCAGGATTTCTCCATTGTGCAAACAGCGGATTCCGATAATAAATGGAACGCGGGTAAAGTCGGCATCCGTGTTAACACGGTAGCGACAGCTGCTGCACTTTCTTTTGATAATGTTTCGAAATCAACGCCAAGCGCGGTTGTGGATGTCGTTCCCTTTGAAGGTCCATCTGGACTTAAAGTTCCGGCTGAGTCTGGAAACAACGGTTTCTTCCTATTCCCTAAATCAAGCGTGAAGACGGAAGCGGAACTGAAGCGCCTATTAGGCTTCTTCGATAAGCTGCTAGATGCTGAAATGTCAACGCTGCTGACAAGAGGGGTTGAAGGCAAACACTTTACCAAAACAGAGGATGGCAAGGGTCAAATTAAAGATTTGACACTGTTCAACCTTGAGGTTAAACCGTACCGTGATAGCTTGCCGTCATTTGAAACAGCAGGAAAAGGACTACCGTTGAAGCAAAACGAGCTGCAGGCAAAAGGTTCGAAGATCGCTCAGGATAATCTGAAAAGCGTCGTTCCGAATGTGGCCCAGACATTTAATTCGAAGACCTACGCTGAAAAAGGCGTTGAGCTCGATAACATGATTCGTGATGCCCAAACCAAATACATTATGGGTAAAATCGACGATGCTGGCTGGCAGGCCGAGCTCGATAAATGGATGAAAGCAGGCGGCGAGAAGGTCATTGCTGAGTACACGGCAGAATACGCGAAGCAGAAGAAATAGAGTGATCCATAAATATAGAGTCTGAGAGACGGAGTGAGTACATGCTTACAAATGTAGATGCTATCGAAAAAACCGCTTATATCAATGGCTGCTGGGTAGAACTCGGCAGCCGCCCTGCTAAGGACCATTACAGTCCCCTAAATACGGAGTTGTTAGTAGGACGAAGCCTCCAATTGAGCAAGGAAGACGTTGACTTAGCCGTTGCGAGTGCTAAGCAAGCGCTTCCACAATGGTCTAGCTTGTCAGGTACACAAAGAGCTGCTTATTTGTTTAAGGCCGCACAGAAGATTGAGGATCATCTCGAGGAATTGGCACAACTTCTTACAGCTGAGATGGGAAAACCGATCGGCGAGGCAAGAGGTGAAGTCAATCGCGCTGTCGTACTGTTCCGGTATTACGCAGGTGAGGGACTACGCAGCATTGGTGAGGTATTGCCTTCCACAGACGGAGTATCCCACTTATACACGACGAGGGTACCGCTTGGCGTCGTAGGTCTGATCACACCTTGGAATTTTCCTGTCGCCATTCCTGTATGGAAGATGGCTCCAGCTTTAATATTCGGTAATACCGTTGTATGGAAGCCTGCAGAGCATTCTACCATTACAGCAGCCAAGCTCATGCAGCTCTTGGAAGAGAGCGGCTTCCCGCAAGGCGTAATCCAGTTAGTCAGCGGCTCTGGCTCTGTTGTCGGACAACGTATTCTAGATCATCCTGATGTGACGGGAATCTCATTCACGGGCTCAGATGCTGTCGGCAAGCAAGTTTCGCAAGCCGCATCGTCCCGTCATGCGAAATATCAATTGGAGATGGGCGGGAAGAACGCGACCATTGTGCTTGCGGACGCCGATCTGGAGAAAGCGGCTGATGTCATCATTAGCGCTGCCATGCGATCTGCAGGTCAGAAGTGTACGGCGACTAGCCGTGTTATCGTCGAGAAATCCGTGAAGGAACAATTGACCTCCTTATTGATCGAGCGAGCGAACCGGATTAAGCTGTCTAATCCGCAGGAAAATGACTGCTATCTTGGACCTGTTGTGTCCAAACGCCAATACGAGTCGATTCTGGCATTTATCCAAATTGGTATTGAAGAAGGAGCTCAAGTACTTGCTGGAGGGAAAGCGAAGACGGATGGCGAGTTTGCCAAAGGGTACTATATTGAGCCTACGATTCTAGATCATGTTGACCCGCAATCGACGCTCGCACAAGAGGAGATTTTCGGACCTGTCTTAGTGATTAACGAGGTTGATCATCTTGATCATGCGATCGATCTGGCTAATAGCGTTCGTTACGGATTAGCAGCTGCTATTTTTACACAAAATCAAAAGCATGTTCATCACTTTGTGAATCGTATTGAGGCAGGCCTGATTAAGGTGAACGGTGAAACCGCTGGTGTGGAACCTCAGGCCCCTTTCGGCGGGATGAAGCTATCCAGCTCCTATTCTCGTGAACAAGGACGTGCAGCAATTGAGTTTTTCACACAGGTCAAAACCGTCGTGATTACACCATAGTCGTKGGAACGATACGAAAGGAAGAGAACTCAGATGGATTATGCTGCATTCAGTAAAAGGCTGGAAACGATTTCAGCTATTAATATTACACCTTTTGATGAAGAGACACGCCAGATTGATTGGGGAGGATTGGAAGCGAATATCGAGTTCTTGCTGGCGAATGGTACCGAAGTGATTGTGCCCTGCGGAAACACGGGCGAATTCTATGCGTTAACGCTGGAAGAAGCCAAGGAAGTAACCAAACGGGTCGTTGAAATCGTAAATCATCGTGCTATTGTTATGGCTGGCATCGGATATTCCGTTGAAACGGCGGTAGAGCTTGGTAAGCATGCCCAGCAGGTGGGAGCGGATTGCGTGATGATCCATCAGCCTATTCATCCTTATATTACGACGCCTGGCACGGTGTCCTATTACCGTAATGTGATTAAAAGCTTGGATATTCCGTCCATCCTTTATTTGAAAGATGCTCATGTTTCGGACGATATCTTGTTAAGCTTAGCGCCGTTGGATAAATGCGTGGGCGTGAAGTATGCGATCAACGATCTTCCGCGTTTTACCGCAACGGTGCGCAAGATCAGCGCAGCGTACAACATTGCCTGGATCTGCGGCACTGCTGAGAAGTGGGCACCTTACTTCTACAATGCAGGCGCAAGGGGATTTACATCGGGCTTAATCAATGTCAATCCCGGTATTTCACAGGGGATGCTGCAAGCATTGCGCGATCAAGACTGGCCTACCGTATGGAAGCTGTGGGAAGATGTTCTGCCTTTCGAGAACCTGCGTGCCAAATATAATGCCGGTAACAATGTGGTCGCTGTGAAGGAAGCGATGGAACAATTGGGACTTCGTGCAGGTGTTACGCGCGAACCTGTTGATCCTTTGAATGAAGCGGATAAGAAGGAAGTAACGAACTTACTAAGCGCATGGGGGCTGCTAACAACATGAAAATTTCAGATCTTAGACTTACGGTTATCGCAATGCCGCGTAATACAGGGTTTGTCTGCAAGCATGTCATCGTGGAGATTGATGCGGATAACGGATTAACAGGTATTGGTGAAATGTCGGACTTTTCTCATCTTCCTCATTATTCATTAGATATTCAGGACATGGCCGTGGTGCTCAAGTCCATCCTATTAGGCCAGAGTCCATTTGATATTTCACTGCTCAATAGGGAACTGCTCAGCAATTTTCCAGAAACGATGTTTTATTATGAAAAGGGTAACTTTATCCGTAACGGGATTGATGCGGCCTTACACGATCTTTGCGCGAAATCGCTTGGTATTTCCGTAGCTGAATTTATTGGCGGCAGAATCAAGGAGAAAATTAAAGTCTGCTATCCGATCTTCAGACATCGCTTTATGGAAGAAGTTGAAGAAAATCTGGCGATTGTCCGCGAGAGACTGAGTAAAGGCTTTGATACTTTCCGACTTTATGTTGGCAAAAACCTGGATGCTGATGAAGCATTTCTGGATGGCGTGAAAAAGGAATTTGGATCGAAAGTGACGATTAAATCGCTGGATTTCAGCCATTTGCTGGACTGGAAATCGGCGTTGAAGGCCACGAAGCGATTGTCGCAATATGATTTCCAGATGGTGGAGAGCCCAGCCGTTCAGAATGATTTCGAGGGGCTTCATCATTACCGAATGAACACGGAATACCCAGTAAGTGAGCATGTATGGAGCTTCCGTCAGCAGTCCGAAATGATAAAGCACGATTCGGTCGATATTTTTAATATTTCACCTATTTTTATCGGTGGAATTACCGCTGCTAGGAAAGCGGCTGCTGCTGCGGAAGTCGCTGGCAAATCCTGCTTGATCGGCACGACGCAGGAGCTGTCTGTAGGTACAGCGGCTATGGCACATCTGGGAAGCTCGCTTGTGAATTTGAACTATACATCAGATCCGACTGGACCTGAATTGTATATTGGCGATATTGTTAAAAGTCCAGTTCAATACGAGAACGGATATCTTCTTGTTCCGGGACGTGACTTGCCTGGTCTAGGCATGGAGCTTGACTGGGATCAAATCAACAAATACCGCGTGGACGATCTAAGCTGGGGGAACGTATCCGTTCATCAGCTTCAGGACCGTACCTCGCAAACCAAGAAGTAAGCATGCAAGCAGCCGTCCGCACAGTAACACCGGACGGCTGGTTTTGATATAATAAGGGTCATTGACACGAAAGTAAACAGAAGTGAGGAATGACATTGCCCACCTATTTATATCGCATGATCCTATTCGCTATGTTGCTGGTTGCCATTCCAGTCACGACAATCGGAATGATTTCCTATCATATTTCCTCTCAGGATATAGAGAAAAAGGTTAAAGAAAGCAATTCCCAAATTTTGCTGCAGAACCAGATGAGAATTGAGCAAATATTGAAAAATGTAGAAATGGGTGCCGTGCAATATTTAAATTCTCCGCTTGTAACAGACAACCTCTACAATGCGTTGACACAGGATGATTTCCAAACGATTACAAGCCTTGCCAAGGGTTTATATAACTTGCACTCTTTATCGGGCGTAGCTGACACGCACCTCATTAACCTGGAACAGGACTGGATGATCAGCAATTTAGGCTTCACCCATACGGCGGATTATTCCGATAAAAAGCTTTTGCAAGATTACGCAAAAAATCCTAAAAATTTATTCTGGTTAGCAGACGAATACGGGATTCGGATGGTTGTAAAGCTCCCAATGATTGCTCCGTCGGCAGCTCCGAAGGCATTACTGATCATAGAAATGTCGAAGACGGAATTGGAAAAAGGGTTAGCGCAAACGAAGCAGTTGGGCGACATCTATGTACTGAACCGCGATCACATCCCATTCTTAAGTAACGCGGGAGCAGACTACATTTCTGATTCGATCCTGGAGCCTTTGGAAACAGTGACAGATACAAACGGTTATTATGAAGGCAAAAAAACGGCTGTAAATTACAGAGTATCGTCCAATAGTTGGATCTATGCTTCCGTTGTTTCCATTGATCAAGTGACGATGGAATCCAAGAAGATTGCACTCGTTACAATAAATGTCTGCTTGATCGTCTTCCTTGTAATTGCATCTGCCGCATTCTATGTGAGCAGACGGATGTATTCTCCGATCCGACGTTTATTTCAGACGATGGAGCAGTACGGTGGCGAAACGACTGAGTCTCGCAGGAAAGATGAATTTGCTTATATCGAGGATAGATTTAATGCGTTATTCCGGACACGGAAGCAGTTTCAACAGCAGCTTCAAGGTCAAACGGGACAGATGAAAGAGTTCTTCCTGTTGAAACTGTTCATGGGACAGGTGACGGAGAGCGAATTTGCATTCAAGTGTGAAACCTACGGCTTTGCGGAAAAAGGGAAGCCCATGGGTGTGATTGCGCTGCAGATCGATTCCCTTCAGGATACGAGATACATGGAAAGCGATAAGGAATTGCTGTTATTTGCTATCCATAACATCGTCAGTGAGCTTCTGCCAGCTAATCGTTTGCTTGGGTCCTTATTGTTGGATCAGTCTCAGGTATCCCTGCTTACTGGGGATGTCGAAGATCTGCAGGAACTGCAATTGAGTTTTCACCAGGCGGCCGAGGAAATTAAAGATAAGGTTCACGAGCTTCTTCAGCTGAAAGTCAGCATCGGGATCAGCCGCGTATTTTCCCGATACACGGATGCCATGAATGCGCATGCAGAGGCTTTGGAAGCGCTGAAGCGAAGGATTCGTCTGGGGAGTGATATCATCATTCATTATGATGATATTGAAACGGTTCATGAGAATAGCAAGCATCTCGCAGCATCGCTGAATTATTTGGAAGATTATTTCGTAAACGCATTAAAAACGGGTGATTCCACATCTACGTTTGAACATTTTGATAAATACGTTGCGTTGATCATGGAAAGAGAGATCCGGTTTAACGATTTTCAATTCGTGAAGATTGAACTGATTACTGAGATTCATGGCTTAGTCCAGCAGCAAGGCGGTAAATTGGAAGGCTTAATTGATACGAAATCCGTGCTCCATTCTTTTATGAAGTTGAACACGGTACAAGATATTACGTCTTGGTTTAAGACGGAATTGCTGCCGCCAGCACTCGCCTTCTTCAAAGGACGGGCAGATTCGCAATATATCAACCTCGCGCATCAAATGCTTACAATGATTCATGAAGGATTCGAGCAGGATATCACACTTGAATCGTGTGCTGCGCAGCTCAAATATCATCCTGTTTATGTCAGTCGTGTTTTTAAGAAAGAGATCGGTGTTACTTTTATTGATTATTTAACCAACTATCGGGTTAACATGGCGAAGAAATGGTTGAAAGAGACGGATATGAAGATTTCGGAAATTGCGGAGAGGCTGAATTATGCCAATTCTACGGGTTTTATCCGGACTTTTCGAAAGCTGACAGGCATGACACCTGGCCAATATCGGGACACCTAAGTTAACCATGTTAACCATTCGGGAGAGGATCATATGACATATCAATTGCTGGATCAACTTAGAGATCACTATATGGAAAGTGAAGGAACATGGTTTGCTTTGCGATGGCACTATATTGAGAACTGTATTCTCAAATCGTATATGGACAGCTATAAGCAATCGGGAAAAGAAGACTATTACCAGTTCGTCAAAAGCTTCGTCGACCGTCTATATGATGAGAATGGCACAATCCCGGCTATTGATGTGCGTTATTATAGTATGGATCAAATTAGACCAGCGACCATTCTTTTTGACTTATACAAAAGAGAGAGCGATGCCAAATATAAGCATGTGCTTGATTTGATCTATGAGCAATTGAAAACCTATCCAAGAACAGCATCAGGAAGCTTTTGGCACAAAGAAAATTATCCAAACCAAATTTGGCTGGATGGACTTTACATGGGACAACCATTCTTGGTTCGTTACATCAAGGAATTTGAGGAAAAGAAGGACTATTCCGATACCATAAATCAATTTTTAAACGTAAAAAAGTTTATTTTCAATGATGAGAATCGCCTATACTACCATGCTTACGACGAAAGTAGAGAGATGTTTTGGTGCGACAAAACGACGGGCATGTCTCCGAATGTCTGGGGGCGTGCTGTGGGCTGGTTGGTGATGGCCTTGGTGGACGTGCTTGAACTTCTGGAGGATGAACAGGTGGACAGCGAGCCTCTGAAAGTGATGTTGCAGGAAACGCTAGACGGTATGTTGCCTTACCAGCATAGCGGGGGGATGTGGTATCAGATCGTTGATATGGGGGACCGACCTGGGAATTACTTGGAATCTAGCGGAACCTTGATGATGGCTTATGCGATGTTGAAAGGTTCGCGCCTTGGCTATCTTGCTAGCGAATACGCCGAGCGCGGGAAGTCTGCCTTTGACGGTACTGTCCGGCAATATCTCCGTGAGGAGAATGGAGAAGTGCTGCTTGGTGGCATCTGTAGAAGTGCAGGACTTGGCACAAATCCTGATACGGGCAAGGTTCGTGATGGGACCTTTAAGTACTACACCGAGAACGAAATCATCGTGAGTAATAATGGACATGGCGTTGCACCGCTGATTATGGCGTATACCGAGGTTAAGCTTTCAGAGCTTTAAAGTCATGTTAGGAGAGAAACCAATGCTGAATAAATTAAACAAGAGCCTGGAGAAATGGCTTCCGCTGATTACTCCTACAAGTGTTATTCTAGGAATTATTTTGACAGTATGGTTAAAGTCCTTTACTTACTTAGTACCGTGGATCTTCGGCTTTATGACATTTACAGGCAGCTTAAGTATGAACTTTAAGGATTTAAAAAGAGTCTTAATTCAGCCGTTCCCGATTTTCGTCTCGCTGTTTGCTCTGCATGTGTTGATGCCTGCTATTGCATGGTTCATTGGCAATGTGTTTTTTCATGATGATGTTTATCTGAGAACGGGACTAATTCTAATGGTCGTCATTCCTACTGGTGTTGTAAGTTTCATGTGGGTTTCCATTTTTAAGGGGAATATTGCGCTGACGTTGTCGGTTATTTTGATTGATACACTATTATCGCCGTTTCTAGTGCCCCTTACGATGGATGCGTTTCTCGGCGTACAAGTGAAGATGGATGTGTTTGGGATGATGAAAGGCCTTTTCTTGATGATCGTCCTTCCGTCCTTATTGGGTATGCTGCTAAATCAACTTTCGCAAGGCAAGGTGAAGGAGAAATGGGGGCGCCCCTTATCGCCCTTCTCCAAAATAGGGTTAGCCTTCACTATTGCGATTAACAGCGCTGTGGTGGCACCTTATTTCACAAAAATTGACAGTAAATTGGTCCTGACAGCTTGTGTGATTGTCGTTATGGCTTCATCTGGCTATCTCATTGGTTGGCTGATCGCCAGATGGCTAAAGTGGGACAGCGATATCATGGTTACCATGGTGTTTAATACCGGGATGAGAAATAATAGCGCTGGTGCCGTTCTGGCCATTTCATTTTTCCCCCCACCTGTCGCAATGCCTGTTATTATGTGTATGCTTTTTCAACAACTGCTCGCTTCCTTGTTCGGGCAATTATTATGCAAAGCCCCCGATTCGATAAAACGGAAGCCTGTCTCACAAAAAGCGATATAAGGGGAAGGATTCCGGTAATTTGCCAGATTGATGCTATAGGAACTGAATCGGTCGATCTAACCTGCACATCTTGTGCAGGTTTTTTTGGGGAACCAGGAGATCACATCACGACTCCCGTTTGCGATACACTCTCTCGGGGCGACCCACGACGCCATATGTCAGATCGGCGAAAACTTCGCCAGAGGAGACCAGATGCTCCAAATATCGGCGTCCAGTTGAACGACTGACGCCTATTTCTTTGGCGATTTGATCCGCAGTCATCCCGTCTGCCGCGGTAGAAATCGCCTGAACAATTTTGACTAGCGTTAATTTGTCGATGCCTTTAGGGAGGTACGCAATCTCAGTGCGGGAATCCTTTTTACTCGTTCCCAAAATGAGGCGATCGACATCGCTTTGATTAATAGAGCCTGTATGATGAAGCCGATTCAACTCACTGTGAAAGTCTAGATAACGCAGGAGTGTTTCCTGCAGCCGGTTGAAAACAAGCGGTTTCATAATATAATCGAAAGCTCCGCTGCGAACGGCTTCCCGTATAGCCTCGACTTCTTTGGCAGCCGTGATCATAATGACATCGGTATCTCGGAAATGTTGACGAATATAGGAGAGCAACTCCAAGCCATTGGAGCCAGGAATGTAAATATCCAGCAGAACTAAATTTGGGCGTAAAATGTCTAGCTGTTCCTTGGCTTGAATATCGTCTGTCGCGATACCGACAACGTGAAAGCCGTCTACTTTTTCAATAAACCTTCGGTTAATTTCGGCGATTTTCACATCATCTTCGATGATCAAAACTTCAATGTTCCGTTGTTGGTATTCCATCAGAGGTTGAACTCCTTTCTGTGGACATCGGATGTTTCGGTATGGCGACGGTGAAGAGTGTGCCGCATTCCGGGTTTTTATGGAAAGTGATATACCCGTTAAGCTTATGGACAGCGTGTTGGACTAAGGCTAAGCCGATACCGCGATGTTCACCTGCTTTGGTTGAGAATCCCTTCTCAAATACGGCATTGCCTAACTCGTCGGGAATACCGATGCCGCAGTCCTCGCATTCGATAATCAAATCCTCGCCAAGATCGGTTAAAAATAATTTTACATACGGCGTTTGCTGTACCTCAACGGCAAGAACCGCTTCCATGGCATTGTCAATCAGGTTGCCGATGATGGTGACGAGTAAATTTCGATCAATTTCCGCAGGGATATCTCGAAATGAGCTTTCACGGTCAATTTCAAAGGTTAGCTTTAGCTCCTGCGCATGATTGAATTTGCCAATCAACAGCCCCCCGATCATGGGATCTGGAATTTCGGTCATGATGAACTGCACCCAGTTCTGATGCACGTCTGATTCCTTGGAGATGAGATCGACAGCTTCTTGATACGATTCCAGTTGGATGAGTCCAGAGATGACATACAACTTGTTGGAGAACTCATGTGTCTGAGCGCGCAGTGCTTCAGCGAAGCGTTTCACCTGAGACAGCTCCTCGGCCAACCGGTAGAGCTCGGATTTACTTCGAAAGCTTGAAACCGCACCAGTGACACCGTGTTTCCGGCTCACAATCGGCACGCGATTGACGATGACATCATGATCGCCGATCAGCATTTCATGGTCAAATTCGGCTTCGCCCGTACGTACCACTTCATGTAATCGCGTGTTCGGGATCACATCTTCAATGTGTCTGCCTGTGATTTTCGCACTGAGGGGCAACTGCATAAGCTGCAGGGCATAGCGATTAGCCATTGTGATGATGCCATCTCGGTTTACCGCGATAATTCCCTCACGGATGGTTTGTAGAATGGCCTGTTTCTCGGTATACAGCTCACCGATTTCCTTAGGTTCAAGTCCATGTATGGAGCTTCGAACATTACGTGCGATTAGGACGGAACCAATCAGGCCAACGACAAGGACGATGAGGGAAATGAGCTCGATTCGCGACTGATACGTGTAGGTAATCGAATTGATATCTTTTGTAAGAAATCCGACGGACACAATGCCGATGACATTGCCTTGATCATCAAATAAGGGCGCTTTACCGCGAAGTGAAGGGCCGAGTGAGCCGATGGCCTTGGAGATGATCGATTGCCCTGCAAGCACAGGACCGTTGTCCCCGCCGACCATTTCTTTCCCAATTCGTTCAGGGAGCGGGTGTGAGTAGCGAATGCCTTCGCGGTTCCCTACAACGATATACTCGGCATCGATTTGATCTCGGATCTTCTCGGCGAGAGGCTGGATGATCTTGGACGGATCCGAAGTTTGAAAAGCCATCCGAATATCCGACATATTTGCAACGGTTTCAGCCACCTTTAAGGCACGAGTTCCGATTTGATCTTCTAATGCTGTGGTCATCATGTAATAAAATATACTGCCTAAACTGATGATGACGATGGAAAGGAACGAACAAATAATGAGGATAAGCTTGGTCTGAAGCTTCATTTTCCACGCAAGCCTCCCCTTCTCGTTTCATTTAAAAGAATGTATGTGTTTGGTATTGTAACATAAAGCGTTCTCATTTTGATGGTTATAGGGTCTCCAGATCCGTGAACAATATGAACAAAATGGTCAAAACGCTGTTATTACAACTAATCGCCATAAACTTCCCAATAGGCACAAGAGGGTGTTATTCTGAAAACGCTTTAAAGAAAGCGGATACATGACAACTATTAATCAAATATGGAGGGGTTCATTTGATAAAACAACTTTTTTCAGCATCTTGGAAAGTAACGGCCATTAGTGTACTTGCAGTAAGTTTGGCAGCTTGCGGTAATAGCACAGCTAAACCAGCTTCGAAATCCAATTATCCAGACAAAGCATTAAGCATTATCGCGCCATCTGGCGCTGGCGGCGGCTGGGATATGACAGCGCGTACGATCGCTAAAGTATTAACGGAAACGAAAGCAGTCGATAAGCCCGTTTCGGTTGAAAATAAACCAGGCGGCGGCGGTACGGTATTTATGGCGGAATACGCGACCAAAGATATCAAAGATAACTACAAACTGTTCGTCAGTTCGCCTCCAATTCTCATTAACCATTTGAAAAAAGAAGGAAACACGCCTTACGGATATAATGATACGACGCCGCTAGCGCAATTGACCAAAGATTATGGCGCTGTCGCGGTAGCGGCCAATTCGAAATACAAAGATCTGAAGTCGCTGCTTGATGATATGAAAGCAGATCCTACGAAGCTAACGGTTGCTGGCGGTTCGGCACCCGGTTCCATGGATCACTTGGTATCGATTCTACCCGCGTTCAAATATGGGATTGACCCAAAAAAGGTGAAATACGTGTCCTATGACGGTGGCGGAGAAGCCGTAACTGCCTTGCTTGGCGGTAATGCGGATGTCTTAGGTACAGATGCTTCTTCCTTAGATCAATATGTGAAAGCCGGAAAAATCCGCATACTTGCTGTTGCAGCACCTGCCCGTCTTGGTGGCAGCCTGAAAGATGTTCCGACGATGAAGGAACAAGGCGTTGATGCCGAATTCCTGATTTGGCGTGGTTTCTTCGGACCGAAGGACATGTCAGCGGATGCCAAAAAATACTGGGAAGATACGATTAAGAAAATGGTAGATTCCGATGCTTGGAAAAAAGAAATGCAAGCGAACAGCTGGCAAACGGACTATAAGAAGGCGGATGATTTCAAAGCCTTCTTGAGCCAGCAAGAAACGCAACTTAAAGACATGCTGACAGCGCTTGGTATGCAGAAATAAAACCTAACGAGACAAGGGAGAAGAGGACCTCTTCTCCCTTGCCCTTAGTAGGGTAGGAGGCAGAGAAATGAATACAACGTTTGATCGATATGCAGGCATCGTCTTTTTCGCCATTGGCCTTGCCTTTGTGATCGGTTCCTTAGGTATTTCAACAAGTGCTTATGGTAGTAATGTAGGTGCTAATATTTTTCCGATGATTTTGGGTTCGTTCTTGTCTTTGATGAGTTTGCGTCTTATTTATGAGACGTTCCGTAAGCAGCGTGCTGAGAAGGGCAAAGAAAATTTGGATTACAAACGATTTCTCATTATTTTCATCGCGGCTGTGTTATATGCCTATTTCCTTGAAGATATCGGGTTCGTGATCTCCACGTTCCTGTTCCTAATGATTGGATTTCAAACGATGCAAAAAGGTAGAGTATGGGTTTCCTTGCTGATCGCAGCTTGCTTCTCATATGGCGTGTATTATTTATATGTGAATCTGCTGGATGGATCGCTTCCCGGATTTCCAACATGGTTAGGGGGGGCATAAGATGAGCACGTTGGATTATGTGTTGAACGGTTTAGGCACGGCGATGCAGTGGCATAATGTTATTTTTGTATTTTTGGGCGTATTGATTGGTACGGTAGTTGGCGTTCTTCCTGGGATTGGTCCGATGAGCGGTGTAGCTCTCTTGATCCCGATCACGGCAACAATGACAGCTGGTTTAGGTCCAGAAGAGGCCGCTACGAGTTCCATCATTTTGCTGGCAGGTGTGTATTATGGAGCGATGTACGGAGGCTCGACGACGTCGATTCTGTTGAACACACCAGGAGAATCGTCTTCAGTCGTCACAACACTCGATGGCTATCAAATGGCCAAACAGGGAAGAGCCGGAGCAGCGCTCGCGATTTCAGCAATCGGTTCCTTCGCTGCCGGCATTATTTCGTTGATCGGTCTTATCTTCTTGGCCCGTCCTTTATCGGCAGTCGCGATCAAGTTCGGACCTGCGGAATATTTCTCCTTGATGGTGCTTGGCTTGCTCGCAATCAGCGGACTGGCTGGGAAATCGATGGTAAAGGCGCTCATGATGACGGCATTTGGTCTGTTGTTAGCAACGATCGGCATCGATAACGTGTCAGGCGTGGAGCGATTCACATTCGGTATTCCTGAGCTATATCAAGGCTTGGAATTCCTGACTGTGGCCGTGGGTACATTTGCTGTCGGTGAAGTATTCAAAACCATCCTTCAGCGTGAAGGAAACGATGGCGAGATTGCTAAGATCAATCGCATTCTACCGACAAAACAAGATATGAAAGACAGCGCGGCACCGATTGCGCGTGGTTCTGTGCTTGGCTTTTTCATCGGCTTACTGCCTGGCGCTGGTGCTATTCTTGCTTCTTTCTTCGCTTATATCGTGGAGAAGAAGATTAGTAAAAATCCAGAGAAATTCGGTAAGGGAGCCATTGAAGGAGTGGCTTCACCAGAAGCTGCGAATAACGCTGCATCGGGTGGCGCGATGATTCCGCTATTGACATTGGGGATCCCATCCTCAGGAACGACGGCTATTCTGATGGGTGCTTTCATTATGTACAACGTCCAGCCAGGTCCATTGCTATTCCAAGATCACCCACAGTTAGCATGGGGTGTTATTGCAAGTATGTTCGTCGGCAATCTCATGCTGCTGATTCTTAATATGCCGCTGGTCAAAGTGTTTGCCAAAGTCATTGAAACACCTGCTAAGTATTTAATTCCGTTAATTATCGTCTTTTCAGTATTCGGCGTGTATGCCGTACAGTATTCGACGTTTGATTTAATGCTCATTATGGGCTGTGGTCTTGTGGGATACTACTTGTCTAAAAACGACTATCCACTAGCACCACTCGTGCTTGGTCTTATTTTGGGGCCAATGATGGAAAACAACATGCGTAGAGCACTTACCATTTCAAATGGTGATTTCATGATCTTCCTGCAAAAACCGGTTTCACTTGTATTTCTCATCATCGGTCTGATCTGGATTACCATTCCACTAATAATGAAGCTTAGAGGTAAAAATGTACTTGTGAATGAGGAAGGGTAACCAATATGAAAAATACGATGGCTGGCAAAAGTATTATTTTACGTCTGGAATTGTTAACTGAGCAAATCCATTTCGGTCAATTAATTACGTTAATTACCGAAAACGGCGGGGATGTAATCGCGATTGACGTTATTCAAACCGGTGTGAATTGGACGGTTCGAGACATTACCGTATCCGCTTCTGAACAGTCCCAACTGGACAGTATTGTCGCTAGGATGAAGGATCTCGCTGGTGTACGACTCGTTCACGTGTCGGATCGCACATTCCTGCTTCATCTCGGCGGCAAAATCGAGATGAAGCCCAAATCACCGATCCAAAACAGGGACGATTTGTCCCGTGTGTACACGCCGGATGTAGCCAGGGTCTGTATGGCTATCCATGAAGATGAGACTAACGCCTATAAGCTGACGATCAAGCGAAATACGGTCGCTGTTGTATCCGATGGCAGCGCCGTGCTCGGTCTTGGGAACATCGGCCCCTATGCGGCGATGCCTGTCATGGAAGGCAAGGCGATGTTGTTCAAGCAGTTTGCTGATGTTGATGCCTTTCCAATTTGTTTAAGCACGCAAAGTACCGAAGAAATTATCGCAACCATCAAGCATTTGGCACCAGGCTTCGGTGGTATTAATCTGGAGGATATCTCCTCTCCACGATGCTTTGAAATTGAGTCGAGGCTGCGTGAGGAACTGGACATCCCTGTGTTTCACGATGATCAGCACGGTACGGCCGTTGTGTTGTATGCAGGGCTCATCAATGCGTTGAAAGTAGTCGGCAAGCAGATTAGTGAAGCTAAAGTTGTCGTCTGCGGTATTGGCGCAGCGGGAATGGCTTGCTCCAACATTTTACTGGCTGCAGGCGTGAAGGAACTGATCGGGGTTGACCGAGAAGGTGCGTTGGTACGTACGAAAGAGTACGCCAACCCGCATTGGACGGAATACGCGGAGCGGACGAACCCTAACCTCCGGTCGGGCTCCCTGCATGACGTCATCGAAGGAGCAGACGTGTTCATCGGCCTCTCAGCAGGAGGCTTGCTGAAGCGGGGGGATGTTGAGCGGATGGCGGCTAAGCCCGTGGTGTTCGTGATGGCGAACCCAACGCCTGAAATTCATCCCGATGAAATCGAAGATATCGTAGGTGTCGTTGCAACGGGGCGTTCGGATTTCCCGAATCAGATTAACAATGTGCTGTGCTTTCCAGGTATATTCCGTGCAGCCTTGGACTGCCAAGCCTCTACAATCAATGAAGAAATGAAGCTGGCCGCTTCCGCCGCGATTGCGTCGGTGGTCACACCGCAGGAATTGAACAAGTTATATATTATTCCAAGTGTGTTTAATCAGGAAGTGGTTAGACGGATTCGTGAAGCCGTCATCCGTGCGGCTATTCAAACAGGGACAGCCAGGCGGATACCGCGTGAGTTCCGACAGGCGGAATAGTCCTACCGAAACGGATGCCAACGATGGAACTAAAGTGGAGGGATTCGTATGGGTGGTTTGGAAACAAAAGCCATTGTAGAAATCAATCAAGCGGCGAATCAGTTTCAATCCAGTATTGTCATTCAGGTGGGCAAGAGGTTTATTGATGTGAAAAGCATTCTGGGTCTGAGCGTTACGCTATTCAACAATCAAGCGTATAAGCTTGATATTCATGGACCTGATGAAAAGGATGCCATTGAGGTCATGAAGAGGATTTTTGACAAACATGGTCTTAATTTAAATTTTAAATGAAGACAGAAAAGAAGCGAAGGGCCAATTGCCTTTCGTTTCTTTTCTGTCTCAAAGTAAGTGTGTTAAACTTTCGAATGTATTAGTTAAGTACGGATACCAGTGCTTCAAGTGACGCTTTACACGCATTAGCATCTGGATGAACAGCCCGTACTTGTCTTAATACTTTATCGATGGCACTGTCAACCGTATTCCATTTCGTTTTATTTATTGACTTAAGCCGGGCCGCAGCTTTGTCCCAAGCGGTCTCCAAATCAGTCACGCGTGTCTTTGCGGCTGAAGGATTTCCTGCTTGAACAAGACTTAATGTATCTTCCGTAATTTTACGGAAATTCGAAATGTCATCTTGTGGGAAAGCTTGCGTGACGGAGCTAGAGGAAGACCCCTGCGGTAAGGCATCTTGGAGACTATTATGCCGTAAATAATAGCCTGTACCTGCCGCGATCACTAGCACAGCTACTACCACGACAACTTGCCACAGAACGGTGGATCGTTTGGGTTCCGTTGCTGTCTTGGCTGATGTTGATAGCGTTGGTATCAAATCTCGCTTCGTGACAGAAAGGTAAATGACCAATAGCAGAATCGCCACAATGAATATTGCGCTTGTTACCGTTGCACCTAAGCCTAACCCGCCATTATCTTGTGTTTGGGAAAGGAAATCCCCGATTGAAGCACCCAATGGACGCGTCATGATATAAGCAATCCAGAAGGCTAGCACAGCATCAAGCCCCATTCGCCACGCGACAGTCATGACGGCAATCACCGCACAAACGATGGCGCCTGTTACGACATAACCAAGTCCCAAGCTTTCAGCCATGAGGTCTCCAGCTGCCGTCCCCAGTGCAAATGTGAACAAGATGGTTAACCAATAAAAGGCTTCCCTTCGCTTCGTAAATATGGAGTGAATCGAGAGTGTTTTCTCGTTGGCGTACCAGAAAACAAAGGTCAATACTAAGGCTACACTGAAAACGATCGTGCTTACCTCAAGAGGGATCCCCAAGTTGTCTGTTAAATTATCCGTAACAAGTGTGCCAAAGATGCTGATCAAGAATACCGTTAACCAATAGATGCCCGGTATATATTTCTTGGACTTAAACTGAACATACATGGCTGCAAGCAACAAGACGCCAGTTACAATGGAGGTACCCGTTAATCCAAAATTGAGATTTACGTTGAGGAAATCAGCAGCAGTTTCCCCGACTGTGGTACATAAGATTTTTATGATCCAAAAATAAATGGTGACCTCTGGGACTTTACTTAACATCCGTTTTATTTCATTCGATTGAATCGGTTTCATCCTCAATCCCCTTTTCAAGATTTTTTAAACCCCTAGACTTACTTAGTCTACTTGCTCCAGATGAGAAGAGAATGAGAAATCGTTTATTCATGCAGCTGCAGCTTTTGCGGTAGCTGCCTCTATTTGGCTTTAGCGCCGAAAAGAAGGACGGGCTTGGTTTGTTCTTGCCGCGCTCATCGAATTTTCCCGGATTTGGTCTGGGATTCACTATCCATTAGATATTATTGGAGGCGCGATTTCTGGGACTGTCGTCGGAATCTTCATTAATAAGACTATGCGTCTGCAAGTGCTGAAAAAGGTTTCGGAGTCCGTAATCCGTCTCTATGAATCCATTGAACATAAGGAATGTAAGCCTTAGCAACATAGACAAGCCAGGACAGAGAATGCTCAGTCCTGGCTTGTCTTATATGCCATATCTCTTACTAAATTCAGAAAAACTTAATAATTAGTCCGTAATGGTAAATTGAAATTTGTAGCCTCTTGTGAAAATCAGCTAGATCTTTCTACCAGTTTATAGTAAAACGAGTGGTATCTTCTTGTACAAGTTCATCACCTAACAAGACTTCCATCAACTCAAGATTGGTAACTGCCTTGATTCCATGTTTAATGCCTGCTGGAATCTGTAAAGCTTCGCCTGCCACAAGCCTATACAGTTTGTCCTCCATAAGGATTTCCGCGCTACCTGACAAAACCGTCACGATTTCTTGGCGTTTGAGATGCAGGTGATAGCTCGTAGAGGTTCCTTTGTTGAGACACACTTTCTTGATCATTGTTTCAATGCCATTATCATTTTTCCAATAATTCAGTACTTGATAGGAACCCCATCTTTTTTCTCCATACATCGGTAACTGAGGCACTTGAGCGAGTAAATCCTTGATTTGATTAGCTTTATCTTTATTAGCGATCAAAATTCCGTCAGAACTTGCAGCAACAATGATATCGGGAACGCTAATAATTTCAATGGGATAGGGAAGTTCGTTGACGAGATGGGAACTCACGGAATCATCTGATATCCGTCCCGATCCGATAACTCTATTTTCAAAATGACTGCTAAGCGAGGTCCAACTTCCCAAATCAGTCCATTGACCTTCATAGCCCATGACAACAACAGGCTGTATGTGCTCAACGACTTCTCGATCAAAGCTTAGATTTGCATGTTTTTCGTAATTTGCTAACCAAGACTCAACTTTGACAGGATGTCCATTGTCTTTCAAATACGTCAACATGAATGCCAAGTTGAATGCAAATACACCGCAGTTCCACATAGCGTGTTGCTCAATTAATTGACTGGCAGCAAGTATATTAGGCTTTTCAATGAACTGGCGCACGAAAGCATATTCATCATTCTCCTTTGGGAGAACTGGAACAATATATCCGAACTGATCAGAGGGTTGATTTGGCTTCGTACCAAGGAGAGCAAGATCTGCTTTAGAATGTGAAAGGACTACAGGAAAGGAGTGGAGTAGCCGAAAAAAATCGGTATCAACATAAGTATCTACTGGAAGAATACAAATGGTTTCATTCGGATCCACTTGCATGATCTCATGATGATAACATACAGCTAAAGCGACTGCTGTAAATGTTCCTCTTTTATAAGGTTCTTCTATGATCGGAATGTGTTCACCAACATAGTTACGCGTAATTTCAACTTGACTTTGATGAGTGACAATACATGTGGATTGTAGTAGGCCCACCTCATCCAATTGTCTGCATATTCGCCCAATCATCGATTCGCTGGCACCATTTTCGGCTTTCAAAAGTTTAAGAAACACCTTGGAGCGAATCTCGTTGGATAAAGGCCATAGCCT
This sequence comes from Paenibacillus sp. 2RAB27, assembly GCF_052115445.1. Taxonomy (NCBI): domain Bacteria; kingdom Bacillati; phylum Bacillota; class Bacilli; order Caryophanales; family Paenibacillaceae; genus Paenibacillus; species Paenibacillus sp. 2RAB27. The sequence goes on from NZ_JBFRGR010000003.1 coordinate 136,135, forward strand.
TTTTCCCGAGCCCCCGCACAATAGTACTATACGCATGCCAATTTCTCCTTCCCTGGGGAACATCACCCTGCATTCTTAATTCTTAGATTGCATTACAATTTCAACAGCACGCTTCAGTAACTTTCCCGCTCGATCCCATGATAATTGAAACATATCTCTTCTGCCTTGGAGTCCTTTTGCTTTACAAAGTCCTGGATTCTCATAAGCTTTCCTCATGATCTTCTTCAAGCTGTGTAGGTCCGGTTCCGCCCATAGTTGTCCTTTTTGCGCAAAAAGATGGCTGAACTTTCTTGAGATGGCATGCCGACTTTTCATGCTGATTGATGGGCTCCTCAACTTAAAAGGAACTAGAAACGAGTTGGAGGGTGTAAGGAAGTCCATTTGCCCGCCCCAACCTGTTGCGATAACCGGCACACCGCTCGCCAACGCTTCTAGAAAAGGTAGTCCGACACCCTCGCCACGAGTGGGGAGAACGAAGGCATTACCGAGCGTATACAAACCCTTCAGCTGGCTTTCATTGAGTCGCCTGCCAATGATGACAACAGGGGCTGTATCTTTGCGGATACCAAGCCTTTTTTTATATGTCGATATCTGACGCTTAATCCATTGCTCATTCTCATAAGCTGCATATCCATTCGTTTTGATTACAAGAATAACGTTGTCCTTTGATGAAAATTCCTCCCAGTAAGCCCTCAGCAAGCCTTCTGGATTTTTACGATGCTGGAAGCCAAAGACAGACACGAATGTAAATTTTCCCGCCGCACGAGGCAAGGTCAACTTCTTATTGTTCGGATGAAACTCCCTAATGTCTACACCATGAGGAACATTAAAAATCGGTATTTTTACACCGCTATTCTTTAATGCCCTTTTATTATGTTGTGAAGGTACACAAACCGCATCAAATTTGTTCATATGGGGACGCCATCTCTTGGGGATCCTGCTTGTTTCCCAAACGGTATTCAAAATAATTCGACCATAAAGACTTCGCTCTTTCTTCCATTGAATATGACTAGGAATATGATGATAAATAAGTGCTTTTCGTCTTTTTACCGTTATGCCATGTCTTAAAGTACCAACTCCAACAGTAACACCCTGGCGCTTTAGTGATCGGACATACGCTCTGCTTGCACGACCAAGCCCGCTTCTTTTGTGTATAGGTCCTTTCCAGACAACAGAATAGGGCTTCATATTGACATCAGCTTGTTGGATTTCAGATAGCCTTTACGATTGTGAACCGTATTTTCATGAACGAATCTACACTGCTTTTTTGAACAAATCACCAGAATTCGTTGGACTAACACTTCAATTTGGTTTGTCATTCGCTCATCTCCATATAATCAAATGTATTTATTATGATATGTCGAGAGAAAGAAATGGTATGGAGTAATTAGTATTAATTTGTACTCATAATTTAAGTGGATTGGAGAAAGGAATTGATAGAATACATCGTTACTCAAGACTTTTGTATGGATACTCAGTTCTACTGTTAATCTTCCAGGGTTCAATCGGTAACGAAGAGTCATAAGTGGTGATACAATACGATAATCAAGTCATGTTACATATAACCTTTTCAGAGCGGACATACTACTTTTCGACGGTGAAAACAGCGAGGTGTCGTGTCCCAGAACATTCAAAGATAAAACACCAGGGAAGTTGTTTTTGAATCCATATTGAAGCGAGGCGATGTGCCGTGAGCTCATTAATGTAGTCTTGTACTGCAATTAGTGTGATGAGGTAGAGACCGAGCAAAGTAAGGTTCAAGGCAAGAGTACCATCAATTTATTCACCGTCGAAGAGGACTCCGAAAGGAGTTCTTTTCTTGTTTTAATTTTTTAAATACCAACTGCAATAAGGAGTTGAACAGCACGCGGCTCCATGTGCTAATTTATCATTATTTCTTAGGGACGTGAATGAAGTGAATATCCTACTTGCAGAAGATGATCTAAAGCTTGGAAAGCTGGTGAAATATGTCCTTGAAAAAAAAGGCGGGTACCAAGTTGATTGGGTAGAAAATGGAGAAGATGCTTTGGTTTATGCAGAAGGATCCATGTATGATGTCCTAATTGTTGATTGGATGATGCCCAGAATGGACGGCATTGCTGTTTGCAAGAAACTGAGGTCCGGAAATTATGGTAGAGCTATTCTGTTGTTAACGGCAAAAGATGCACTTCAAGATAAGATTGTTGGTTTGGATGCCGGAGCAGACGATTACATAACGAAACCTTTTGAGATGGATGAATTACTCGCGCGTCTTCGCTCCTTGACACGGCGCAATTTTGCTCCTATTCAAACGGATGTTGTGACATTCGGAGCATTTTCATTAAATCGGAGTTCCCATCAATTATTTCAAAATAATGAAGAGATTATCCTCAGTCAGAGGGAGTATCAACTGCTTGATTTATTTCTTCAAAATAGTGGCTACGTTTTGACGCGGGAAGTTATTTTAGATCGTATATGGGGAGTTGGCAGTGACGTATCCTATAAAAATGTGGATGTTACAGTAAAGATGCTACGCGATAAATTGGAATCAGAGTTTGAACAGCCGTTGATTCACAGCATCAGGGGGGTTGGTTATCGATTTGAAAATGAAATATCTGAAAAAGGCTGATGTATTTGTTCAAACTGAGCGAAAATTAACCTTTACCTACACCTGGCTAATCATTCTATTCTTGGTGCTATTCTCGATCATAGTTTCTGTCTTCTTTGGTGCCATGGCATACCGAGAGAATCGTCAATTGATTCGAACTACGATGTATGCGACGGAAAATGGCAGCCCACTGATTCCCGATCTAGCTAGTTCAGATCATGAGGATTTATACTTTTACTATCTGGTGAATAGCAATGGGAAAGTGGCTGGGGGCAGTGAAGTTTTTCCGCCGAACAATAGCATTAATCTAGAAACGATTGAAGAATGGCGACCAAATAAGGAGGAGTTTCGCTTAAAATGGCTGTCTGTTCCTCATAATCATCGTGAGGGTAAAACGTTAATGGATAGGGACAGGCTGCTATTTGTTGGGGCACGTCCAGCGATTCTGCAAGACGGCCAGAAAGGTATGATTTACGTTGCTAAAGATGTGACTTTTTATTTGGATGTATTTCAAAATCTTCTAATCGTGTTTCTTTGTATTCTTGTGATCTTTTTTATCGCAGCGGTATGGTTAAGCTTGACCATGTCCAAGAAGGCGATGATTCCCATTCAGCGGTCATATCGGCAGCAGCAGCAATTTCTTGCGGATGCCTCACACGAACTTCGAACTCCGTTAAGTATTATGAACACCTCACTGGATGTCATAGAGCTAGAAAACGGGAAGGATTTCACTTCGTATACGAAAGAAGTCATCGTGGATATGAAAGAAGAAGTAGGACGGATGAGCCGTATGGTTCAGCATTTGCTGTTATTAGCGCGTTCTGATTCTGGATCTGTCGAATTTGAGATTGTTGTTTTTGACTTAGTCCCTAGGATGCGCCAGTGGGTACAAGCCTTTGAAGCAATTGCCAACCAGAAGGGAATTGTTTTGAACGCGCATTTGCCGAATGAGTTGTCCGTTATAGGTGATATTGAGCGCATTAAGCAGCTGGTATATATTCTTTTGGATAATGCGATCAAATACACACCTAAGAATGGGAACGTTGTTGTAGCCGTCGATCAACAATCTAAACAATGGAGCTTAGCTATCCAAGATACAGGTGTTGGCATACCTATAGAGGAAAGGCAGCGGATATTCGACCGGTTCTATCGAGTAGAGAAGCATCGCTCTCGGGATGAAGGTAGCGCGGGACTTGGATTATCAATTGCAAAGTGGATTGTGGAAGCACATCACGGCTCAATTGAAGTTGAGAGTGTTGTCAATCAGGGAAGTACCTTTACAGTGAAGTTCACATACCTTGAATAAGCGGTGCCCTTACTCTTGATATCAAAGAGGAGGGCATTTTGTTTTTCATTTACCGTACTTTTACTTTTCAAAGTTATAGTTACTTATGTGAAGAACATGAACAAGATCAACTACGAAACGAAAGGATGGATGTAGAGAATGAAACCACGTAAGACTTGGATAAAAAAAGTGTTTCTTATCGTTGTGATTGCCGGAGTAATCGGAACCGGTGTAGGTGTGGCAGCAAAGATGGACAGGCCTGACTTTAAGGAGGCCTTCAACCATGATAAACAAATTGCCCAGCAATATATTCCGAAAGGTAACGATAAGGCGTTGGCAGGTAAAGGTGAACAACATGAGAAAGGCATGCGAGAAAGTGGCCATGAGCATCATGATGGAATGGAAGCTGGCATGGCGATAGGCGGAACCGTCCTAGCAGCTGGACTGTTGTTCTGGATTATTAGAAGAAGAAAGAGAAATGGCGGAATGCTCAAAACGAATAGTACGCATGCCATAATCAACACATCAGATTTCTTGGATCAATGGGAAAACAAACAAATCAATTCAAAGGAGACAAACTAATATGGGTATCTTAAGAAGAGTGAAAGAGTTGTTTTTAGCGGAGACGAACGGACTGTTAGATAAGTGTGAACAACCTCTCAATATGGTGAATCAATATATGCGCGAATTCGATCTAGAACTTGCGAAAGGACAAAAAGCATTAGCGAATCAGTTGTTCATAGAAAGAAGACAAGCCGCGCTAATCGCTGAGACCGAAAATCAAATTGAAAAAAGAGACCGCCAATCTAGGCTTGCTGTAAAACAAGGCGAAGAGCACATTGCAAAGCTGGCCATTCAGGAGAAGCTGCTGCAAGAGAAAAAACTGGCCACTTACCAATCACAATATGCAACGATCCAAGAGCAGACGAAGGTGCTTGAGGAAAGAATCGCTCAATTGCTTGTTCAATCTGAAGAATTCAACCATCGTCGTTTATTGTTAGCGTCACGAGCAAATGTGGCTAGCTCCTTGAAGGAGATGTCTCAAACCGTCGTTTCCTTCCAAACCGAGAATGTATCTAAAGGCTTTGCACGCGCAGAAGAGAAAGTCATGTTGATTGAAGCAGAATTGGAAGCTATGCAGCGGTTTCAATCGCCTGTCAACCGGTCCGCACCGCAATATTTGGATCCAGGCCTCAAAGACAATATTGAAAAAGCTTTGGAGGAATTAAAGCTGCAAACAGAAGATTAACTATGTAAAGATTCAGGAATTAATAAGACTATGATTAATTTCGTAGGAATAAGTTGGCTGCTAAAAGGCAAGCGAAGACGTATCTCAAATTGGGCGTGAGTTTGGTAGATATCCATAGGCTGGACACTTTGAAAAGTGATCAGCCTATGGATATTTTTTTAATGGGTTAACTTGCTTTCATGCACGCATCCTGCTTCAAAAAGGTTCATCTATGCATTGCGCAAACGGAGATACTCCTCATAGTTTTTGATGATAGGTAATGAATCTGACACACCGCCAGCTGCATATTTCATGGCATGCGAAGTATTAAAAAGGACTACGGAATCGGAGAGACGCAGCCAGCCGCATCACAAAGGGCCAATAAGCCTGCCCAAGAACCTCATTCTGTCCATTGTGGAACAAAGCGGCGGCACAGCGATCGCTTTATCCAAGCAACAAATTGCTGAAGCTGGTCAAACCTTAGGCTCGCAAGGTATTTCCTCATCGCCTGAAGGCTCGGCGGAGCTTCTTTGGTCATTGTTTTGGCAACAAATTCTAAGTCATAATGGACCAGTAAGGTACCACCGCATACACATTTCATGTCTTGAGTTCAAGCGTGGGGCTAGGTTGACTTCAATGATCCAAACGCGTCCTTTCGTATCGAGAGCCATATCGAAGCCAAACGTATTTACCCATCGATAGGAAGGACCTAGTTTAGCCGCGCCATGTAAGGCAACTTGATCTAACTTCCTAAGCAGTTCAGAAGTTTTCAGAGTAGGAAGATTGGATAGCTCGATCGCTTTATTTTCTTTTAAGATGGGTTATTTTGCATGGAATACGTTCAGAATACAAGGGGAAGGAGCGGTTCATTTGGGATTTTTAACAAATTGGTTAGAGCAATATGGCTATTGGGTGCTCTTTTTTGCCCTATTACTTGAAATGCTGGCTTTGCCGTTTCCCGGTCAAGTCTTGATGAGCTATGCAGGCCTACTTATCTTTCAGGGGAAGCTAGATTGGATCGTTGCCATATTGACAGCTGGTGCTGGTGTATCCACCGGGGTGACGCTATCCTACTGGATTGGGTTTCATTTAGGCACACCATTTTTTAATAAATACGGCGCTCGCTTTCATGTTGGACCTGACAGGCTTTCCCAAATATCTAATTGGTTTCAAAAGTATGGCAATAAATTGTTGATTGTAGCCTGCTTTATTCCTGGCGTTCGGCATTTTACTGGATACTTTGCTGGGATCACGCGGATCCCTTTCCGGATTTATGCTTGCTATACCTATACTGGAGCTTTCATCTGGGTGACAGTATTTATATCGCTCGGCAAGGTATTAGGTCCACAGTGGGAGCAATACCACCATACGCTTAATCGATACCTGATTTATGTAGGGATTATTGCGGCCCTCATTTTTCTGCTCGTATATGTCTATCGGAGAAATAAGATTCGATTTATTGAACTGCTGACAAGCAGCCTTCAGAAGGGGATATCTCATTTTCATTCGATGGGGAAAGTAAAGTTTATTGTCATTGCTGCTTTTACAGTGTTTGCTGCCTGCCTATCCCTCATGATTGGCATGATTCAGGAGTACTTAGAGAATGAATTCAGGCTTTTTGATGAAGTCGTTAGCTTTATTATTCATGAGGCGTTTGACCCAAGCTGGGGGGACTGGATGAATCGATTTGCTCTGCTGGGATCTTATTATGTGTTCACGCCATTAATTGGGCTAACCATAATTTTGATAGTATGGAAGGGCAAGGATCGCATGCTTGAATTGATGTGTTTTGCCTTCGTTATTATGGGAGGAGAAGCGCTGGATGAGGGATTGCGTGTGTTATTTCAGCATGTTGGACCTTCCACAGGTAGTCATGAATTTCCCTATACATTTCCTAGTGAGCAAACCTTAATTTCCTTGACGGTATGCGGCTTCGCAGCTTACTTACTAGTCAGACATAAAGGGAATCTAAACATTCGCATAACAGTGACCTTKGTAGTAATTACGCTATGTTTGCTAGTCGGGATCAGTCGTATCTTCTTTTATGTCCAGTATCCAAGTGATGTTGTCGCGGGTTATGTATTTGGTGGTATATGGCTCAGCTTGAACGTGATCCTTCTGGAGACTCTTCGTATGCTGCGCAGAAATATAATTAGAGAATTTAACCATAGTAATCTATGAAACTCGCCCTCACATCTATGAATCAAAAGAATAAGATATATTAACTCATTTGAAAGGAGTTGATATATGATGCTTTTTGTTAACCAGTTTTATGGCATAGTTTATAGAAACGCCAATGGAACAATCACCGTTTTTAATGCGCGCGTCGTGGCAAAAGGGTTAAACAGAATAAGAATTAAATTCATGAATGAAAGAGGTTTTATCGTGTTTAGATTTCTTTTTCTTCGTCAAATTCTTAGATTTGTCTTAATCTAAAGAATACGCAGACATTGACTATACGAAATGAAGCTGGAAGATGGACGTTTATAACGACCATCTTCTTTTTTGTGTTTTTCCAGGGTTCAAACCCCTTCCTTTAAGAATATAAAGAAGTAATTGAGATTTAAAAGTGGAGATTGAGATAGGGGAGAGGATAGCATGCCTGGTAAGTTAGGTTTGCACTTATTTTATTCAAAGGATCCGCAGATCCGAGCTTACTTACCGCCGACATCGGTATTGAATCGGGGTTCTTTTTATCGTTTAATGAGACGGTATCAATCCGTTTTCATAAAACCGAATATGTCTCACATGGGCAAAGGTATAATAAAAGTTTGGTCTACGAAAAAAGAGTTTAGGTTTGTTAAAGTAAAAGGGGATGTCCGATCCTTTAGGAACCTTGAGTCCACGTATAACGCCATACAAAAGCAAACATCCACAGGCCTATATATCATCCAGAGAACGATTGATTTAGCAATACTCAATACGAGACCTTTTGATATCAGAGTCATGATGATGCGAAACGCACAGAATCAGTGGCAGTATGCAGGAATGTTAGCCAAAGTTGCTGGGCGATCTAGTGTGATTACGAACGTAAATAGGGGAGGGGGATATGCAACTTCGATTGGGAATGCGTTAGACATATCACTTCGTTTATCCCCTATTCAGAAACAAAGAATTATTCATGAACTAATTCGTTTAAGCCATCGTATATGTAATCGATTTAATAAATACAAATATTCTTCTCAAATTGGCATCGATTTTGGTATTGATCAACATCACAAACTATGGATCATTGAAGTCAATTTTGACTATCCATCTCATGAGTTGTTTAACAAACTCAAAGATAAAACGATGTATCGAAAAATTAAAAGCGTAAGAAATACTTATTTGAAAGCTCTCCGAGCTGGAAAGATTAGTAGAAAGTGAAAGGGGAGCTAAAGAGGTGGTTTGCTAGCTTCGATTCTCCTCCAAAGCAAAAAAACTCCAATCCCATGTTTAAGATGGATTGGAGTTTTTGGGTTTACTTCCGTCGCAGACGTAAGAACCGACCGTTTGCTCGCGCGTAATGCAGAGCTTTGAAGAACATCCTTTTATCCTGTAGTTGGTTGAAAATAAAGGGATCCGGTGATGTATTAACTTCTAGTACCCATGGTTTCAATTTTTTATCGATGCCAATGTCGATACCAATCTCTTTGAATCTCGGATAACTCGTCTGATAGTGCTTAGCAATTCGATATCCTAAATTTCGCAGGCTATGGATATAATCCTTTTTCTTCTGTCCATTTACATAGGAACTAAGCAGCAATTCTAAGGGTAACGGTTTCCCGCTATTATGAAAGTTCGTCACTATTTTTTTGGGATGCGCCACTCGACCGATATAACCAGTAGTCTCCCAAGTTTTCATCTGGTTTTTTTGCACCATAATACGTATATCGAATATTCGCTTGTGATGGGTTAGCAGATGAATGCCTTGTTGAACGAGGTAAGATCGGTTTAACTTGGCTTTGTTCAGAGCAGCGAATAAGCTTTGAAACGTTCCAAATGATTTAGCAACTTTACCGGCTTTTAAGTGGTATTTATCACTTTTCACCACTCGAATAATGCCATTCCCAGCAGTACMATGGTCGGGCTTCACATAAACCATCTTATGTTTGATTAACATCTGAAGCAGGTTGGTTTGACTGTAGGTTCTTGTTTCCGGAACAAATTTGCGCAGTTCTTTATGGCGTAATAGAACTTTCGTTTTTACCCATTTACTTCCTACTGTTCTTGCACGATTCATTGTCAACACAGCACCTTTACTTGGGAATTGGCTTGGATCATACCCATTATCATATTCAAATAAAGTGGAGTGACTTGGAGTGGAGTCTAAAAGGAAATTATTTTTTTTGGCTAGCAAACCTCAGAGTTAAGAAAGATTTAAGAAACGGTTCATAAGCACTTCATTTCTCTTGTCTATCCTTTAGGTGTAAGCCCATCATACCAACTATTAGGAGGATAACATGAAAAAGAAGTGGATTTTGTTAGGCAGCGCTGTTGGCATTAGCTCTATTGTCATGGTAACAACGGGATTTAGTGCATTAGCAAGTACATCGGGTTATGACGCTTATAAGTCAGCACTTAAGAATACGAAAACGATCCAAAACGTAGCGGTTCAAGCGGCAGCTTCCTTGCAAGACAATGGCAAAGTGCTTGCAAATGCAAGCGGCAATTTCAAGCTTAGCTTGGATTCAGAAACGGCAAGCGGTACTGCAAAAGTGACAGCCAATGGGACAGACCAGTCGCTCAGCTTCTATAAGCAAAGTAATCAAACCGTACTTAAGACTGATGCAAGCGATGTGTACTTCGTAAATCAAGAAATGGAGAAGCGACACAAACAGGAGAAATCTGTGAACGAAACGGAGATTCCTCAACAAGTTGAAACCGTGATTGATGCACTTGTTGGGAATTTGAAGGATTTTGTAACTGTTGACACGAAAGCTGATGGATCCAAGGATATCTCGGTTCAACTGACGAATGCTCAAATCCCTACGGTTGTTAATGCCCTAGCACCAATCGCTTTGAAAGAAGCAACCAAGGATGAACACGATGGCGAAAAAGAAGCGAATGGCACGGATGCGAACGAATTACCTTTCAATGAAGATTTCTTGAAAAATGCTGCGCCGCAGTTGACACAAGATATTAAACTTGAAAGTGTATCCATTAAAGCAACCGTTAATGCTGCGAATTATATCTCCCATCAAGAAGCGGATCTAACGGTTTCTGGTAAAGATGATAGCGGTGTTGCACATCAAGTTACGCTTCATTTGCAAGCAGATCTATCCGATTACAACAATACAACACCGGATACAATTGATCTTACGGGCAAAACCATGCAAACGGTGAAGCATGATAGACATGGAAAAGAGCATGACGCGAACGATTAATCGCAATTAGTCATGTCATCAAGCAGATAGGTTAGGATTCTAGCCTATCTGCTTATCTCATAAAGAAAGGGGAAGCCTGATGAATACGATTTTAGAGACATCCCATTTAAGTAAGGTATATCAGAATGATCGCGGAATTCGAGATATGAATCTCCAGTTGCATGAAGGGGATGTTTATGGTTTACTTGGGCCCAATGGCGCTGGTAAAACGACGTTTCTTAAGCTAATTACGGGACTTATTCGCCCTGATCAAGGGACGATTTCTATGTTTAATACCAATCTTGCCGATAATTTCGCACAAGGGATGCAGCAAGTTGGCAGTATGATTGAATCTGCTGATTTCCATGAATTCCTAAGTGCCTGGCAATATTTAGAGCTTGTTGCACGCTTCTACCCCAAAGTCACACGCGCTCGCATGGAAGAAGTGTTGGAAAGAGTTGGCCTGTTCAAGGTTCGCAAAGAGAAAATTAAAGGCTTCTCAACGGGCATGAAGCAGAAGTTAGCACTTGCCGCAGCCATTCTTCCAGAGCCGAAGTTAGTCATTTTGGATGAACCAACCAATGGTTTGGATATTGAAGGCACGGTAATGTTCCGTAAGTTAATTAATCAACTTTCCTCTGAGAAGGGGACGTCATTTCTCATTTCGAGCCATATGATTCATGAGTTGGAGCAGTTGTGTAATCGCGTTGGGATTGTCGTAGAAGGACAGTTGAAAAAAGAAGGGTACGTGTCTGACTTATTGCAAAGCAATCAATCCTTAGAACAATTCTATATTGATGAACTGCAGTTGTCGGAGGAAAAGGAGGGGCTCGATTGTGCATAGTTGGCGCGCTGGTTACTTAAACGAACTTTACTTAATGTTCTATCGAAAGAAAATTGTGCTGTTTGTCGTTCTTTCAGCTTTACTGCCGATCTTGCTTGCCCTTTCGCTCCATGCCTTACAGCCTATTCTAGGGCTTATTGCCGTGAGCCAGACTTTCCCGATACAAATGCTGAGCATTTATACAAGCTTGTGGATTCCGCTGTTTATTTTCACCATGGTAGGCGATTTGTTCCCGAATGAAATCGCGGCTAAAACATTAAAACTTGCCTTACTTCGCCCGAATTCACGCTATCAAGTCTATGGCACGAAAATCGCTGCGCTAGGCTCAGGTATAGCAGGCATACTGATTATTCTTGGCATCGTGACCTTCATTTGCAACCTGTTTACGGGGACATCAGCTGGTTTCACAGATACCTTCCACATCTTCATTGCTTATCTAGCAGCGTTCGTTTCGATGTTTGCCTTGTCAGCCGTATTTATTTTTGTAGCACAGTTTTTTAAAAGCGCAAGCAGCTTTATGGTCTTCTCCATCGTCTTGTACGCGGCAGCGAAAATAGCGCCATTCCTATTAAGCTCTGTATCTGCTTTCTCACCATTTTCCTATACAGACTGGCATGTGTTATGGTTAAGTCAGACCGTTCCATCAGGTCGATTAGTGACCTCACTTTTGTTCTTACTCTCTAGTTGGTTATTATTTTTGGCAATAGGTTACTATAAATTCGATAAAAAAGAAGTCTAATGCGGGGAAACCAAACATGTCCATTCGGCTGAGATTATTGCTATCCTATGCGGCCATGCTGCTCGTTCCACTCGTGATGATGATCATTACGGCTGCATTACTCGTTCTTGTTTTCCGCGGTGATTTCCAGGGCATTCGTGATCAACTGCGAACAGGGGTCGGACTCTTTGAGGATCAGAATGTGGAGCATACGTTTAAAGAATTGAAGCGAACTTCGGAGAAAAATCCGAATATCCTGACAGATTTGAGCTACTTGGCAGAACTTGATCAAGATCTTCAAACCAATCAGGCAAACTTAATTGTTCGCAAGGGCAATACGCTGATCTATGTATCCCCGACTTTAAAAAGCTCGGATATTCTCTTGCAATTGCCTGAATTTAAGCACCCGGGTCGTCCGGAGCATGAAGATGCTAAGCGTTATGGCAAGGAATTGTTGGAAGTCAATTCATTTGATTTTCTGGATAATGGGCAGCAGCCCAGCAGTATGTTTATTATCACCACAGTTAGCCCTCTCGTTAACTTTACCCAAAAGTTTTTTCCGATCCTATTTCTAATGTTGTTTATTATTCTGATTCTCACTCATACGCTTCTAACGATTTATGTCTCAAGAAGTATTGTCCAGCCGCTTCGTAAGCTAAAAAATGCCATGAAACGGATTCAAGCTGGAGATCTTGATTTTCAAGTACACATCACGAATAAAGATGAAATCGGGCAACTAAGCATTGCTTTTGAACAAATGCGGAAACAATTGAAGGAATCGATCCAAACCCAGATTCAATATGAAGAAAATAGGAAAGAGCTGATTTCTAACATCTCGCATGACATTCGTACACCACTTACGGCCATTAGGGGCTATGTGGATGGTTTAGGCGACGGGATTGCGGATACACCAGATAAAAAGCAGAAATATATTGAAATTATTTCGGCCAAAGCGGAAGAGATGGATCATTTAATTGATGAATTATTTTTATATTCCAAATTGGATTTGAAGCGTGTACCTTTTAACTTTGAAATCGTAGATTTCGCCTCATTTTTATTGGACTGGTCAGATGAATTGGATTTTGAACTTGGTAAAAAAGGCGTTCATTATAAGTCGGAAATCACTCTGCAGGAACAGGTTCTGGTCTCACTGGATCGGGATAAAATTAAACGCGTTTTCGCTAATATTTTGGATAATTCGTTGAAATATTTGAACAAATCGGAGAAATACATTACTTTGCATGCGAAAATAACAGGGGAATACGTCATGATTGAAATCACGGATAACGGAATTGGCGTTGACGCTGAAGCATTGCCTCATATTTTTGATCGGTTCTATCGGGCAGACCCGTCTCGTAACAGTCAACAAGGTGGAAGCGGACTTGGGCTCGCGATTTCGAAGCAAATGATTGAAGGCCATGGAGGAACTATTGGGGCGCGCAGTGTGAAGGATGAAGGAACTTGTATTTCCATAAAATTGCCGCTTAGAAGGCTCAAAGATGGTGGATCAGCATGAAACAAATTCTAATTGTCGAAGATGAGGAACTTATTGCGCAACTCGAGAAGGATTATTTAGAAGTGAGTGGCTACAAGGTCGATATCGCGACGGATGGGGAGAGAGGCCTGCAGCTGGGGCTAACCGGGGAGTATGACCTCATCATACTTGACGTGATGCTGCCACTGACTAACGGGTTCGAAGTCTGTAAGCAAATCCGTGAAAAGCATCAAATTCCTATCCTGATGGTTACCGCCAAAAAAGAAGATATCGATATGATTCGTGGTCTTGGACTAGGTGCGGATGACTATATTACCAAGCCATTTAAGCCTGTAGAGTTGGTCGCTAGGGTCAAAGCGCATTTATCAAGATACGATCGTTTAATAGGGACGAAGGAATATAAGGATGAGATCCGCATTCATGGACTGCTCATTGATAACGGATCGCGCCGCGTATTCGTTCACGAGCAAGAAATCAATCTAACGACCAAGGAATTCGACTTGCTGTATTTCCTTGCGATGAATCCGAATCGGGTGTTTAGTAAGGATCACCTTTTTGAACGTATCTGGGGCATGGATGCCGTGGGGGATTCCCAAACCGTGACGGTCCATATTCGCAAAATAAGAGAGAAGATTGAAATCGAACCGTCCAACTCGCAGTATATAGAAACCGTATGGGGAGCTGGCTATCGTTTTCGCGTTTAGTGTATCTTAGAGCATATTCTTATCATTCCCGGAAAGTGTAGAGATCATGAAGCGAAGAATCTACTATGATGTATGGCATAGAGACCTCCCTCACTAATGAAGTGAAGGAGGTCTTGTTATTTAGGTTATCGTTATTTAATTACGCGGCGAGCCGTCTTGTAATGCGTGCTCCACCAACCAGCGTTCATATCCGTAATCGTTACACCCGGGCTGCCGTACGTATGCATAACCTTGCCATTCCCGATATAAATACCGACGTGATGAATTGGGGAATAGAAGAAGACTAGATCTCCTGGTTGTAGTTGATTTCTCGGTACATAAGTACCTACTTGTGACTGCTCTTTAGAAGAACGTGGCAACGTAATTCCATACTGACCATAGACATATTGCGTAAAGGAAGAACAGTCAAATGTACGTGTAGTTCCTTTCTGAGAGCCGAACTTATAAGGTACACCAAGGTATCTTTTACCCAAGCTAATGATGCTGTTAGCCTTGGTAGAGGCGGAAGTTGATGCCGTAGATACCGTATTAGATGTAGCTGCGTGAGCTGCATGTGGGACAGCCATGACAGTCATAGAAGCAAATAAGGAAACACTAAGTGTAATTCCTAATAGCGACTTTCTCAGGCGATTCGTTTTCATAGTATTCATGATTGGATATCCTCCTTAAGGATCGTGTATTAGGCGTTCACTTGGCCTGGGATAACCTTAACACACTTATAACCTCCTAAGGATTTCTAACTAGCGCTGTAATAGAGGGCTCACAGGGCTAGAGAAAGGTTTATTAGAAAACGATGAGAGTTTACTGAGCATAAAATCATTGACATCACAAAAAAGGCCCACAAACCTAGTTCATGTATCCCGTTTATGATAACATTCTAATCTAACTTCGTAGGTAGCTACCGTGATGGCTGAAATCGCAGGGTCATATACTGTACCATAGTTCATATCTGAATGGTGGTGCACCTATGCTTGATACGGTTGGTATCTTAGTAGATCGGCAAACATTCAAAGGAATCCCAAGCAGAAGAACGGGGAATGAGCGGCTTGCTCTCTATAATAAAGCGGCAAAGCAGCTTGGCTTAAGACTCTTTTACATGTCGTTAGATCATTTAGGGAGTAGATCAGCATCTGGGTTTATTTATCGTAAAAAGACATACAAGCTGGAACGCCGTCCTATTCCTGAAGTAACACATAACCGCGTCATTACTTTTTCGTCCAAGGAGAATGGGAAGCTCAAGCAATTATCGCAAGCCAGCTTTGTATTCAATCGACAAAATCGATATGACAAGTATAGGATTTATAAACTGATCTATCAGAATCCAATGTTACGAGCTTATTTGCCTGTATCAATGCCATTTACACAAGCTCAGCTGCAATCGGCAATGAAGAATTATTCCTCTTTATATATCAAGCCTACGAATAGCAGTGTGGGCGAAGGGATTATGAAACTTAAAAAGCATAAGAGCGGGAAATGGCTGTTTTACTGGAAAAAAGGGTCACCCAAGTTGCTATCTAGTAAAAAAGCTGTCTCTACGATCACGAGGTATGTGGGGAAGATGAGATATATGATTCAAGAAGCCATTCCTGTAGCAACCTACGAGGGAAGACCCTATGATTTGCGCGTAACTGTACAACGCGGCAGCACGGGGAGTTGGCAACTCATCGGAATGATTGGCAGGATTGCTGCGACAGGACGACATGTAACGAATGTGGCCAAAGGTGGAAAGGTAAAAAAGGTCGAGGAGTTGTTCCGAGCGAGCGGGTTTGAGCCCGAACAGATGAAGGCTGCTATCCGTGAAGCATCACTGCAGATTATGACTTATTTGAGCGGGAAATTGCCTCAATTGGCGGACGTCGGTCTAGATATCGGAGTAGATCGGCAAGGCGCTATTAAATTAATAGAAATCAACGGGCGAGATCAGCGCTATTCCTTCCAAAAGGCAAAGATGAGATCAACCTTTTATCGGACCTATGAAACGCCAATGAAATATGCGAAGTATGTATTGAATCAAAAGAATCATAAACCCTCTAACTCGTAGAGGGTTTCTTCATGGGAGGGAAATGATAACTTCAGTTCCGCAATTCCGTTCGCTATTCAATTGGATGGTCCCACCATGCAAGGTTATGATCGATTTGGCTATGGCTAGGCCTAAGCCAGATCCACCTGTTTGCCGGCTCCTAGATCGGTCTACACGATAAAATCGGTCGAAAATGAAAGGTAAAACTTCGGAAGGAATACCGATGCCATCATCGACAATTCGGATACAGACATGTGATTCCTGATGTTCGAGGTATATGTCTATACGTTGATTCGCATATTTCAAAGCATTATCCAAGGTAATTAGCAGTACTTGTTTGATCTGTAAACGATCCGCTTCTATGAATAGACTTTTATCAGCCGGGAAAAGCAGGATCTTCTTACTTGAGAGTGGCTGCAGAAGCTGAATAGTCTCTGTATAAAGTGAGATGAGATCAAAGTTACAATAGATGAGCTTCGATTCATGTTCCAATTCGGCTAATTCGAGCAGTTGATACGTAACATGCTTCATTCGGTTGCTCTCTGCATGCACAGCCTCAAGAGCTTCTCGATGAAGCTCCATATTTTCAAAGCCCCATCTCTGAATAAGGGAGGTATAGCCTTCAATAATCGTAAGCGAGGTCTTAAATTCATGAGAGACATCGGAAATAAACTGCCGCTGTTTCCGCATGCTAGTCTCAATTCGTTCCATCATATGATTAAATGTCTCTGACAGTTGGTAAAGCTCATCATTTGACTTGGGATTTAAGGGCAATTTTCTAAACTCCAGACTGGATTCAATCTCTTTCATAATTTTTATCATGCGAGAAAGGGGTAAGAAAAGCAGTCTAGACAATAAGAAGCTTCCTGAAAGTGATAGAAGTATCGCGCCTAATGCAACATAACCAATGATTAGAATTAAGCGATATAAGCTTTGCTCTAACTCAGTTGGCGTTGAAATGATCTCCAAGGTTCCGATAATCTCTGTTCCATTGCGAATAGGTTCTCGAACAATCATGACTTTTTCTTGGTGATACGTATCTAAATAAGCCTCTTGGATATCCGCGTGTTGAGGAGGTATAGCCAATAATTCAAAACGGTTTGAAGCTTGGTTTTTTATCACAGATGTCTTGTCTATGGCGCGAATCATTGTGTGATTCGGGAGATAGGAATTCAGAAGCAGGTTATTCTCCTCGAATAGCAAGTCTATAGAAGATATGTTTTTGAAGATTTCATTTGCGGCATGTTGTAAGAGTTCGGTTTCCTCGTCTTTTTCGAACTGTGCGTAAAAATAGTAAATAACAAATATGAGGGGTAATAAGATTCCGATTAACCAAACGAAGGACAGCAGAGCGGCTTTTGTTTTTATTTTCATAGGTTACATATCCAAAATATAACCAACGCCGCGAATGGTTCGGATCGGTGGGAAAGAAGTATGCAGTTTTTTGCGGACATAACGGATATAGACATCCACCAGATTGGAATTCCCCAGAAAAGCATATCCCCACACATCATTCATGATTTGCTCCCGGCTGAGAACTTCATTCGGATGCTCGATCAAATAGATAAGAAGCTCGAACTCTTTGGGTGTTAAATCGATCTTAACGCCGTTTACTAATACTTCTCGTGTCCTAAGGTTCACGTTAGTTCCTTGAAGCGAATACCTGTATGCATCACTTTTATTATAGTCTTTATAAGGTTCACGCGGCCGTTTATGATGGCGTATGCAAGCACGAATACGCGCTAATAGCTCCTCCATGTGGAAGGGTTTAGTTACATAGTCCTGCCCGCCAAGATCAAGGCCATTCACAATATCGGCAGGCGTACCGCAAGCAGTTAGTATAATGATAGGTGTTTCTGTATTCACTTTACGGAAGGAAGTAATGAATTCAAAACCATTCATGCCAGGTAACATAATATCAAGAAGAATAAGACTCCAATCGTCATGCAATGATTTCTTTAAACCATCAGACCMCTCATTGGCAACCTCAACTGAATATCCGGCATGTAGGAGTTCTAACTGTAGAAGCCTTGCTATTCGCTCTTCATCTTCGATGACGAGTATTTTGCATGTCATGGGATACCACTCTTTTCTACCTATCGCTATAAACGCATTGACCATGCATTTTATGCTTCGGAAAGGTGGTAGGTTCGTTTTCTTTTTCTCATAAGATTCTCATGATTCATCTTTATAGTAAGGGCAGTAGAACTGCGTGTGAGTATGCAAAGGGAGGCTTGTTGTCATGGTAAAACCTATTCTTCAAATCTTAAATTTGACGAAGCGAATCGGGAATAAAACGATCATCGATAAATTAAATATTAATGTGCCTAGAGGCGAAATATTTGGGTTTCTGGGGCCAAATGGGGCTGGAAAGACAACGACCATTCGGATGATGGTTGGCCTAATGAGCATCACGGATGGGGATATTCTCATTGATGGGGATAGCATTACAAGGAATTTTAATAACGCGATCCTCAAAGTAGGGGCGATCGTTGAAAACCCTGAAATGTACAAGTATTTAAGCGGATATAAGAATTTGATCCATTTTGCCCGAATGGTGCCCGGTGTGACCAAGGAACGAATCGAAGAAGTCATTCGATTGGTTGGCTTAGAAAATCGCATCCAAGATAAAGTTAGAACCTATTCGTTAGGTATGAGACAACGGTTAGGTGTTGCACAAGCGCTTTTGCATAAACCATCCCTGCTCATTCTAGACGAACCAACCAATGGCCTGGATCCCGCGGGGATTAGAGAGTTAAGGGATTACTTGTACACCTTAACACGAGAAGAAGGAATTTCTGTTCTTGTGTCTAGCCACTTACTTTCCGAAATGGAGCTTATGTGTGATCGTGTAGCGATAATCCAAAATGGCAAATTAGTCGAGGTGCAGTCCATAAAAGATTTAATGAATGAGGGACTCCTCAGCTCGGTAACTTTCGAAGTAGACAACTTAGATGCAGCTGTACAATCACTTACTGATTTCCCAGAGGCACAGGCCAAGAAAGCGGAGGACGGATTAGTCTGCTGGCTAGAAAGAGAGCAAATTGCCTTGGTGGCTGAACGTTTAATGAAAGCTGGTATCAAGCTCTATGGGATTAAAAAGAACTCCCCTACGTTGGAAGATAAATTTTTGAAAATGACAGGCGGTGAGTCCATTGGTTAATCTGCTCTTAAATGAAAATATGAAGATATACCAACGTTTGCGTACGTGGTTATTAATCATTGGTCTCGTACTCACGACGGTATGCTTCTTGATTGCCCAACAATACAGTGTGAAGCCTACCCAAGTGGCTGATGCGAACTGGAAAGTCAATATGCAGCAACAGATTCAAAATGATACTGTGCAATTAACTAATATGAACAGAGGGCCTGAATGGAAAACACGTGTTACTTCGCGTATCAATGTGAATCAGTATCATATTGATCATAATATTCCGCCTACGGAAGAAACACTTTGGGGGAACATGCTTAATGCTTCAAGTCTTATGATTGTGGTCACCTTGATGACGGTTATTATTGCAGCCGATAGTGTAGCCGGAGAATTCACCGATGGTACGATCAAACTTCTACTTATACGGCCCTCATCTCGCTCCAAAATTCTTCTGTCCAAATATATATCTGCATTTACTTTCTCGATTTTGTTATTTGTTATTTTGTTCGCTACAGCCTTCTTAGTGTCAGGCCTCTTGCATGGATTCAAAGATATAAGTGCTCCGTATGTCTACGCATCAAGCGATACGATTGCTCATGAAACCAGCATTGTGAAACATGCCATTAGTACCTATTTATATCAATGTATTCAAATGGTGTTGGTTGTCACGTTGGCCTTTATGATTTCTACGATTTCACGCAGCAGTTCGATCGCTATCGCGCTTTCTATCGGTATTATGTTTGCGGGGACGAGCATCGTTGGATTCTTGAGCCAATATAACTGGGCGAAATATTACTTATTTGAAAATACGGATCTAACACAATATTTGAATGGTGCTCCCAATATAGCAGGAATGACACTCGCTTTCTCGGTCAAAGTTATTATCGGCTACTTTATAATTTTCAATGTTTGCTCATGGCTTGTATTTAGGAAAAAAGACGTTACTGCATAACGAAGCTATGGGATTTTGGTATTTTCATTGGCATGCTTCTAGAAAGTGCCTGTATTCCAATTCCAAGCGAAGTCATTATATTATTTGGCGGTTGATGTACGAACTCTTTTAGCGCGATTTTCCATATACCATTGGAAGATCCAACTACTAAAGGTAAACCAGAAGCCGCTGGCAAAATAAGCGCCAACAACGTCACTCGGATAATGGACGCCGAGATAAATTCGGCTAATACCAATCATAAGTATCATGAGAATACTGATCAAAATGACGATCGTTCGGCCTCGTCTTGTAGGGACATGTCGCCACAGTAGAAAAGCAAGTGCAGCATACAGCGCAAAAGCTTCCATGGAATGACCGCTGGGAAAGCTGTATCCCGTTTCTTGAATGAGCCTGTGAAGAGAAGGGCGCTCTCTTTGAAAAATCATTTTCAAAATCAAATTCAAGATGGCCGTCCCCGCCACAAGGATTAGAAATAGAACTAACTCTTGTCGGTGATGCAGGAATTTGAAGAAGAGGAATAGGCAGACTATTGAAATGACGACAACCACTGGCGTAGAACCGATGAACGTAAAAATTTTCATGACGGAAGTCAGCCAGGGTCTTTCAAGGCCTTGAATCGAAGAGATCACGCTGCTGTCGAATTGTGCAATCGACTGCCCTTTTAACAGGGAAGCCACCACGGCAAAGCAAAGAACAGAAATAATGCTTAGAATAAGGAAAATAGTGACTTTTAATTTTGAGTTCATTGCCAAGTAAGCTCCAATTCTCTGATAAGTAAGATAAGGATAGTATAGCAAATTCAAGACGTTAATATGTCGCCACATAATATTTCGGAACTTCAAGGGTAAGGAGAGATCAATAATGAGTAATTCTACATCACCTACAATTAATCACATTAAACAATTGGCTGCCAAGGTTCCTGAAATTACACTCTACTTTTGGATCACCAAATTGCTGACAACTGGCATGGGAGAAGTCGCCTCTGACTACCTATTTGAGCATCTAAATCCGCTGATTTCAGCTCCGCTTAGTGTTCTTATATTCGTAGCAGCTATGATCTTACAGTTCAAAGTGCGCAAATATGTGCCAGGGGTCTACTGGCTAGTCGTCATCATGGTTAGCATCTTTGGCACAATGGCCGCGGACGTTGTGCGAGTAGGACTGGGCATTCCCTATATCGTTTCGACCATCTTCTTTATAGCGGCGCTAGCTGCAATACTCATCACTTGGTTTTACAAGGAAAAAACGTTATCGGTGCATAGTATTTTCACACGTCGCCGTGAGATTTTCTATTGGCTTACTGTTCTAACGACATTTGCTCTTGGTACTTCTGCAGGAGATATGACCGCGACGAGCATGCACTTGGGATACTTCACTTCCGGGCTGCTATTTACAGGTATGCTTATCATTCCAGTTGTGGGGTATTTCATGTTTGGGATGAAAGAAATTTTCGCATTTTGGTTCGCGTATATCTTGACGCGCCCGGTGGGTGCTTCGTTTGCGGACTGGTTATCGGCCTCGCAAAGTAATGGAGGAATGGGGTTTGGCAGCGGTGCGGTTAGTTTGGTATTAACCATCTTTATTGTTATCCTCGTTGTGTTCCGTGGAGGTTTTCCTGCACAGTCACAAGATACACATGCAGATATCAAAGTTGCATAAAATCAATCTAACCACCTGCCGATTGGCAGGTTTTGTATTTTCATTGTTTTCTCATATACTTCACTTATAGTAAGGAGAACAGTACGTGAAGGGAGATGCCGCAATGAAGCGCATTTTATTAATAGAAGATGAAAAAAATCTTGTCCGATTCATCCAATTGGAACTCGAACACGAAGCTTTCATGGTGAAAGCTGCTTACGATGGGAAAACGGGCTTAGAACTTGCCCTTCAAGAAGATTGGGATCTGATACTTCTAGATATCATGCTGCCTCAAATGAACGGAATTGAGGTCTGTCGTCGAATCCGCGCTGCCCAAAAGACCCCAATCCTCATGCTTACAGCGAGAGATAGTATTGAGGATCGTGTTTCTGGTTTAGACAGCGGTGCGGATGATTATATTCCGAAGCCTTTTGCCATTGAAGAGTTGTTAGCACGTATCAGGGCTATCTTTCGCCGCATGGAACTTGAGGGAAATGTGCAGCATGCACAGCTTACTTTTCAACATATAATGGTGGATTTGGATGCGAGGTTGGTTTATAAAGATAAGCAGCTCGTTGAACTGACGAAGCGGGAGTTTGATTTATTAGTCATGTTTATGAAGAATCATCATCTAGTTCTTACGCGAGATATGCTGCTGGACCAAGTATGGGGATTTGATTCCCTGGTGGAAACGAATGTGGTTGATGTGTATGTGAGATACTTACGCAACAAATTAGATCTAGATGGCGAAAATAGCTGTATTCAAACTGTTCGGGGAATAGGATATGTGATGCGATGAGAGGACGCTTAACGAGGTTAATTCAAAGTCTTCCTATCAAATGGAAGCTCATGCTGGGAGCTGCTTTGCTGATCTTTCTGCTATTTGCCTCCTATAATTTTGCGCAATATTTAGTACTGAAACAGTGGATGATGAAACAAGAGGAAGATAAAATCCAAGTCAATATGGTACAGCTCCAAGACTATTTCCAGGATAAATTAGCTGCAACTAGCGACTTTCCCATTGCGGACAGCCAACTTTATATCGAGAAAATGTCGGGGAAAAACCAATTGGTGCGTATCCTCGACAAAGAGGGTAAGCCGCTAGTAGCCGTTGCGAATCATTTTGTAACGAACTGGGTTGTACCCAAGTCAGTGGTTATTCCAGAGCTTTACGACACGACGACGCACAAAGAAGATCATATTCTCATATACCGCAGTCCGTTAGTCGCGGGGAGTTTCGTTGGAACCATAGAGCTGGCGAGTAACTTGGAAACTTTCGATCACTTCAGTGACACCTTGTTATGGGTAATGTTGATCGGTGGTATTTTGGCGGTGTTTATCAGCGTGATCAGTGGTTTAGCGATTTCTAGGCAGTTTATGCGGCCGATACGAGCACTGGCGTCAACGATTCGCAGCGTCAAAGAGAAAGGACTTTCCGAACGTGTTACCGATATTCAAAATGGTGACGAGTTATCTAGCTTAGCCAAGCTATTTAATGAATTGATGAATCAACTTGAGTTTTCTTTTCTTCAGCAAAAACAATTTGTAGAAGATGCCTCACATGAGCTAAGAACACCGATTACGATCGTGGAAGGCCATTTGTCTCTATTGAATCGATGGGGGAAATCAGACCCTGCTGTTCTTGATGAATCCTTGGAGGCTTCACTTCAAGAAGTTAGGCGGTTGAAAAAGTTGGTACAAGAGCTGCTAACCTTAACGAAAGTAGAAGCCAACTTAATAAGCGATAGCATCACGCCAATCCAATTGGAGCCGCTCATTCAGGAGACGTTGAAACGCTTTGAAGTCATGCATGCTGAATTCGAATTTATTGCGAACACGGAAACCATTAGAAACGTTATGCTACTGATGAATCCGTTGCATGTGGAGCAAATGCTGATGATCATTCTGGATAACGCAGTCAAATACACGAGTTTGACGAAACGGATTGTTATTGAAGGAATCCGCCTGAAAAATGAGGTGCAAATCAGTGTACAAGATCATGGCATTGGGATTCCGGAGGCTGATTTACCATTCGTATTTGATCGTTTCTACAGGGTCGATAAAGCGAGAAATCGTGAGATTGCCGGCACGGGACTTGGTCTCGCGATAGCAAAGCAACTCGTTCTCAATTATCAGGGAAGCCTGGCGATATCGAGTGTGGAAGGTGAAGGAACACGTGTACAACTGACTTTCCCTCTCCACCAGATAGTGGATGCTTAGTTTCTCATTTTCCTCTCATGTTCATCAAGTAAAGTTTAGACGCAATAAGGAGTTTCTCCTGAAATGTTGATGATGAAAGGTGGTTTCCATTTGCATGAACGCTAATCCTCGTGTATTAATTCTTACGGCTAGCTACGGGAATGGTCATCTACAGGCTTCCAAGGCCTTGTATCAGCAATTCATAGAGCAAGGAATAGAGCATGTAAAAATCGTTAACCTCATGAAAGAGGGGCATCCGTTCATCAATTTAATTACGACTACATTGATTAACACCAGTGTTAGAAGCTCACGCTTTGGTCTTGATTATTATGGCTGGTGCTATTACTTAACTCGTGAAACGAAGCAGACCGCGCTCTTTCAGAAATCGATGACCTATTTAGGTCAAAAGAAATTAAAAGAGCTCATTCAGGAAGAGCAACCTGATGTGGTCGTTAATACATTCCCCTTTGGGGCGGCTCCTGAAGTGTGCAGCTCCATGGGGATTCAGAACTTCACCGTACTTACGGATTATGCTTTGCATGCGAGTTGGCTGCATCCGAGTGTCGATAAATACTATGTGGCTACAGAGGAATTAAAGCAGCAGATTGTTTTTCATGGCGTTAATAAGGAACGCGTAGAGGTAAGTGGCATTCCAATTCGTCAAGAATTTGCTATGGAAAGTTCAATAGCTCGAAGTCGCAAAGGAAATCTCATTCTCATCATGGCAACCGATAACAGCGTAAATGGCTATATGGAGGACATGATTAGCGCCTTAGCCATGTTTGCTCAATTTCGTTTGGTTGTCATTTGTGGTCACAATGAGAAGTTACGTCAAAGACTACTTGAAATATTTGCAACGAACCCTCGTATTCGCATATTAGGATATGTCGACAACGTGCACGAATGGATGTCACAAGCTGCCTGTATCATAACGAAAGCGGGAGGATTGACAATCACCGAGGCCATTGTCCTTCGCTTGCCACTTTTCATTTATAAGCCGCATGCAGGACAGGAAAAAGAGAATGCTTTATACCTCTCGAGTCGGGGAATGGCCTCGATTTCGAATAGCCTAGAGGAATTAGTCTCGAATATGGATTATTTATTCCGACGTCCAAGCCTATATGAAGAGGTAAGAAAACGTATGGCAGACATGCAACGAAGTCAAGCAGCTGCTCATATCGTCAGTGATATTACACATAGATTGGCTAGGGAAGCGATCCCATTGTCGATCTAGAAGTTACGTAGGAGGGCCCAGATGAGGATACATGTACACAACAGCCATTATGGATCGCATATCATATGGACGATACTTATCGGACTTCTAGTCTATACAATTATACCGACAGCCATTGTTCGATTAGGTGGTTTTAGCGCTTATCGTAAAGGGAAGGGAGTGACTGGGATTGCGCTGACGTTTGATGATGGGCCAGATCCGGCATTCACACCTCAACTTTTAGATATATTAAAATTACATGGTATTCAAGCGACTTTTTTTATACTTGGTGCTAAAGCAGCGAAGTATCCGGAAATCATCAGAAGGATGCATGCAGAAGGGCATTTGATAGGCATTCATAATTATAGGCATTGGACCAATGCTGTACTGACCCCGAAAAAGGTAAGAAAGCAATTGCAAGATACCGTAAACGTGATCGACAACATATTGGGAATCAAACCAATCTACTATCGACCGCCGTGGGGGATTATTAACATATTTGATTTTCTGCACATGAAACAATTTCGACTCGTATTATGGTCCTTAATGGTTGGCGACTGGCGATGCAGCGGGGGAACAGATAGGATCAAGAAAAAGCTGTTTGCGAGGCTGCAAAATAACGACATCATCGTGCTGCACGATAGTGGACAGACATTAGGGGCGAATCCATATGCACCGATGTACATGTTGGAAGCATTGAAGGAATTCGTAGAAGAATGCAGAAATCAAGGTATTCCTTTTATGCGAATTGATCAAAGAATGCAGTTGGATGATCAAACGACGATTCACCCAATAGATCTATCTAGTCTAAAAGCTTGAATATCCCTACAACATACGAAAATAAAATAACGGCAGACTAGACCTAGTAAAGGCCATAGACTGCCGTTTTTAGTTTTTTTAGAAGCTAAGTTAAGTCTCGAATAAAATGCGTCCTGTCTGCGATAAATCATAGCCTTGGATAGGACGCAGCTCTTTATGGAAGGATTCCGATTGCAAGATTTGCTTGACACGTTCAATCCATGCAAGATTTTGTGGTTTTTTTAGCATGACAAGATCATAACGCTCTTGAATAAGCGGAATGAATTCAACGCCATTAACCATAGAGGCTGCTTTCTCTATCCCCACACCGAAATCAGCTTCACCTGTAGCAACTTTACCAGCCACGCCTAAGTGATTAGATTCCTCCTGCTCATAACCATGTAGCTGTTGTTGTGGAATTCCATGAAGTCGGAGTTGTTCATCTAGCAGAACACGTGCACCAGAGCCTTTTTCGCGATTAACCAATCGAAGCCCAGGCTTTTTAAGATCAGCCCAACCATGTAATTGTTTAGGATTTCCCGGTTGAACGTATAGACCGGCCGATCGTGACAAGAGATTCACAACAATGTACGAAGAACCAATCAGTAATTTTCGGATAAAAGGAAGGTTATACTCACCAGTGTCTCCATCCAGCAGATGCGTGCTGACAATATCGGATTCGCCCTTGTACATGGAGATTAGACTGTCCATACTACCAACATACGAACGAAGTGGTCTGTAATGAGATATGTTTTTTTCGATATGTTTGGCTAAAATGTCCAAGCTAACATCTTGTCCAGTTATCACAAGAGAGCGACTGGAAGATGAAACGGCTTGGAAAGAAGGATGAGTAACGGGTTCGACATACTCACTTTTAATCGTAGAAACCATACCATCTTTTGCACGTGTTTTATAGGCTTCAAGATCCGATGCATCCACGCGCATCTGCTTGCCAACACGGTAAGCGGGTAGATCGCCTTTTTTTATTAAATCATAAACGGTTAGTTTGGATATTTTCAAAAGTTTAGAAATTTCTTCCGTTGTATAGGACATGTCAGCTGTCATTGTAAACCTCCATAAGCTTGTCTTCTATAAAAGTAGCGTAGATTTACTCCTGCATCCGTACGGAACCACCATCATCTATCATAAGCTGATAAATAGGGTATTTCAATCCTGTTGTTTACTAATTAATTCTGGTTTTATATAATTATGAGTAATTATATAATTCTATTTATAATCAAATAGATATAAATTTAACCTTGGAGGGGACATAATGTTAAGTTTAAGAAGGTTTAGTTATGTTTTATATTGTTTTGTTGTCGCAACCATGATCATCACAGGTTGCTCCAGTCAAAAGGAACAACCCGCAGTAAGTACAACACCAACACAGGCAACTGTGGCACCTACAGCAACACCAGTGCCGACCGAGAAAGTAGAGCTGACTATATCGGCAGCTGCAAGCTTAACGGATGCATTTAAAGAAATTCAAACCAACTATGAGACCAAAAACAAACAAATTAAACTCAACTTTAACTTTGGAGCTTCAGGGGCGCTGCAACAGCAAATCGAACAAGGGGCACCTGCGGACTTATATTTCTCGGCAGCAACCAAAAATATGAAGACCCTAATCGACAAGCAATTGATCGAACCAACACAACAAAAAAACTTGTTAATCAATGAACTAGTCGTCGTAGTTCCAGCAGATGGTAAAGTAGCCATTCAAAAAGCAGAAGACTTAACCCATGAAAATATCAAACATTTGGCAGTAGGAGAACCTCAGACCGTTCCGGCTGGCAGCTACGCTAAAGAGGCTTTGACTAACGCGAAACTGTGGGACACGCTTCAAGCCAAAATCGTACAGGGCAAAGATGTACGCCAAGTACTTACCTATGTAGAGTCTGGGAATGCGGAAGCAGGTTTTGTTTATAAAACGGATGCGATGACTTCCAAAAGTGTCAAAGTAGCATTCAGTGTTGATCCAAAATCGTACACACCGATTGAATACCCTGCTGGTATTGTAAAAGCAACAAAACACAGCAAAGAAACGGCTGACTTTTATGGTTATCTCCAAACGAAAGAAGCACAAGATGTATTCATCAAATACGGATTTTCTATTCCTAAATGAGGATGGAACAGATGAATTGGACAGAATTTGTTTCACCGATCCTACTTTCGTTAAAGGTATCCGTTGTATCCAGCATCTTCGTTCTGTTCATAGGGGGAATAGCAGCTTGGGGAATGTCGCGGCGTAAGTTTCGTGGGAAAACGTTGCTTGAAACGGCCATTCTTCTGCCACTAGTGCTCCCTCCGACAGTTGTAGGCTTTATCTTATTAGTCCTATTGGGCAAAAAGAGTTGGATTGGATACCTAATGGAGAGATTTTTCGATCAGTCTATTATCTTTACATGGGGGGCTGCTGTGATCGCATCGATCGTGGTGGCTTTTCCATTAGTTTATCAAACGATGAAAACAGGGTTTTCACTAGTCAGCAAAGATTTGGAGGACTCGGGGAGATCCATCGGTGCAAATGAGTGGCAAGTTCTACGCTACATAACCTTGCCTTTGGCGTGGCGTTCTGTCACGGCAGCTTACATTCTTGGATTTGCTAGAGGCCTGGGAGAATTCGGTGCCACACTTATGATTGCGGGCAACATCCCTCACAAAACCCAAACTTTGCCTACCGCCATCTATATCGCTGTTGAATCTGGTAATCAAACTCTTGCCTGGTGCTGGGCAGCAACTATCATATTCATCTCATTCGGACTCATGTTTATCGCAAACCACAGGGCTAGGAGTTAATAAAGTTGGATTTGCCTCGGCTCTGTGTTCAGATTTCGCATATGCGTGGAAGGAAACCGCCGATTTACACGCGGGTGGGCACTGTTCTACACTTTCTTATGAATCACTTTGACAGAGTAGGTGTAGAAGAGGGGGAAAGACGAATGACTATTTTCAGTTTTGAAAGCGGTATCCCAGCTTGTTTTGCCTGTGACAGGCATTCTCGCTTGTCCATTACGAATCAGTACTACAAGGATGGCAACTACAGCTTGCAGTGGGATTATACAGAAAATTCATCCGTGATCGTCACGGAATCGATAGGGTATCGCCCGTTTCAGGAAGGAACGAAGGATCAGGCGCGCGACTCGTTTACGATCTGGATCTATAACGCTTCTCCAGTAGAGGGGGAACTTGTATTCGAGTTCGGGCGCGGTGGGCAAGCGGTGGACTGCTCCTTTCAATTTGGGTTGAATTTCAGTGGTTGGCGAACCGCTTGGGTTGCTTATGAACGGGATATGACGGGGATCCCTCACCCAGAAATGGATACGGTTACAATTCGGATGCCAATGGGCGTACAGCCAGGAACGTTGTTCATCGATCAGATGATGTTGAACACGCCGATCGATCCTAGGTTCCATACAAGGGATTTCCAGGTGCCGTTGGTAAACCTTCGCGCCGATGTATCTGCAAACGCACATTGGCTTGCGTTATATGCATTTGAACAGTTGACTCCGAAGCATGCGATCCCATCAGCGGTCATGCAGGAAGAGAAAGAGGCTTTTGAGCTGATGAACGAGCGATTCGAGGCGCTCTTCTTCAAGGAAAGGAGTGCGTTGAAGGATGAGATCACGTTGCTTCAGCAGCGTTTCGCCGAATATGGGATCGCGCGCAAAGGTGGAATTCTCACAGGCCGTCCAATCGAGCTGTTCTTTGATCATTATCCGCCTCTGTTAAAGGAGGAGCTGAAACGCCTTTCCAACGGTGTACCGCTAAGTAAGATTACTCAGTTCCTGCTGGAAACGGCGGTCTGTTTCCGGTCTTGCGAGGAGGCGGAACAGCGAGCTGATCTGCAGGCAATGTTTATAACAGTACTGGACTACATGGAGGATCAAGGCTGGACGTACGGCAGCTCGCAAGGAACCGTCCATCATTTTGGCTATAACTTCCGTGATTATTATCCTGCCGTTTTTCTTATGAGAGCTGAGCTTCAAGAGGCGGGAATCCTGGAGCGTACACAGCGGACGATGCGCTGGTTCAGCGGCGTGGGCCGCACACATACGCCTCTTGCAGAAGTAGAAGGCAACATCGACATCTACAACACGACACTGCACGGGATGCTCGCTTCCTTGCTTATCATGGACGACACACCTGAAAAAGTACGGGACCTGAAAGCGTTCCGCGATTGGCTCTCCCAGTCGTTATTGCCTGCTCCAGGTCTGCGTGCAGCGTATAAAATCGACGGGTCTGCCTATCATCACGTGAATCATTACCCTGCCTATGCAGTAGGCGGGTTTCAAGGCGTGACACCGTTGATGTACGTATTGAAAGGTACCCGGTTCCGTGTAAGCCAAGAAGCACATGAGACGATACGAAAAGCCCTTCTCTCTATGCGGCTGTACAGCAACAAACGGGAATGGCTGATCTCCTTATCTGCACGACATCCTACAGGCAAGTGGGTGCTCGACCCGGAGCCTTTTGCTTTTCTAGCTGAGAGTGGCACGCCTGATGGTCGCAGCGAGGTAGATACAGAAGTCGCTGCAGCTTACCTGCGGCTGCTAGACCCAGGAGAGCGAACGGAAGCGGCACATCGCTTTAAAGAAGCGGGTATTGTACAGGAACCAGAACCCAACGGTCACTGGACGATGAACTACGCCGCGCTGGCCATTCATCGGCGTGGTTCCTGGCTTGCCGGCATGCGCGGGCACAGCCGCTATCTGTGGGCGAACGAAACGTATGTGAACGCGAATCTGTACGGCCGTTACATTTCCCACGGTCATCTCCAGATTATGGGCCGTGGTGAGCCGGTCAATCATCAAGATAGCGGCTATCAGCAGGATGGTTGGGATTGGAATAGATGGCCGGGGACGACAACCGTGCATAAGCCGCTAGAGGAGCTGCGCGCTAACGTTTGCAATGTAGATACATTCAGCGGCTTTGAGGAAATGCTCCTTTCGGATGAGACCTTTGCAGGCGGACTTCATTTGGAAGGGCACAACGGGATGTTTGCCATGAAGCTGCATGAGCATCCCAAATATGAGGGAAGTCATCGAGCCCGCAAGTCGGCGTTTTTCTTCGATAATCGCATTATTTGCTTGGGTTCTGGCATCGAAAACGATAATGAAGCCAGTGTGACAGAAACGACGCTGTTTCAGAATCATTTGCCTATCAGGGAAGATCCGCTCTGGATTGACGAAGCGGCGCCGAATTATGATTTCCCTTATTTCCAAAAAAAGCAATTAGACAATCCCGCATGGATGTTGGACAATAAAGGAAACGGGTATTATATGGCAGCCGGACAGACGGTTTCTGTCTCGAAAGCAACACAACATTCCAAACATCAATCAACAGATGTTGATACACAAGGCGATTTTGCTGCAGCATGGTTGGATCATGGGACTTCACCGAATGAGGGCAGCTACGAGTATGCAATCCTGGTTGATACGGATCGCGAACAGGTTCAGCGCTTTTATGAGCAGATGGCGCATTCGGATACAGCCCCTTATAAGGTACTGCGTCGGGATCGATCAGCACATGTGGTGTTCGATGCAGAGAGCTGTACAACCGCATACGCGCTGTTCGAAGCGGACGATTGTCTGGGGATCGGGTACGTGACGGCAGTTGATACGCCAGCGATGGTCATGATCCGCGAGGAAGGCGGAGCATTGACGATGAGTGCAGTAGATCCGGATCTTCGTTTATATGAAGGAATCGAAACGGATCAATACGATAGAAGCGGGATTCAGAAAGAAGTCAGTGTTTATTCACGCAAGTGGGTGCATGCAGAAAGCATAACCCATGCCATGCGAATTACGCTAAAAGGACAGTGGATGCTATCGTCACCTGATCAAGGAATTCAAGTTTTGGCAGGTGAGGGGGATTGCAGTATCGTTGAGCTAATCTGCCAAGATGGCATGCCAAAGGAACTTGTCTTGGTTCCAATCGTGTAATCATTTAGAAACGGTTCAAACAAAATCGAGATGGGGGCGAAAAGATGAAAACGGCAATTAACCAACTACCGGTCTTTTATCGTTATCTTTTTTCCTACATGGCGCTATTTTTGCTTCCGCTGCTTGTATTAGGGGTGACTGGCTACTATCAACTGGTTCATATCGTTGGCGGCGATGTAGAAAGGAACAATCAGGCGCTTCTTAATGAATTGCAGGATGGGATGGATCAGAAGATGATCCTGTTGAATCGGATTGCAGGTCAATTAGAAGGTGTATCTGAGCTATCTCCATATGTGCTGACTCATGATTACTTCAACGTGTATCAAGGTAAGAAAGTGCTGGAAAGTAAGGTTGTAGATGAGAGTATCCGAGAGATTGCCCTCTATATTCGGGGGACCGATTTTCTGCTTTCATCGACAAGTATTTATAAGGTCAATGCATTCATTGGTGAATTTTATCAGTATAAGCAGTGGACCTCCGTGCAGTTTAATGATGACATGAATCTTTTGACAGCCCCTCGGCTCAGGCCAGCGGAGGACGTTAAAATCTCAGGAATTCCCGATCAGCGGCTTGTTAGCTACATCGTTCCGATTCCGATTAACAGTCTACACCCTTACGGTACGGTACTTTTCATATTAAAAGAAAACGAGCTGCTCAAGAGTTTGCCGGTACCGGATGGCAACGCTATTGTGTTCGACCAATATGGGCGTGTCATAGCGGCTCAAACGCCTACTGACTACTTGCAAGATCCCGGTTTCTTCGGCCAAATCGTGAACGGCAATGCCAAATCTCAGGATATTACGATTCAGCATATTACCTATGCAGCCTCTTACAAGAAATCGGACAAAAGTGGGTTTACTTACGTCACGATGCTTCCTAAATCTACCTTGGTGGCACCGATTAACCGAGCCATTTGGCAGTGGGGGACCTGGATGGCTGTCATTTTCCTTGCAGGCTGTGTGCTCGTCTATGTGCTCATGATCTTTAATTATAATCCGGTTAAAAGGCTAGCTGCGCTTGTGGAGACGATTCGGGGTCAGTCACTCCGCAGAGCGAACGTCTTTGAAATGATCGGTAACGTCATTCATGATATGGCTGATTCGAACCGAAGTCTAGGGCTGAAGCTGGAAGCCAATCGTTCAGCTGTTATGGAGCACCTGCTTGCCAGTTTATTGAAAGGCGAGTTCGCCTCAGTCGAAGCTTTAAATGTACAGGGGCAAGAGATTGGATTCCTGCTTCCTTACCCAGAAACCGCTGTGTTAATGTTGGAATTTCCGGCTTCTTTTGTACCAATGAAAGGCAGGCTGCATGAAGAGGTGGAAGCCTGGTTCGGCGGGCAAATTGTCGGGTATCGCAAAGAAAGTCTCGAAGATCACCGTATGCTGTTTATTGTATCATCAGGCTGTTCGCCGGAATCTTGGAGGGAGTGGCTGAATCAGATGCATGAGCATCTGACAGCCGTGTTCCAAGCTCCCATCACGATGGGAGTGGGCAACCGATATGCGGAGTTGGTGCAAGCGGGCCGTTCTTATCTGGAGGCTTCAACAGCGATCGATTATAAACTGATCAAAGGCAATCAGCGGGTCATTTTCTTCGATGAACTGCTCGTGCACGACCATGCTGATCTATTAAGCCCCAGAAGAGTGCTGGAGGACTTGGAAATCGTGCTGCAGCACGGAAACGCTGGCCGAGTCGCCGAAACCGTCCATCAAATTGGCACGCGGATGAAACAGAGTGGACTTACGCTATTTGTGGCTAGAGAGCTCTGTTACGATATGATTCGTAAGTTTATTGCCTACGCGGATAAACGCAATTCAGGCGGGGCAACCGCCAGCTTTCCCGACGTGCTGACGCTGACGGAGTATATGACATTGGATGAAATCGTGGATCTTCTGACGACCGCCTGTGCGACCTTCTGTGATTTGCTTGAATCGAAGAAGCCGGCGAATCCATCCGCATTGATCCAGCAAATCACGCAGTACATTTCACGGCACTGTGGGGAATATGATTTTTCTGTGCAGAGGATCGCCGAGCATTTCTCGTTATCTTTATCGTATTTGAGCAGATATTTCAAGGAACAGACGGGCAGGACCATCATGGACTATATGAACGAGGTCCGAATCGATCATGCCAAACGACTACTTAAGGCAGAGGATTTCTCCGTCAAAGATATTGTTCAGCAAATTGGCTATAGTGATGTCTCTAGCTTTATTCGCAAGTTTAAACAGACCGTTGGTGTCACACCGGGTGAGTATCGGAAACAGCATCGATGATGGTATGATCTTGGGGCGCCTCTTCTTAGAAGAGGCGTTTTTTACTATTTCGTATTGAAATCGGCATATAGACAAGTTAAAAATAGCTTATTATTGGCCGAATTAGGCCAATAGCAAGAATGGCATAGTCCATGTAGCGATCTCACTTATATACGGACGGTCTAAAAGGGTGGTACAAATGAGGCATGAAGAATGAATATTACCAAATGGTCAACAGCTAGCGGAGGTGAATGAACAACATGACACAACAACAAATTTTTAAGCGTATCATCCGTAACTATGATTTATATTTACTGCTTTTGCCTACGCTGGCCTATTTCATTATTTTCCACTATCTCCCGATGTACGGGCTCCAAATTGCTTTCAAAAATTTCAACCCGGTAAAAGGCATCATGGGAAGCGCGTGGGTAGGATTCGATAACTTCGAGCGATTTTTTGAATCGTACCAGCTTGTTACCATTATCAGAAATACGCTAGGCATTTCTATTTATGAATTGCTTGTCGCATTTCCGGCGCCGATCATTCTCGCACTGATGATCAATCAGTTAACGAGTGAAAGATTCAAACGTTTTGTGCAAACGGTTACGTATGCGCCCCATTTCATTTCTACCGTTGTCGTAGTCGGTATCGTATATCTACTGCTATCACCTAAAACAGGTGCGGTCAACAGCTTAATCGGGATATTTGGCATCAAGCCAATCTTCTTTATGGGGAGTGCTGAATGGTTTAAAACTGTTTTCGTATTCTCAGGCGTATGGCAAAGCGTTGGTTGGGGGACGATTATTTACTTGGCAGCCTTAACTGCCGTCAACCCAGATCTGCATGAAGCGGCAACCGTTGACGGTGCATCCAAGCTGCAGCGTATCTACCACGTGGATATTCCATCCATCATGCCGACGGTTATCATTATGCTAATCATGAATATGGGCCATATGATGAGCGTTGGATTCGAGAAAGTGTATCTGATGCAAAATCAGCTCAACATTGACTCGTCGGAGACTATTCAGACGTATGTCTATAAAGCCGGACTTGTACAGGGGCAGTACAGCTACTCCGCAGCCATAGGGCTGTTCAATACCGTGATTAACTTCATTCTGCTGATCAGCGTGAACAAAATCGCAAAATCGTTAAAACAAACTAGCTTGTGGTAAGGGGGAGAACCGATGAAACTGGCGAGAACAAGAGCGGATCTCCTGTTTGATATCTGCAACTATACGCTCATCTCTATTCTGGTGTTGTTAGTTTTGTATCCGCTTTATTTTGTGTTGACCGCGTCTGTTACGGATCCTGATCTGGTGTATTCCGGGAAGCTGTTATTCTTTCCTGAACATATAACCTGGGACGGTTACAAGCGGCTGCTTGCCGAGTCCTCCATCTGGATGGGCTTCAGTAATTCGCTCTGGTATACACTCACGGGAACGGCGATTAACGTCGTGCTCACGATCACGGCAGGGTACGTGCTGTCCCGCTCGGATCTAATTGGTAGAAATGTGTTTATGTTCTTGCTTGTATTTACGATGTTCTTTGGCGGCGGACTTATTCCCAGTTATTTGCTTGTCAAAGAGCTGCACATGCTGGATACGACTTGGGCGATGATCATTCCGAATGCGGTTTCGGTCTTTAATGTGATTATTGTAAGGACATTTTTTCAAACCAACATACCGGGGGAATTGCTCGAGTCAGCTCAGATGGACGGGTGTTCTAATCTCAAATTTTTCTGGAAAATTGCTATTCCACTTGCACTGCCGATCGTAGCGGTGATCGTTCTCTTCTACGCCGTAGGACATTGGAATTCGTACTTCCAAGCACTCATTTATTTGAAAAGCAACGCCAAGCAGCCGCTGCAAATCATACTACGTAATATCTTGATTATGAATGAGGGCTCCGATATGCAGGGTATGCTCGATGGTTCGCAGGAGCAGCAGAAACGGATGGAGTTGATGAAATACGGTATTATTATCATATCCAGCTTGCCCGTTATGATTTTGTACCCGTTCCTGCAGCGGTATTTCGTCAAAGGCACATTGGTCGGTTCCGTCAAAGGGTAATCGCGTTTTCTTCGCTTACTATAGGCAGGTTCATTTCTTAATCAGAAAGGGGAAAAAAAGATG
Organism: Paenibacillus sp. 2RAB27; assembly: GCF_052115445.1. NCBI lineage: Bacteria > Bacillati > Bacillota > Bacilli > Caryophanales > Paenibacillaceae > Paenibacillus > Paenibacillus sp. 2RAB27. The sequence continues at coordinate 172,641 of NZ_JBFRGR010000003.1, forward strand.
AAAAACAAATGGTCAAAAGCTTCACTAGGATTAGTGTTAGGCATGTCAGTTGCACTTGTAGGCTGCAGTTCAGACAAAGGCACACCAGAGGTGAGCGGCAAGTCGGAAGGAACTGTACCGTCCAATATGAACGTGAGCGGCTTCCCGATCGCCAAAGAGAAGCTGACGCTAAATATTGCGGGGTTTAAACCGCCTTCAGGCAAGGATTTGAACGACTACAAGCTATTCCAGGATATAGAGGCTACGACAAACCTTCATATCAATTGGAATTTGACCCCGGGCAGCAGTTGGACAGAGAAGAAGAACCTCTTATTCGCCGGCGGTGAGCTGCCTGACGCTTTCTATGCGCATGGTATTCTCAGTGAAGACACGGATATTGTGAAGTACGGTTCTCAGGGTATTCTCATTCCGCTTGAGGATTTGATCGAGAAATATGCCCCTAATATGAAGAAACTACTGCAAGATAATCCGACCTATAAAAAGCAATTAACCGCGCCGGATGGGCACATCTATTCGTTGCCTACGATCGACGAAAGCTATTCACGGACGAAATCGACGATGTTTATCAATAAAAAGTGGCTTGACCAGTTAAAGTTGCCAATGCCGACAACGACCGACGAGCTTTATAAAACGCTAAAAGCTTTTAAAGAGAACGATTTAGGCGGTAACAGTAAGAAGGATCAAATCCCGCTATCGTTCCTGCAAAACTGGAACAGTGATGTAAATTCCTTCTTCGGCGCCTTCGGACGAATTGATCGCGATGTACATAAAGCGGGTAATAATCACCTAGCTGTTGAAAATAATAAAGTTATTTACACAGCGGTACAGCCGGAGTACAAGGCGGCCATTGAATATTTCAACAAGCTTTTCGCCGAAGGCTTGGCAGATCCAGAAAGCTTTACACAGGATGGCAAGGTGCTCACGGCCAAAGAAAGCAAAGGGCTTGTAGGCGTCGTGTTCGATTGGAATCCAGCCAACCAGGACTACGTATCGCTGCCGCCGCTGAAAGGGCCCAACGGTAAGGATCCGGTATGGGCGGAATATGCAAACGGTATTTTGCTGCGAGGATCATTCGCCATTACGAACAAGAATCAACATCCGGAAGCGACGATTCGCTGGATTGACTACACCTATGATCCGAAAATTTCGATGCAAATGAGCAGAGGGGTTATCGGAGGCGACAGCTTAAAAGAGCGCTCGGATGGTAAATACGATGCGATTGCCCTTCCGCAAGGAGCTAACTCGGAAGACTTCATGAAGGTGCCGCCAACCGCTTATTCTGTCTGGGCACTCACTAAATCTGTCACCGATAAGATTGTGCCGCCTCCACAGACATCAATTCGCTCGAAGGTCGACATCGACAATCTATACGGCAAATACCTGGTTGACAATGCGTTCCCAAAAACCTACTTTACGGCGGAAGAAAGCGATCAGATTTCCCGCTACTTGACAGATATTGATGCCTATGTAAGTAAAATGTACGCGAAATGGATGCTTTCCGGTGGTATCGACAAAGAGTGGGACGATTATGTGAAAAAGCTGAACGACATGGGTATGGATAAAATGGTGAAAATTTACCAACAAGTTTACGATCGGTATAAATCAACGAAATGAGTGGGAAACCGAACATCATTGTGATACTGGCTGATGACATGGGGAGTTGGGCTCTAGGCTGCGCGGGCAACGACGAAATCCACACTCCGAATCTCGATCGGCTTGCAGCCGAAGGGATGCGATTCGATCATTTTTTCTGCACGTCGCCGGTATGTTCGCCGGCGCGTGCTTCTATATTGACTGGCCGTATGCCGTCGCAGCACGGCGTTCATGACTGGATTTGCTCCGGCAATGTGAATCGGAGTGAATTGCGGGAAGAGGTGCAAAGTCAGCCGATTTTTGCTGACGAGCGTACAGCTATTGAATATTTGGCTGGTCAGCTGACCTATTCGGAGCTGTTAGCCGAAGCTGGTTATGCTTGTGCTTTGAGCGGGAAATGGCATCTGGGCGCAAGCGCGGTCCCGCAGAAAGGCTTCGAACGCTGGTTTTCCATCGCCAGAGGCGGATGCTCGTATATGAAGCCTGATATGGTGGAAAATGGCGAGGTTACACTAATGGATGGCTATGTGACAGATTTGATTACGGATCGGGCACTGGACTTTCTGAATGAAATTTCCCAGCAAGACAATCCTTTTTATTTGAGCGTTCACTATACAGCCCCGCATTCTCCTTGGGATCGCTCTGAGCACCCAGATTCCTATGTGTCCATGTATGAGGACTGCCCGTTCGACTCTGTTCCTGAGCTGCCGCTGCACGTGAATCAAATCACTTCTGCACCGCATGGCGAAGGTGAACGACGTAAGGAGTTGCTTCGCGGCTATTATGCATCTGTTACGGCTATGGATGATGGCATAGGCAGAATCATCGCAAGGCTGGAGGAACAGGGATTAAGGGAGCAGACACTCATTATTTTTACGGGCGATAACGGTATGAATATGGGGCATCACGGCATTTGGGGCAAAGGCAATGGAACGTTCCCACTCAATATGTTCGATACGTCCGTTAAGGTTCCCGCCATCTTCAGTCACCCTGGCGTAATCCCTGCCGGACTTGTTCGTAGTGAACTGGTTAGCCAATACGATATATTTCCTACACTGCTGGCCTATGCGGGATTGTCCAATCCCGATCCGTACCCGCTGCCGGGTCGCAGTTTTCTCTCGCTATTGCGGGGAGAAGAGGACGACGGTCATGAGGATATTGTCATCTATGACGAATACGGACCGGTTCGTATGATCCGCACCCAAGCTTGGAAATATGTGCATCGTTATCCTTACGGTCCGCACGAGTTATATGATTTGCAAAATGATCCGAATGAGGATGTGAACCGGATTGATGATGCCGCATGCGAGTCGGTGTTGAAAGATTTGCGACGAAGACTCGGGGAATGGTTCGGGAAATACACAGATCCAAGTAAGGATGGCCGGATTGCACCCGTGACAGGAAACGGCCAATTAGCACCGCTTGGGGTGGGGATTACCGAAGGCAGCGCCTTTAAGTAACACAAGTGGGAGAGATGCAGCAATGAAAAGACCTAACTTGGTCTATGTGTTCCCAGATCAATTGAGGCAGCAATCACTAGGCTTCATGCATGCGGACCCGGTCATCACGCCGAATCTGGACGCTTTTAGCCAAGAAAGCTTGGTGCTCGATAATGCGCTAAGCAACTTTCCAATTTGCAGCCCTTACAGAGGCATGCTATTTACGGGGAAATATCCGTATTCAACTGGGGTTATTGCAAACTGCAATAGCAACCGAAACGTCTACGGCGTATATCTGAAAAAATCCGAGCGTTGCTTTTCCGATGTGTTGAGTGAGCAAGGATTTGAGACGGGCTACATTGGGAAATGGCATCTAGATCCTGTAGAGCCATCCCAAGCGTCTCTGACAGAGGGATTCAGAGAAGACGGCGTACTGTGGGACTCGTATACGCTGCCAGAGCGGAGGCACAATTTTCGCTTTTGGCATGCTTACGGTGCTAGTGACAATCATCTGGACCCGCACTACTGGGAGAATAATGCAGGTATTGAGGACAAACAGAAGCCAGGCGAATGGTCCGTCAAGCATGAAACGGATGTAGCCGTTCAATATATTAGGAATGCAGATGGCAAGTATCGGGATGACGATAAGCCCTTTGCTTTATTTGTCGCTTATAATCCCCCGCATCCGCCCTTCGATCAGGTGCCTGACAACTATGTGGCGATGTATGAAGGAAAAAGCGCGGAGGATTTATTGGTTAGACCGAATGTGACCGATCAAACGCCGGAGGCGTTGTCACGTATCGGATCCCATCCCCACGATGGCTTGAAGTATGGCAAGGAACATGTGAAAAATTATTTTGCGGCCATTACAGGGGTTGACGATCAGTTCCGAAGAATCTTGGAAGCCATCGAACAAAAGGGGATAAAGGACGAGACGATTGTTGTCTTTACGTCAGACCATGGCGATATGATGGGGAGTCATAACTTAGCTGGGAAACCGCATTGGTATGCGGAGTGCTTTAAAGTTCCCTTCGTGATCAGGTATCCGGGGAAAATCAAACCTAGCCGAGCTGATTTTATTTTCAATGTTCCCGATATTATGCCAACTTTGCTAGGCATGATGGGGCTTGCCGATCACATCCCTAATGATTGTGAGGGAGATAACAAAACGGGCTATTTCTATGGGGTCGAGTATGGGGAGACAATAGGCTTATTCATTAATCCGTTTACGAATATGCGGGGTTTGAAGACCCGGCAATACACGTTTCTAGTTAGCAAAAACTATGCAGAGCAAGAATCGTATCTGTTATACGATGATCTGAGCGATGAGTATCAGTTGAACAATATCGCAAATGAACAGGAAAACATGCATATTGTACAGGCGTTAAGGGATCAACTGGATGTTGCTTTGGCAGCGACTCGGGATATATGGAATGATTAGTCCATCTAGGCACGCTGCTGATCCAATTCGTTACCCAAGGAGGAAAGATGTATGTTAGCTAACCAAATGCTGCCCTCACCACGATCTGGTGGATTCCGAATGGATGACTATTGGGTATGGTGCGGTTCTGTTGTGAAGGGCGAGGATGACCGGTATCATATGTTTGCTTCCAGATGGCCTAAATACCTGCCGATGCATCCGGGCTGGCTAGTCGCGTCAGAGGTGGTGCGAGCCGTTTCGGACACGCCTGAAGGACCTTATCAATTTGAAGAAGTGGTTCTTCCTTTCAGAGGAGCGGAATACTGGGACGGCAGAAGTACGCATAACCCGCATATCGTGAAGCATCAGGATACGTATATTTTGTACTATATGGGGTCCACGCACCCATTTATGGATGTATCGCCTGAAGAGGCAGAGACCTATGATCTTCATGATCCAAGATGTATCGTAGCGCGAGCCAATAAGCGGATTGGCATTGCTGTTTCCAAGAGCGTATACGGGCCGTGGGAACGAATGGATTCTCCCATCTTACAGCCAAGACCGGATAAGTTCGATAATTTCTTCACCTCTAATCCTGCGCCGTGCATTCATGAAGATGGATCCGTACTTCTGGTGTATAAGACTAGAACCTACAAATCCAGGCCGTATTCTACCTTTTTACACAGTCAAACCATGTCGTTTGGGGTTGCGAAGGCCGATCATTACAGGGGACCGTACACGGCTTTAGCAGATGAGACTGTGTTTCCAACAGATAAATTCTGCTTGGAGGATCCTTTTATTTATCAGGTGCCGGGCGGCTATGAAATGATCGCGAAGGATATGATTGGCAACATTTGCGGTGAATATCATGGCGGAATTCTGGCAAGTTCACAGGATGGAATACACTGGGAAGCTCTTGAGGGAGAAAAGTCATACTCTCGGAGTATCAAGTGGGATGATGGCACGGAGCAGGTCATGGGGAGCCTGGAGCGGCCGTTTATTTTATTTGAAAATAACGAACCCACCCATATGTTTTTTGCGACAGCTGACGGCCCTGGTGAATTTACAAGTGCTGCGAATACATGGAATATGGTCATTCCTTTGAAATAGGATGAATAAGGTTAGGGCACCAAATCATACATACAAACCACATAAGAGTGTTGAAACGGCAGCCAGCATTGGCTGCCGTTTTCCATGGGAAGCTGATTTGGTTAGGATAGTGTCATCATATACCCACGAGATGTCGTCATAAACCTATAACATTGCTCACACCATTTTTTATAATTAGAGGAGAATGAAGCAATCAGGAATGCTAGGAGGTCTACTTGGATGATGTTGACGAATTGGCAGGCAAAGTGGATATGGGGCGAAGGGGAAGAGAGCCCGAGGAATGAATGGAGATGCTTTCGCAAATCGTTCATGGTTCCAGCTGGTGAAGGTGGAAGTGACGGCTTTTCACTCCGAATTACGGCGGATTCGAGATACGTTCTTTATGTGAATGGCACGCAAGTCGGGCGGGGTCCGGTTCGTTCTTGGCCTTTTGAACAGTCTTATGATACGTATGAAATTGGACATTTGCTACAACCAGGCGAAAGCAATACGGTAGCCGTTTTCGTGAACCATTTCGGCGTTGCAACCTTTTACTATGTGCGAGGGCGCGGTGGATTGTTGGCGGAATTGAACGATTCCGAGGGAAATGTGCTCGCGGCGACGGATGCTACGTGGATCACTTCTTTACATCAGGGGCATCATACCCGCTCATCGCGAGCATCCTGTCAGCACGCCTTTGCGGAATATGTGGATGCATCCTTATGGGATTCGGCATGGACAGGGCAGGTGTATGACACGGCAGACTGGACGAGTTCCGTTGTGCTCGGCCCTGTCGGCATGGAGCCATGGATCGCTTTAAAGCCGCGTGACATACCACTGCTGACAGAGGAAATCATTGCACCCGTTCGGGTTGAATCACTTGCGAAGGTAAAGTCATTTCAAGTCACTGCGACCCTTGATGTCCGTAACGCTTGGATAGACGGTAGTGAGGATCATGCGAATCGCATTCAATTTCTAGGCTACGCAGCAACCTTGATTCGTTCCACCCAAGCGGGTCAGGCAACTATAGGGTTCTTGCAAGGTAGGGAGTGTTTAAAGGCACTGTCTCTGAATGGCGAGTGGATCGATAGTGATCAGATGTACGGCTCTGCTCCAGAACGCTATGTCGATATCGACCTGCAAGCAGGAGACAATCTGTTGTTCATCGACGTGTCGAGTGATATTCACACGGGTAAGCTCCAAATCGGCTTATATGCGGAAGAAGACCATGTGGTGTCGTTTCAAGCACCAGTTGCATACAGTGACGAGCTGACTTCGGATTGGCTGCGAATAGGACCATTTGATGCCGTCGAGCTGCTTGATCATCAACATACACGTGAACTGAATCGGGAGCATCGCACCTATCTGGAGTTCCGCGACAAGGTGAGAAGTGTAGAAGATTTGCGCGCATACCAAGAGTGGATCAAGCCGATAGATTCTAAATATGTGTCTGAGGTTGATGTGTTCGCTCTGAGTGTTTGGAGAAAAGAAAACATTCGGTACGCTGTTCCTGCCCAATTGCAGAATGCGGTCATTCCGCACGCTGAAGCAGCGATTGTACCTGTATTTGAAGGATATGATACCGAGGTACTCTTCGATTTAGGGAAGGAATACTCCGGTTACTTAGGCTTTGAAGTAGAAGCCGAGGAGGGCGTTGTACTGGATTGGTATGGCTTCGAATATATGTCTGGTGCGTACAGGCAGGATATGTTCGGGCTTGACCATACGCTCAGATATGTATGTAAGGCTGGCCGTCAGCGTTATGAAACACCGATTCGCCGAGGTTTCCGCTATGTTTCCCTAACTGTACGGGGTGCACAGAAACCGATCAAGCTCTACGGCGTCAACATGATACAGAGTAATTACCCTGTAGCGGAAGTAGGACAGTTTACTTGCCCCGATGAACTCCTGAATGATATCTGGGAAATCTCCCGGCACACGACGAAGCTATGTATGGAAGATACATTCGTAGACTGTCCGGCATATGAGCAGGTATTCTGGGTGGGGGACAGCCGGAATGAGGCGCTTGTCAGCAACTATCTATATGGGGTACAGGATATTCTCAAGCGCTGTTTGAAGCTTGTGCCAGGTTCCAGTCACCAAACCCCGTTATTCGCGGACCAAGTACCGAGCGGATGGAGCAGTGTGATCCCGAACTGGACGTTCTTCTGGGCGATTGCCTGTGCGGAATACTATGAACAAACTGCGGATGAAGCATTTGCTGCAGAGATGTACGGGCATATCCAATTCACCTTGCAACATTATCTAGCGAAGATCGATGATCGGGGTCTCTTTGCTGTCAAAGGCTGGAATCTGCTCGACTGGTCGCCGATCGATCAACCAAATGACGGCGTTGTGTCTCATCAGAATATGTTTCTCGCGCATACCCTTAGAGTTGGAGCTCGTATGGCTCGCATATCGGGGGATCAAGCGGGAGCAGCTTCGTTCGATGAAGCGGCACTAAATCTGGAGACAGCGATCAATGAACATCTCTGGGACGCTGACAAATTGGCGTACATCGATTGCATCCACGCCAATGGAAGGCGCTCCGATGTGCTGAGTATGCAAACACATGTTGTAGCTTCCCTAACGGGTGTAGCACAAGGGAACAGGAAAGCGATTATTGACAGCTACCTTGTGTCCCCGCCGGACAAATTTGTCCAAATTGGCAGCCCGTTTATGTCGTTCTTCTATTATGAAGCACTAGCTAAATTAGGAGAAGTCGAACGTGTGCTTGGGGATATTCGTCATAATTACGGTATGATGATTCGCAATGGGGCAACAACTTGTTGGGAACAGTATCCTAATTTTCTTGAAAATCGTGCGAATCCCGACATGCTTACGCGCAGCCATTGTCATGCTTGGTCTTCCGCTCCGGCGTACTTCTTGGGAAGGGAAGTGCTTGGCGTACGAAGTCTCGCACCAGGTTGGACAGAGGTAGAAATTGCGCCTGTACCAAGCGGTTTGACGTGGGCGAAGGGCAGTGTTCCGCATCCTGCTGGGGGAAGAATCGACGTGGCTTGGACGGTGGACGAATCCACCAAAACGATAGTACTTCACATCAGTTATCCAGAGAGCATAGCTGTTCGTGCTTCCGTGCCTGAAGGCTACACAGGCATCATACATGAAACAAAGCTAGCGCTTCTATAGCAGGCAAGGGGTTGTCTCCTATGTATATTACATAGGGACAGCTCTTTTTTTGACTAAACTTTAATGCTTCGCAAATGTTAAGAAAATAAGAGCGTTGTGGCGGGAGGGCTTCTGGTGTATCAGCACTTGTCATGAAAACACTAGAATTGGTAGAATTAAATATAGAATAATTTCCCTATAAAAGATTTAAAGGAGCCAGAATGAAATCTCCGATTTATCGAAATAACGAAGCACAGATTAATTCGGCCAACCAAGAAAACATTGTGCGGAGAAACATGACATCAAGAGGACCTGCCTCCCACATCCATCACCTGCAGAGAACGATTGGGAACAGGGCAGTTACTCAAATGATGAGATCAGATGTGATACAACGTCAACCATCAGAGACATTACTGCCCAGCGATGTTGGGCAGTGGTATGTCGTGACACTGCCATTTGGCAACCCGAATACAATGATTGGTACGTATTTGGGGACAGATGCTCGCGGGCATTGGTTCCGAGGACATAATAAAAATAATCGAGAGTACCATTTCTGTATTATTAGGGGTAATGTGGAACGGACGATGAATCCGGGCTGGGGTGGATCAGCGGGATATGGCGAAGAAGAAATGGATCTAGAAGATGAGATAGACAAGCGTCCATCTAGACCCAATTTGCATACAGAGGATGCAATGAAAAGTTATGCAGGTCATGTTAAAGGCGTTCAAAGTGATTGGAGAGCGATGAATGCCCAAACAAGGGCTGCAAAATTAGTAGAGGGTATAGAGCCGATGTTTGCGAGCAGCGGAGTTCCAGTGCCGACATTACGTGTAATTCCGAAAGGAACTGCCCAGAATGGCAACTTCGACTCGACAACATGGTCGGCTGGCATTTCTGAGGAAACATTAGAGAAGGAGCCTGAAAAGGCGGCTTCTACGCTATACCATGAAGCGAGGCATGGTGAGCAATATTTCCTTATTGCTCGATATATACACGCGCAAAAATTACCGGATCCGCCATATAAACAAATTCCTGATCATGTTTTGATCGCGGCGGCTGATGCCAATGCTAGATCGAAGCTGACTGAGGAAGAAAATGTGGCTGCACAACGCTATCATACGAGTATTTTCGGTAGTGGCGCGAAAGAAAGAAATAATATTCTGAAGCGTACACAGATTTATACACAACAGGCTTTTATCTTAGCAGCTCAAACATATTTTGATGCTAATAAGCAGGTAGAAACATTGCGAGAGGAATTTCGGAAACTAAAAGAGACATTCGATAAGAGCAAAAATGAGGAGGACAGGCAAATTGCTAAACTTAAACAAACGGAATTATTGAGTAAAAGATCAGAACTACCAGCACTCAAAGAAATTGCTGAAGAAAAAAAACAACAATTTGAACGTACACTGGCAGAGTATAAAAACCTACCCGAGGAAGCAGATGCTTTTGCCGTGCAAGCGCAAGTCGATCAATGGCTTAGCAAATGATTGATACAGAAAATAAATGTGGTTTACTTTTTTATCTCCGTCTCCGTTTTCTCAAAAATGATATAGTTGCCGTAAAGTTCTTCTAACGCAACACCCACATGTTTGTGAGACTTTTGACCTTTCAAATCTGATTTTGCACCGTCACGTAGAGATCTTGCTCTCATGGAAGAAGCGACAACTAGCGAATACTTGCTACCAATTTCAAGTAGCTTATCAATTGAAGGATATAACATTCAATCTACCTCATCCATTGTTCGATTTTTTCGCTTCATTAAATCATTATGTCCTCTTTATTAGCTATTTAACTTCCTTTTTCAAATTCGAAGGGGTGTGTTATTTTCAGAAAATTCAAAATTCTTTCTATTATCACTATAACATGACCATTTTTTCTTGTCAATTTGTTGACTCTCCAATCCACACCCTGTATATTTATGGAGGAGGTGTATGTGTGTCAGTCATACGCAGTAAACTAAAAGAAGTCATGGAAAATCATGATCCTAAATTATCGATACGTAGGCTTGCAAAAGAGATTAACTACCACTTTGACTCCGTTCGTCGTATGTATAAGGATGAGATGGTACAGTATCCTAGGGAATTATTGCTAAAGCTTTGTCTGTATTTTAATGTCCAGCCTGGGCAGCTCATTGGCATCGAAATGGATGAGGAAAGTGATTGGACGATAGATGCATCAATGGATTATCAAGAGGACGTCAATGACATGGAAATCGATTAAAACGGAGAGTTGCAAACAGCTTCTGGAAACGTTTTATGATAACCCTTCGCGATGTATACAATATAATGGCCCMGTTTCAGTACGACAGGGAGGAAGTCATATTAGGAAGAGTTGAGGAACGGGATAGTGAGTTCTCTCAAGTCTTCTTTTTTATATGCAAGTCATTGATTTATTAAAGTTTGACTAGATTTTATGGTCATGGTATAATCATTTTGACAAGAATTTATGGTCAAAGAGAGCAGGAAACAAACAAATGAGTAAATTTATTCAATTGAACAAGCGCACTGGTGAAACAAAGTCCCACATGAATCAAGCAAGAAAACAGGGGCGCATCCCGGCTGTGTTGTATGGGATTGGTAAAGATACTTTGTCTGTAGAAGTAAATGAAAAAGAAATGTTGGATATTTTGAAAAAACATCCACGAGCTATCCTACAAGGCAATACATCCGATGAGAAAGTAATTCCAGTTATTGTTCAGAGCGTCCAAAAGGATGCGATGTCGGGCAATCTGCTGCATATCGACTTTCATCATGTGAATATGACTGAAATTATGGATAGCAAAGTTACTATCCAGTTTTCTGGAGAGGCAATCGGGGTTAAATCCGGTGGGGTTCTGCAGATCGAAATCTATGAAGTAGAAGTGCGTTGTATGCCTGGTGATTTGCCGACTTCCATGGAAGTGGATATCAGTGGCCTTGATACTGGCGACAAGCTTCTCGTTTCCGACCTAATCTTCAAGGATGGCATTGAAGTGTTGACGGATGCGAATACGGTTATGATTCAAATCAAAACCGTGCATGAAGAAGTCGAAGCAACAGCCTAGAAATAAATCTTCCCCTTACGGCGGAGAGTATTTGAGCTCATGAGCTTAGATACTGCCTACTGTAAGGGTTTTTTTATCGTGAGTCAATTAAGGCTGAAGAACCAAGCAAGTCAACATAGGCATCCCTAAGCAATTGCCGCGTGCGGAGTTTGCGGGGATCTACTCGTAAAGAATACATTTATTCCAATATCTCTGGATGAGACCATTGAGTAGGAGTAAGCTTACCAGCGCTTGAGCCCGCATCGACTGTGATTGCTGAACCACTAATGTAACGTGCCAAATCTGAGGCTAAAAATAAGGCTAAATGTGCCACTTCTGTAGGATCTCCTAATCTTCCATTCGGGGATAATAACTTTGCATATTGTTGAATAACTTCTTCAGGTGCATCTCCCCAAATTGAAGTCTTGATTGTGCCGGGACAAATCGCATTGACTGTAATATTGTAAGGTGCATAATCGAGTGCTGCACTCTTGGTAAGACCTACAACACCATGCTTGGCCGAAGTATAAATAGCCATGGAACTATTACCTAACAAACCAGCTAAAGATGCAACATTGACTACGAATCCTGATGGTGATTTGGACTTGAGGATCGCCTCGATTCCAAACTTCATTCCCAGAAAGACACCCTTTAGGTCAATAGATGTTAACCTATCAAACTCAGATATTGAATATTCATGAGTCGGCCTACTCTCGGCGCTGATTCCGGCATTATTTACAATACCGTCTAGACGGCCATAGGTTTCAATAGCAAAGTCGATCATTGCTCTTACATCTTCCTCTTGACTGACATCCGTTTGAAAGAAAGAGGCCTCTCCACCTGTAGCTTTAATTTCTTCTACTACCTTAGAACCCTTTTCGGCATTAATATCCGATACAATGACCTTCATCCCATTTTCTGCATAGCACATAGCAATTGCCTTGCCAAGGCCATCTGAAGCGCCAGTAACAATGGCTACTTTGTTTTGTACACTAGTGAAGTCTGTCATGAATAAAATCCTCCTAAGATTCAAGTAGATTTAGTAATTCGGGTTTCTCAGTATAACTTTTCAGTTTAACTTTACGTTAATCGATGTTTCTTCACTAACGTTTTGACGACATCATAATGGTACTCAAACGACTATTCTAATAAATATTTTTCATTGTAGAGGCCTAGCGTTTAGGTCTCCTTTTTCGTTTTTAGAAAGTCGTCAAAACGTTAGTGAAGAGTCGTTGGATTGTTAGTTGCCGCTATAAGATCCTTATAAAATGAGATTGCAGCAATTAATCGAAATTGAGGAGGAGCAAACATGGCACGTTTTCCAGAAGGCTTTTTATGGGGGGCATCCACTGCAGCACATCAGGTGGAAGGCAATAATACGAATTCTGATTTTTGGCTGATGGAAAACTTGGAGGGCTCGGTGTTCAAGGAACCATCAGGCAGCGCAGTAGACCACTATAAGCGATTTAAAAGTGATATTGCTGAGATGGCTAGATTGGGATTGAATTCCTATAGATTCTCCATTGAATGGGCTCGAATTGAACCAGAAGAGGGACGATTTGAAGCGTCAGAGATCGAACATTATCGGGAAGTTCTACTCGCGTGTAAAGAAAATAACATAACTCCGATTGTGACTCTCCATCATTTCAGCTCACCACAATGGCTCATTAGTCTAGGGGGTTGGGAGTCGACGGATACGCCTGCCCGTTTTGCACGATATTGTACCCATGTCATGCGTGAATTAGGCGAGTTGATCCCCTATGTATGCACAATTAATGAGGCGAATATCTCCATTGGGATTAAGAAGATTATGAAGCGATACGCAATGAAGTCTGGTTCTCCTGGTGCACAAGTCGGCATGAATATGGAGAACATGGCAGAGAAAATGCAAAAATACTTTACGGGATTAAGTAAATCATTTGGAGTCCCTCCTACCGAAGTTCACTCGTTTTTAGCTCCACGTTCGGAGGAAGGCTTGGCAGTTATTTTTGGGGCGCATGTGGAAGCAAGAGCAGCTATTCGGCAGATTAGTCCGCAAACCAAAGTAGGAGTTACCTTGTCACTCTACGACATCCAAAGTGTTCCTGGCGGTGAAGAAAATGCGAGGGATGCATGGCAAGAGGAATTTGTTCAATTTGTTCCATACCTGAATGATGATGACTTTTTCGGGTTACAAAACTATACGCGTGCTGTATATGGACCGGATGGTCTTCTTCCCATACCTGAAGATGCAGAGACGACACAGATGGGGAACGAATTTTACCCGGAGGCACTTGGGGCAGTTGTTCGTTATGTAAGTAAGCATCTTAAAATGCCGATTATGATTACTGAAAATGGTATAGGAACGGATGATGATACGCGACGTGTTGCTTTCATTAATCAAGCTCTGAAAGGTGTCCAAGATTGTATTGCGGACGGATTCCAAGTTTTGGGCTATATGCATTGGTCCTTGATGGATAATTTTGAGTGGCAGCTTGGGTTCTCCAAGACTTTCGGATTAATTGAAGTGGACCGTAATACACAGGAGCGTACCACGAAGCCTAGTGGTATTCATCTTGGAAACATCGCTAAAGAAAACGCAATCTAAAAAGAGGAGGAAGGGGAAATGGGTATGAAACTGCAAAGTAAAGTAGCGATAGTAACAGGAGCCGCTTCAGGTGTTGGTAAAGCGATAGCAGAACTTTATGCAGAGGAAGGCGCCAAGGTCGTAGTAGCTGATCTGAATCAAGAAGCTATCTCGGCAGTTGTGGACGCGATTAGGCAAAATGGTGGGATTGCTATAGGCGTGGTCGCTAACGTCATGAAGGAAGAGGAGATCCAGGCGATGGTGGACAAAGCTGCCGGAGCATTCGGAAGAGTCGACATTCTCGTAAACAATGCAGGAATCATGGATGGCTTCAGATTAATCGAAACAATCGAAGACGATTTGTGGGACAGGGTAATAGGCATTAATTTGACAGGTCCAATGCGTGCGATTCGCAAAGCGCTTCCGTTCATGTTGAAACAGGGAGGGGGCGTCATTGTAAATATTGCATCCGCCGCTGGAATAACTGGGGGCAAAGGTGGAGTAGCCTATACTTCTTCGAAGCATGGTCTAGTGGGGCTTACTAAAAATGTTGGTTACATGTACGCGAAATCCGGCATTCGCTGTAACGCTATTGCACCAGGCGGTGTTCTAACCAGTATCATGAATTCGATGGGCAATATGGACATGGCAGCTTTACAGGAGTTCCAAATTGGAGCGGGTACGCAACGGCGCGAACCTGTAGATCCTAGTGAAATTGCTACCGTTGCTCTATTCCTTGCATCTGAGGATTCTAAGTTTGTGAATGGGACTGTCATCACGGCTGACGGTGGTTGGACGTCGTATTAAAGCAAATAATAGGCTGAACGGGTTATTCCCGATCAGTCTTTTTTTTCGAAGAAGCGAAAGTCGTTAAAACGTTACTATGTGGTCGTTAGATTGTTAGATGGAAGGGATCGTATCCCTTAAAATCAAGGTAAGACATGAGAGAAATAATAAACGGAAAGGAAGGGTTTCTAAGATGGAAAAAGCATCGGCAACTGTATCGCGGGTGGGTATCCCGTACAAGAAAAAAGAAAATCGTTTCCGTAAATACCTGCCACTTCTAATTATGATGGCACCTGGACTTCTATACTTGTTGTTCAATAATTATATCCCGATGCTCGGGATCGTCATTGCCTTCAAAAAAATAAACTTTGCTAAGGGGATCTTGGAAAGTGACTGGATTGGATTTAAAAACTTTGAATATCTCTTTAAGACATCGGACGCTTATATTATTACCCGAAATACCATTCTTTACAATTTATTGTTTATAGTCGTTGGAACCTTTTTATCTTTAGCCTGTGCAATTTTGTTGAATGAGATCAAAAACAAAGTATTACTTAAGTTTTATCAAAGTGTGATTACTCTGCCGCATCTGATTTCCATGGTCATCGTCAGCTATTTGGTATACGCCCTCTTAAGTGCGGATACGGGATTCATAAATCACACCGTACTTCCATGGTTCGGAATAAAGGATGGAATTTCTTGGTACACCGAGGAAAAGTATTGGCCTTGGATACTAACAATGGTTCATTTCTGGAAAAGTGTTGGCTATTCGAGCATTGTATTCTTTGCAGCATTGATGGGAATTGATGAAGAGTATTATGAAGCTGCTAGACTCGACGGTGCAAGCCGATTGCAGCAGATCCGACATATTACCTTGCCGATTCTAACACCAGTCATTATCATGTTGACGCTGCTCAGTATCGGAAGGATTTTCTACTCGGATTTCGGTTTATTTTATCAGGTTCCGATGAATTCAGGTGCATTATTTAATACAACCGCCACGATCGATACGTATGTATTTAAAGGATTAACGGGCAATGGCGATATTGGCTTGTCCACAGCAGCAGGAGTGTATCAATCTCTCGTTGGATTCTTACTTGTTATGCTTGCAAACTATATGGTGCGACTATACAGCAAAGATAGCGCATTGTTCTAAGCGAATGCTTCCGAAGCGAGTTTTCTGCTCGTCAAGATGCGTAATCAGGAAGTACCGCAGAAAACTTTAAGGAGGTAGACACCCATGAAAAAAGAGAGTAGAGGTTTAACATGGCTCAGCCATATCACGATGTTCTTGTTCACCGTCATTTGTATTCTCCCGTTCATACTGCTCATTTCCGCTTCGTTAACGGATCAGAATGATATCATCGCGTATGGTTATTCGTTCATCCCGCATACGTTTAGTACGGCTGCGTATGAATATTTATACGAAAGAGGGGGAGAGATCGCCCGGGCTTACGGAGTGACAATCTTCGTTACGATAGTCGGAACTGTTTTAGGGGTAACCATGACGGCTCTTTTAGCTTATCCGTTATCCAGAAGTGGTACCCCATATCGCAATTTGATTATGTTTATCGTCTTCTTTACCATGTTGTTTCATGGAGGACTGGTTCCCTCCTACTTGGTTTATACACAGATCTTCCATATTAAAAATACGATCTGGGCACTAATTGTACCGGGGCTCCTGATGAACGGATTTTACGTGATGTTGATGAGAACCTTCTTCCAGACGACGATTCCTAGCGCTTTGATCGAATCCGCACAAATAGACGGAGCCGGCGAATATAGGACCTTATGGTCCATTGTACTTCCGCTATCGGGCCCTATATTGGCAACGATCGGGCTCTTCGAATGTATCATGTACTGGAATGATTGGCAGCTAGGTATGATCTATATTACCAATCCTAATCTGTACAGTGTACAAAATCTGCTGAATCGAATCATGCAGGATATCCAATTCATAAGCACGAATATGACGAATAATGCAAGTGATGCTATGCAACAAATGCCTACAGATGCTGTGAAAATGGCCATTGCTGTCATTGGGGTTCTCCCGATCTTGGTGGCTTACCCATTCTTCCAAAAATACTTTATCAAAGGAATTATGATTGGTGCTGTAAAAGGATAAGGTGCCAATTGGATTCCCCTATATGCGATGGCGCCACAACTGACTTATTATGGTTGTGGCGTTGCCTGTTCTTATAAGAGTATGATAGATCTGAAATTTAAATTTAAGTAATAAAAGGAGCCGAAACGATCATGAATACACCCGCATGGTACTGGAGACGAGCCTCGTTGAGAGTTAAGTTAATTGTCAGCGTGTTCATAATGACGATGCCGCTGGTGGGGATGCTCTTATACAACAACTACTATGCTATTCATGTCGTTAGGGGTCAAGTTGCGGATTCTTATAAGAACACGTTGAACCTTTATACGAACCAGAGTGATTCTCAATTAGACGACATTGATTCGTATATGCGTACGGTTGCCGGTACCGGATACGATTTGTTATCGCTTAGCCAAGAGGAGGCTGATGGCGAGTATTACAGTGCTAAAATATATTTGTTTAACAAGTTAAGTAAAGATATTAATTTGTACGATCCCATTACTTCATTTTTTGCCTATACGGATCATCGGCAAGATTTCTTAACTATTTCTAAGAAGAATGCTTCAGACATTAAGGGAAATGACATTATTGAAAAATATCTGATTGCCTATATGCATTCTGAGTTATTTTCAAAGGGAAGTCCTTCTAAGGTTTGGAAATATGTCCAAATTAACCAGGTTAATTACCTTGTTGATATTGTACGTGCTGGGGACACCTACCTTGGCGCTTTGATTAATACGGAGGAATTGGTAACCCCCTTTCATTCGCTTCAAATTGGAGAAGAGGGAGAGGTTATATTAGCCAATACACAAGGTGAACCTATTTCCGATTCAAAACTAGTAAGTGAATATGGGATTGAACTTCAACAGAAAGCAAATGAATATTACATTTCAGGCACGAAAAAGAAATTTCTTGTGGTTGGTGCTCTGTCTCATCGAGGGGATTTCAGTTTAAATGTATTGATACCCGACCATTATATATTAGCCAAGCTTCCTTATCTGCAGTCTATAGTTTGGTTTATCACGATCGCTGCATTTCTCTTTATCCCTATAGGTCTGTATGCCATGAGGCAATCTGTTCTAGTTCCACTCTATCGATTACTGCGCACAATGAAGAAAGTTCGAGAAGGTGACTGGAGCAGTAGGGTAGAGCTTAGCAATACTTCGGGAGAATTTCAACTGATGGGTGGGGCGTTTAATGCCATGATGTCCGAGGTTGAACGGCTCCGAATTAACGTCTACGAGGAGCAGTTGAATAAGCAAAAAGAGGAATTACAGCGGCTTCAACTGCAGGTCAATCCTCATTTCTTCTTGAATACACTCAATATTATTTATAATCTGGCTAAAATTAAAAATTATGATTTGATCTTGGATATGACCATGTCTCTAATCGAATATTTCCGATTTATGTTCCGGAGCAATACGTCTTTCGTGCCGCTTAAAGATGAGCTTGAACATACGTGCAATTATTTAAAGATCCAGAATTTACGTTTTCCGGAAAAATTGAAGTGGACAATCCACTCACCGGATTACTTATTAGATGTCCCGATCCCTCCGCTCGTCATTCAATCCTTTGTTGAGAATTCAATTAAGCATGCCGTTACGTTGGATGAGCCGCTCACCATTGAGATTCAGATTGAATTTCTGATTGAAGAGCATGGCTCCAGAATGAAAATAAGCATAAGAGATACAGGACCAGGATTTAAGAACGACATACTAGAGAAACTGCAGGCAGGCAGAAGTGTGGAAAATGAGCGAGGTGAGCATACTGGGATTTGGAATGTGGAACGGCGATTACGACTCTTGTACGGTGAAGTCGCATCTATCTTATATGATAACGATCTTCAAACCTTTGGAGCTAAAATAGAAATAATTATTCCTACTAACCCCGGATTGGAGGAAACGAGATGAAATATCATCTGCTCATTGTAGACGACGAAGTTCTGGCTATTGAAGGGGTTAAATCCGACCTTGATCTGAATAAATTAGGCATCAGCAGACTGCATACAGCCATTAATGTCAGACAAGCCAAAGACTTTTTCGTAAGGGAAAGGATCGATATTTTGTTGTGTGATATCGAAATGCCCCAAGGCAGCGGTTTTGATTTGTTAACTTGGGTGAGAGAGCATCATCCGAATACAGCAACGATCTTCTTCACAAGTCATGCTGATTTTAAATATGCGAAAGAAGCGCTTCAACTGGGTAGTGTTGATTATTTACTTAAGCCTGTTCGTGCAACTGACTTGGAAAATGCCATTCGAAAGGCGCAGGACATCATAAATCGAAACAGTGAGTTCAATAGAAACAGTCAATCCCATCAACTATGGCTCAAGCATCATTCCTTTATTATTGAAAGGTTCTGGGTGGACTTGATCAGCCATTCCATACCGAGCCAGCCCTCCGCGATACGAGATCAAGTGGAATTGCATCACATTCCTATAACGGAAGAATCGGTCTTTCTCCCTATTCTCATTTCGGTTCAAAAGTGGAAAAAAGAGTTGAATCGAAGAGACGAGAAGATTCTAGCGTATGCCCTGAAAAATTCAGCCGAAGAAATGATCATCGGTAACGGTTCAAACGGCATATGTTTTCACTTGGATCGGGGAATGCTCTTGTTGATCATGGTCGCAAATAAGGGCACGAATTGGGAGTACGAACAACTATTCCGAGCTTGTGAAGAATATATCGATTCGTGTAACGATTATTTTTACTGTGATCTCTCATGTTATTTTGGAAACGCCGTAGAAGCTTATGAAATGGCCGAAATGGTAGCAGAGTTAAGGAGACAAGATCGGAATAATGTTGCTTTCGTAAACCAAGTCTATCTTCAGCCTGATAACGGCACTTCTATGCCCCAAACAAAGCTGCCAACACTTAGCATAGTCGCCTCACTTATGAAAACAGCGACGAAGGATGCAGTCGTTCATGAAGTGGAAACGCTTTTGAACAGTCTTGTCAAAAACCAAGGAATCAATGCTGATATTTTACACCAATTCAATCAAAATTTTACCCAAGTCGTCTACTCCTTTTTGAACTTGAAAGGGATTGAAGCCAATCAATTATTTGGTGATGAAAAATCAAGACAGATCTCGGAATCGGCGGGGCGGTCTATCATAGATATGCTCATCTGGGCTCGTCATGCTGTTAACAAAGCGATGATTCATGCAGAAGCGATCAAAGAAACAGAGAAAATAGTCCAGATTGTGAAAACATTTATCTCACATAACCTGGATCAAGATATGACACGTGAAATGATCGCAGATCAAGTCTTTCTACATCCCGATTATTTAACGAGAATTTTCAAAAAAGAGACGGGATACGTTTTATCGGATTATATTGTGATTGAAAAAGTCAAAGTGGCGAAAGAGTTATTATCACATACAGATCGTCCTGTAAGCGCAATAGCATCGACGCTGGGATATACGAATTTTTCCTATTTTACAAAACTATTTAAAAAACACGTTGGCTTAGGGCCTATGGAATATCGAAGTCAAAATAACAAAGATCAATAAGTCGTGAAAACGCTATTATGATGTCGGTAGAGTGTTAGTCGCCCACTTCATTGAACGATATGATGAAGGTGTAAATGATTGATACTTTGGGGGGATAAGAGATGAAAAGGAAATTAAAGTTGGCGACATTGTCGCTTGTCACAGTTATGTTAACAGGAGTCATTGCTGGGTGTTCATCTTCGAAAACGGATGAAAATAGTGGTGCAACTGCAGCTTCCAGCACAACTCCGAACAGTGCGACAAAAGATCCTTATGAGATCGCAATTGCCATGCCGGCGTTCGGAGCAGTTCCGAAGGATACCCAAGCCGTGCAAGATGAAATTAGCAAAATTACAAAGGCTAAAATTAACGCAACTGTCAAAATCATACCTATTAGTATCGGGGCATGGGCTCAACAAAAGAATTTAATGACTTCTGGCCGTGAGAAACTGGATTTGTCATTTGAATTTGGTGCTGGGTACAGCTCGAGTGTAGCAACTGGAAATTTTGTTGCAATCGACAATCTGTTAGATAAGTATGGCGACGGAATTAAAAAACAGATCGATCCTGCCTTCTTGTCTAGTGTTAAAATAGATGGGAAGACCTATGGCGTGCCTGTCTATAAGGATTACACGACAGGAGTTCCTGGCGTACTGATGCGGAAAGACTTAGTGGAAAAGTACAAAATTAATATAGCATCCATTAAGACGATTGATGACTTGGATCAGGTGTATAAGACGATTAAGGAAAATGAGCCAACGATCGCTCCACTTGGAGCAGGACTATCCATGCCATCAGATGTTTATGTCTGGTATGATAAACTGGGGGATCGCTTAGGTGTGTTGCCTGAGTATGACAATGGTTTGAAAGTCGTGAATTTGTTCGAGACCAAAGAGTATGAAAACTATTTGAATAAAGTTCATAGTTGGGCTAAGGCAGGCTATATCAACAAGGATGCTGCTACAACCCAAGCTAACGCCTCAGATTTGTTGAAGGCTGACAAGGCATTTTCTTATTTCATCGGCCTTAGACCTGGCAACTTGGAATCGGAAATCCGTGCGAACGGCAAAGAGCTCGTGTATGCGCCCTTGATGTCTAATATTTATTCGACTACGTCCAATACGCAAGGTGGTTTATGGACTATTTCCGTAAATTCTACGAATCCTGAACGTGTCATGATGCTTATGAATTTGATGTACACGGACAAGGATCTTGCTAATTTATTTATTTATGGCATTGAAGGAAAGCACTATGTGAAGGCGTCAGAGAATTCAATCGATTACCCTGCAGGAATTGATTCCAAGACAGTTGGATATTCGATTCAAAGTTGGATTTACGCCAATCCATCCATCGCCTATCTAATGAAGTCAGACTTACAAGACATGTGGAAATTGACTGCAGAAGCTAATCAAAAAGCGATCAAATCTAAAGCACTTGGATTTACATTCAATTCGGAACCAGTAAAAAATGAGGTTATTGCTCTTAAAAATGTAACAGATCAGTATGCAAAAGGTTTAGAGTCAGGAACACTCGATCCAGCCGATAAGTTACCCGATTTCAGAGCTAAACTGAAAGCAGCGGGTATCGATAAAGTTATTGCGGAAAAGCAAAGGCAGCTTGATGCTTGGGCGGTTGCAAACAAAAAATAAGAACGTTAAGACCAGGTTTCCATTTTAATGGGCCTGGTTTTTTTATTGGCAAAATAATTCATCTCAGGAAGTCGGTAAAACGTTATGGATGTGTCGTGAGAGTGTTAGTGCCGCATCTAGATTGACATTAAGATGTTAGTAGAGATTTAAACAAAGAAAKGGCGATAGCATGGTTGATTCGACGATTCAATATTCAAACCCGGTAATTCCCGGCTTCCATCCTGACCCAAGTGTTTGTCGGGTAGGAGCAGACTTTTATCTGGTTACAAGTTCTTTTGAATACTTCCCGGGAGTGCCGATCTTTCATAGCCGCGATCTCGTCCACTGGAAACAAATCGGACATTGCCTTACCCGCCAAAGCCAGTTGGATTTGGAAGGGTGCAGAAGCTCAATGGGCATCTATGCGCCAACCATTCGCTTCCATAATGGCCGTTTTTATATGATTACAACGAATGTTAAAATGTTCCGCAATTTCTATGTTTGGGCGGAAAATCCAGAAGGACCATGGTCTGAACCGATATGGCCGGATTGGCCGAGCGTGGATCCGTCCTTATTTTTCGATGAAGATGGGCGTGTTTACATTACAGGAACCGGCGGTTTCTTCGGGGACGAGCCAAAGGGGATCTATCAAGCAGAAATCGACCTAGAGTCAGGGAAGTTGTTATCGGAACGGCGTCTCATCTGGCAAGGCACAGGCGGTAAATCGGCGGAAGGCCCGCATCTGTATCGAATAAACGGGGAGTATTTCTTGATGATTGCAGAGGGAGGAACTGAGTACGGTCATATGGCTACGATCGCAAGGAGCGACTCGCCATACGGGCCATTTGAGAGCAATCCTGACAATCCTATCCTGACCCACCGAAGTTCGGGGAGTTCCATCCAGGCAACGGGCCACGCAGATCTCGTTCAACTGGAGGATGGTAACTGGTGGGCCGTTTTCCTAGGGATTCGTCCCGTATCCGTTCCGTTTAGCGGGCGGCACCATCATTTGGGACGCGAGACCTTCCTTGCTCCAGTTACCTGGTCTGAGGACGGATGGCCTGTGATCGGGGTAGACGGTAGAATTGCCGAGAAGATGGATGCTGGAACGCTTCCACTTGTAGGCGATGAGATGCTGGCGCCTGGTATTGATGATTTTAATTCCGACCGGTTGCAGCTGGAGTGGAACTTCTTAAGAAATCCGCAGGACGCGGACTGGTCTTTGGAAAAAAGACCGGGTTGGTTGACACTTCAAGGCTCAGCATTGACCTTAAATGATATCGGTTCTCCGGCATTTATCGGACGGAGACAGCAGCATTTTCGATGCAGCGTTTCTACGCTAATGTCATTTGATCCTTTACAGGAAGGCGATGAAGCTGGGCTTACGGTTTATATGAATGAGCGGTTCCATTATGAAATAGCACTTACTTGTGGGGTTGAAGGACGTCGCCAAGTAATCTTTCGCAGGCGAATCGGATCACTTTGGAAAGTGGAGCTGGAAGAAGAGTTTGAAGGCTCAGAAATCATTCTCGGTTTGGATGCAGATCCTTTCCAGTATTCATTTTTCTACGAAATACCGAATGGAGAACGTAAGGCTTTCGGTACGGGGGAGTGCTCGCTCGTCTCCACCGAGATAGCTGGCGGCTTTACAGGTGTGTTTTTCGGATTGTATGCGACGGGTAATGGCAAACCATGTGTAGCTCCTGCCTTATACGATTGGTTTCAATATACACCTAATTATCAATCTTAGCTTTGGGAGGTTACCGAAATGTTGAAAGCAGTGTCATTGCGAACGGAGTATTTGGAAAATCCCTTGGGATTGGATACAAAAGAGCCGCGTCTGAGCTGGAAGCTCCATTGTGACGGCAGGAACGTCATACAAACCGGATATCAAGTGCAAGCATCTGCAACCGAGAGCTTCACTAACATGATTTGGGACAGCGGCAAGGTTGAGACGGACCAATCGCAGGGTATTCTGTATGAGGGTCAGGAATTAAAATCGCTTGAACGGATCTATTGGAGAGTTAAAGTTTGGAGTAATCAGGAGGAGTCACCGTTCAGTGATCCTGTTTTCTTTGAAACTGGATTGTTGAACGCTGCGGATTGGAAGGCTCGTTGGATTGAACCGGAGAAAGAAGTGGATATTCACGCCTATAAGCCGGCTCCGTATATCCGGAAGGAATTTACGGTAAAGAAAGGGCTCCAATCGGCTAGAGCTTGCCTGACATCAAAAGGGTTGTACAGCTTTTATCTGAACGGAATCGAGGGTACGGATCAACTGTTCACGCCCGGGTTCACTTCCTATTACAAGCGCTTGCAATACCAAGTTTACGATGTAACTTCATTCATGCTCGAAGGTACCAATGCGCTAGGTGTCATTCTCGGGGATGGCTGGTGGAGAGGGACTACGGGTGGAGCAAGTTTAAAGAACAATTTTGGCTATCAAGTAGCTTTTCTGGGGCAATTCGTGTTGGACTACGAAGATGGAAGCCGCGAGATCATCGGCAGTGACGGCTCTTTTAAGACTTCCCATGGTCCTTTGTTGAAATCGGATATGAAAGCCGGAGATCTTTATGATGCCCGAATTAATGTAGAGGGATGGAATCAACCTTTTTATGACGATTCGACTTGGGATCCTGTCCAACTCGCAGCTGAGGATGGTTTCGACAATTTGATTGCTACCCGAAGCGTACCGGTAAAACAGAAAGAAAGATTTACGCCACAAGTAATCCGAACACCAAATGGCGAGACGATTCTCGATTTTGGTCAAAATATCGCAGGTTGGGTTGACATGAAGGTTCAAGGCGATGCAGGAACTGAGATTATTCTAGTCCATGGGGAAGCCTTAGATAAGCATGGAAACTTTACCTTACAGAATCTCTCAGATCATGGAACATTGGAGGATTTCCAAGAGGTTCGTTACATTATGTCTGGACATGGTATGGAGAGCTATCATCCACGGTTTTCGATTTTCGGCTTTCGCTATGTTCTCGTTAAGAATTATTCGGGAGAACTAACACCTGAGAATTTTACAGCAGTGGCCGTGTATTCCGACTTGGACGAAACGGGTGACTTCACCTGCTCGAATCCGCTAATCACGAAGTTGGTAGCTAACTCCAAATGGAGCCAGAAGGGCAACTTTATGGAGGTGCCGACCGATTGCCCAACCCGGGAAAGAGCGGGATGGACAGGGGATGCCCAAGTATTCTGTCGAACGGCTTCTGATTTCATGAACGTGTATCCATTCTTTGAAAAGTGGATGGCCGACGTTGCAGCGGAACAATTTGCTGACGGTTCGGTCGGCAGCACAGTGCCAACTGTTATCGGGCATCACAGCATGGAGGAATGGCAAAGATTCATGGAGCAAAATAAAAACCCGATGGTGGGCATGCGCAGGCCCAAACCTGGAACTGCCAGTATTCTTGATGGTTCTGCAGGCTGGGGCGATGCGGCTGTTATCATTCCATGGACAATGTATCTATGTTATGGAGACAAGACTATCTTAGAGAGACAGTTTGACTCAGCGAAGGCATGGGTCGATTACATGGATACTAGCGCGAAGAATGCGAATGAGCTATACCAAGATACGCCTGCTTATCAAAATTATACAGATGGAGAACGTGATGCTGATTACATCTGGGATACGAGGTTCCATTGGGGAGAGTGGCTTGAAACGGATACGGAGTTCAGTGATCTCATGGCTGTTTTGAGCAAAACCAAAGGAAACCACCCTGATGTATCAACTGCCTACTATGCCTATTCCACCCGATTGTTGGTTGAAATGGCGACTGTGTTAGGGAAGACGGAGGAAGAAGCCAAATACCAAGCACTTTATGAGAAAATTAGACGCGTATATAATCAGTATTTTATTAAAGCTGATGGCTCTATATTGGAAGGCAGGCAGGCACCTAATGTTCGTACGTTAGCATTTGACTTGGCTTATGCAGATAAACAACAAGCAGTCGCCGACAGGCTGGCGCAGTTGGTTGTTGAACAGGATTATCACTTGAACACTGGCTTCCTATCGACACCTTTCATCCTTCAGGTGTTGGCGGATTACGGTCATGCTGATATCGCTTTCCGATTGTTAGAGCAGGACTCGTGTCCTTCGTGGCTGTACGCCGTCAGCAATGGTGCGACAACGATATGGGAGAGTTGGAAAGGAATTAAGCCTGACGGTGAACTATCAGGATCATTGAATCATTATTCGTATGGGGCTGTATGCGATTTTCTATTTGCGGGCATAGCCGGAATACGTCCTGTTTGGGAGAAACCAGGCTACAAGCATTTCATATTGAAACCCATGGTTGGAGGAACGCTGACGCATGCATCCGCGACGTATGAGTCCCTCTATGGAACCATTGCATCTAGCTGGGAAAAGACGAATCAGGCTGTAACCTATCGTTTCGAGATACCGGCGAATACGACGGCGACGATCATGCTTCCAGGCAATCAAGACGATCTTAAGCAAGTATTCACCGAATTCCCAGATGCCCGGTATGAAGATGGCCGAATTGTATGTACGGCAGGAAGCGGCGAATATCAGTTTACAATTTTGATAGGGAGAGTGGCTGTACAATGAGAAAAAGTATAGAGATTAACGAGACTTGGAGATTTATTCGTGGGGACGAAGAACACGCTGCAAGCGAATTGTACAAGGATGATCATTGGCATACGGTGAATATTCCCCATTCCTGGAATGCGATCGATGGGGCGAATGGCTACGAATATTATCAAGGCGCTTGTTGGTACAGAAAGGCTTTTGTGGTTGAGCCGTCTTACGAGGGAAGTCAGTTGTTTATTGAATTCAATGGTTCTAACAGTATTACGGATGTCTACGTAAATGGTCAGCATGTGGGGCAGCACAAAGGCGGGTACTCCACGTTCAGGTTTGATATGACAGACGTAGTTAAACATGGAGCTACAAATGTAATTGCCGTAAAAGTGGACAATCGAGTTGTGGATGACGTGTATCCTCAGAAAGCAGACTTTACCTTCTATGGGGGGATTTATCGCGATGTGAAAGTGGTGGTCACGAATCCTGTTCATTTTGATTTGATGGACCATGGTTCACAGGGGGTTTATATTGTTCAGGAAGAAGTATCAAAGGAAAGAGCTCAACTAAGCATTAGAGCAAATCTTGTAAATGACAGTAATGAAGAGAAAAAAGTGAGACTGTGGGCAGATATTTTTGATGCTGATCATCATCGTGTAACCTATGCCTCTAAGGAAGTTATACTGGCTGCAGGAGAAGCTCGATCAGAAGAGATGCCTTGCGTCATTGACCATCCAACACTTTGGAACGGTAGAAAAAATCCCTATATGTACAGTGCCAATCTATCGATGACTAGCTTTAATGACACGATCGATGAAGTATCAATTCCTTTTGGCGTCAGATACTTCCATGTTGATCCTGAAAAGGGCTTCTTCTTAAACGGCGAGCATCTGCCTTTGCATGGTGTATCCAGACACCAAGACAGGAAGGATATGGGCTGGGCAATTACGGAACAAGAACAAGTCGAAGATATGGCCTACATTCGGGAAATCGGAGCATCTTCCATTCGATTAGCCCATTACCAGCACAGCCAATACTTTTATGATTTATGCGACAAAGAGGGTATGGTGGTCTGGGCTGAGATTCCCTTCATTTCCGTAATGTCACAGAACGAATTAGAAGGGATCAATGCGAAGCAGCAGATGGTCGAATTGATCAGGCAGAACTATAATCACCCTTCCATCGTATTCTGGGGGATACAGAACGAAATTCAAATCGGCGGTGAGCGACCAGAGGTCAGAAAACTTGTTAAAGAGTTGCATGACTTAACGAAAAGAGAGGACCCCACTCGCCTGACGACAATGGCTAATGTTTTATTTGTCAGTGAGGAAGATGAATATAATCGTATGACGGATGTGATCGGATACAATAAATATTATGGTTGGTATCACGGTCACGCGGATGATTTTGCACCTTGGCTTGATAAGTTTCACCGCATTAACCCTGATGTGCCGCTTTGTATATCCGAATACGGGGCAGAAGGTATTGTCCAATACCATAGTGCGGATCCCAAGGTAAAAGACTACACGGAAGAATATCATGCATTGTTCCACGAAACGGTTTGGAAGACTTTCGAGAAGAGACCTTATCTTTGGGCCACGTATGTATGGAACATGTTTGATTTCGGAGCGAATATTAGAGATGAAGGTGGCGTCCAGGGAAGGAACAACAAGGGGCTTGTCTCCTATGACAGAAAGATCAAGAAGGATGCGTTCTATATGTACAAAGCGCATTGGTCTGAGGAGAAATTCGTTCATATCACCAGTAAGCGCTTTGTCGATAGAGCGGAGAGCAACATTACCGTTAAGGTCTATTCAAACTGTGATAACGTAGTGCTATATGTAAATGGAAGCGAATTTCAAAATAAAACCAGTACGGATAGGGTCTTCATTTTCGAGCATGTATCCTTGGTTGAAGGCATGAATGACATACGTGCAGTAGCTACCGGAAATAATGCTCAATACGTAGATATGGCCAAATTTAATAAGGTTAAAGAATCGAATCCAAGTTATGAAGCTCCTGTGGAGGAAAAAGGCGGCGAAGTTACGAACTGGTTCCAAATTCCTGATTTGGATGGAGAGATCGAAGACTTACAGTTCACGGACTTTGTTTATTCGACGCGTTGCACGTTTAAAGAGCTTTTTGAGAATAAAGATGCGGAAGTGGTCTTAAATAAATATTTAGGGGAAAGTTTTAGGGAGAGACCAACGTTTAGCATGACGCAAGGATTTAAGATTGATACCTTGGCTGAAATGGCACCTGAACACTTCACTGACAAGCTATTATATGCACTAAATAGAGAGCTCACCAGAATTAACAAGAGCAAGTAATAATACTACTTTGCTGATTTAAACTTCTATTAAGTGTAACGAACAGAGCCGGTAATTCCGGCTTTTTCGTATTTTCTGTAAAGAGGTACAAGTATGCTCTACGTGTTGCTTCGAGAAGAATGAGAGCCGGAATGCATGAAATCAACAACATTTGCATTTTTCCATGGCCATTTTGAAAGTGAAATCAAAAAAACGTACAAATGACCCTGCAAAAACGTACAAATGCCCCTTTGATATCTAAAGATTATTAAAGTATATTCTGTTGTGAACGAATACAAAATGTGCTGATTTACATCACCAGTGAAACGCAAGAATAATTGAATACCCACTTTTTACATAAGATACTTCGGTAGCGTCGATTTCTAGGCATGTACATAGCTAAGCAAAGGAAGGGTAAAAATTATGGGGAAAAGTTGGAGACGAAGGGCAAATCTCATGATAAGAAACATGAAGTTCCAAAACAAACTAATGGCAGGTTACCTTCTGGCTTGTCTCATCCCTCTGCTCTGTGTAAGCTCCATTATATTTTACCAATCGGCAGCTGCCCTTGAAAACTCCTCTCAGGAATTCGCCGCTTTGTACACGTCCCAAATTAGAACATCTTTGAATGAATTTGTGAAAGAATATGATAAGGTCACGAAGTCAGTTCTGGTTGACAATAAATTGATTTACAGCCTCGGAGATGAACAAAGTTTATCCATGAACGAGCTGGTTAACCAGAGGGTTGCCGTCCAGAGCATGCTGATGAGAGTTACAATGCTTAAATCGGAAATCAGTACCGTGATGCTGGTCAGCCGAGATAACAGCGTTTATCATTATTCGGCGGCAACGAGCAGAGTGAATGGGGAAGCGCTGTTATCCCAGGAGTGGTACAAGCACCTTCGCAATTCAGCTGAGCCGTTTTTTATTACAGGGTTGCATGACCGGTCTTATTATGAGGATAAAGCGGCGGGGGCCGTAGTGACTGTAGGAAGGGTGCTGTTCAACTCAGGGGGAGCGTACGCGGGCCTCCTTCTCATAGATTTGGATCCATCCGCGTTGCTGCAGCTTGAACATGAATTCGTTCTGGCTCGGGATAAGTATGGTATGAGTGTCATCATAAGTAATCGTCAAGGTGAAATCGTTTACCATTCCGACGCGGCCAGTGGTCAGTTGTCATGGAAGCAGGTTCTCGAATCCGGCATCGGAGACCTCAAGGATAACGGAGACGACGATCGGATTATTTTATCTGGAAGTACCGCTCAAGGAAATTTGTTAATTAAAACGGAGATCCCGCGCTCAAAACTGCTGCAGAAAATTAATCAGATCAAAGGAATGACCGTAATCGTAATCGTGTTGAGCAGTCTGATCATAACGCTCATCTCGTTTGGATTAAGCTTTACGATCACAAGACCTATTAAAGCGCTCCGCAGAAGCATGAAGCAGGCGGAAGCAGGCCAATATATGCCCATAGAGCAAGAGCAGGCGGGCGACGAGATTGGAAGTCTCGTACACAGTTACAACAATATGATTTTAACGATACGCTCCTTGATAAAAGACGTGTATATCGCGGAGATCAAACAGCGCCAAGCCAAGTTCATTGCGCTCCAGAATCAGATCAACCCGCATATGCTTTACAATACGCTCGAATCGATTCGCATGAAGGCTCTAGTGAATGATGACGAGGAAGCAGCCGATATGATAACGATTTTGGCCTGCATGTTTCGGCTTGCTTTAGGCAAGGAAGGCAGCCACCATTCGGTGAAGCATGAATTGGAGTATACGGCTAATTATTTGCAGCTTCAAAATATCAGATTTGATAATATGTTCCAATTAAATATTAGGGTTCCCGAGGAGATGCTGCATTGCCATATCATCCCCCTCGTAATTCAGCCTATCGTGGAGAACAGCATCAATCATGGTTTCTTGGACTACAGTCGGCCTATGCATATTGAGATTGAAGGTGTCTGGACCGAAGAACGGGATATCCTCATCCGGATTACAGACGATGGGAGCGGTATGTCCTTAGAGAAGCAAGCCCAGCTGTTAGCTACTCTTGAGAATGCGCAGTCGGACAAATACAAGCTCGAGGAGATCGATCAGCCGAAAAATCAAGGGTTAGGCCTCGAAAATATCACTGAACGCATTAAACTTCAATATGGAGACCGGTATTATTTGACGATTCGTTCCGGAGTTCATCGCGGAACGGTGGTTGAGATTTTAATCCCCAAGGTTCAGGGAGAGTAAGGTGCGAAAATAGAAAAGAGGTGCTTTGGGATGAGATTGATCTTGGTGGACGATGAGAAGGGCATTGTGAACGGTCTCAAAAAAATGATCGGTCGCTCTATTCCGGAATGTGAGGTTGTCGGTGAGGCTTATAACGGTTTGGAAGGGTCCCATTTAATTCGAAAGCTGCAGCCGGACATTGTCATTACGGATATTCGAATGCCGCAAGCAGACGGTCTCGACATGATCAAAATGCTAAAAGACGAGGGCAGTCTAACTAAATTCATTCTCCTAAGCGGATATGCCGATTTTGAGTACGCTCGAAGAGGCATGCAACTCGGAGTGCAATTTTATATTAATAAACCTGTGATTGAGAAGCAACTGCGTGACTGTATTCATCAGGTTATGGACTCGATTCGTACGGAGAGAGCGAAACTTCGGGAGGTTGACGATTTAAAGCAAGAGGCTCACAGCCGGATACAGGAGAGCGCTTTGCGCGACATTCTTGATCTCGGAAGTGATCACACAGACCTTGTGGAAGAGCTTCTTCGGATTGCCCAGATCCCAACGGTAGGGACAAACTGCGCATGTGTTCTGCTTGAATTTGACGGTAATGTTGATGCGTTGAAGGAATTTGGACTTCAATCCTTCTATTTTAAAATAGACAATTCCCTGAGGCAGTACCGGAAAGTGTACCGTTTTCGTTATACAGGAGCTCAGGTGGCCGTGGTAGTTACCCATGATAGATCCATCAATTACGAGGAATTGATCCGGGCGATATATGTTATGAAGGCGGGAGTGTACCGGGAATTAAGCCTGTCCATGACAGTAGGAATTGGTACTCTTAAGAAGCAGGCTTTCGAAATCGGACAATCCTTTGATGAAGCACGTCATGCATTAAGCTACAAAATTATCAAGGGAGCAGGTGCCGTGATTCCGTTTCAAGAGATCGTGAGTCTGACGGGACGGAGTCACATTGTTCCTGAAGATATGATAGCCAAGCTGGAGGCTGGTCTCGACAGTATGGACGAAGTGGGATGCGTGGACACCATTCGAGAGGTATTTCGTGGGATGGAAGCGCAAGCTAGCATAAGTCCGGCAGATCTTCAATTTCATTGCTTAAATATCCTTTTATCGAGCGTGCGCAAATTGTCTTTTCAGCAGTTGCAGCATAACGATTTCCTGAGCCGCCATATCCTGTCTTTAGAAGGCATCTCGCGGTTTCGGACGCTGGAACATTTGGAGGAATGGATGATTGAGGTTATCCGTGGAATTATTTCGTTCAAATTGAAGCATAATATACCCAAGAAGAAGATTATCATCGACGAGATTAAGGAATACGTTTCGACTCATTATAATGAGCCGATTAGTCTTGCCGATCTAGCCGCACGCTTTTTCATCAGCCCCCATTATTTAAGTCAGTTTTTCAAACAAAAAACGGGTGATACCTATGTGAATTTTTTGACGGGGATCCGAATCGACAAAGCGAAAGAATTGCTTGAGAATACCGATTTGAAAGTGTACGAAATCAGCTCAATGGTAGGCTACTCCGATTCGCAGCATTTTGCCCGATTGTTTGAGAGGCTAACAGGTTGCAAGCCAAGTGAATATCGTAAAAATCTTCCTAAAATTTAAATGTATGACTGATGACAACCATCGCTTAGACATGGAAAAGATTGCAACCATCGGCTTAAGGAGGCCGAATAGTAGCAATCTTTTTATTTGCCCAGAAGTTGTCACAGTTTATTATTTGGAGAATTTTTGGGTACTTAGGCAGTCCAGACACTCCAAAAGACATGGTTTTTCAATGCACCTTAAAAATGACCTGTTTTTTCACATAATTGTCCCGTTGAGAGCTTTTCTGCCAGAATGTATAGTAACTGTGTAAGCGAATTCAGCAACTAGATACTGGGGGGAACAAGTTGAAAACAATGGCTTTTAATCGAATGAAGGTATATTGGCCACTTTATGTCATGGCGATTCCGGGGTTGATTTTTCTCTTTATTTTTAAATACATTCCCTTGGCTGGTGTCGTTATCGCCTTTAAGGATTATTCGGTTTTCAAAGGATTTATCGATAGTCCCTGGGTAGGGCTCAAGCATTTTGAGACCCTGATTCACCATCCTGACTTCGTCCGGGTGTTTGGCAACACACTGATGTTGGGATTTCTTAAGATCGTTTTGGTTTTCCCGGTACCCGTTCTGTTGGCGCTGATGATCAATGAGATTCGAAAGTCTACGCTGAAAAAAGGAATTCAGACTTCATTGTACATTCCGCACTTTTTGTCTTGGGTTATTGTTGGCGGTATCGTCTTTGACTTCTTTTCTACCAGCGGATTATTCAATATCGTCATGGGGTGGTTTGGTGTTGATCCTGTGCTTGCCATGCAAGAAAGCGCATACTTCCGGCCTATTTATGTGATCACTGCCATATGGAGAGATGCAGGCTGGGGCACTGTGGTATATATGGCTGCGATTAGCTCTATCGATCCCCAGCTATATGAATCAGCTATGATTGACGGCGCGTCCAAATTCAAGCAAATCCGACACATTACGTTTCCGCTTCTGCTGCCTACTGTGCTGATTCTGTTTCTATTGGAAATCGGTAACTTCCTGGATCTAGGTTTCGATCATGTGTTTAATCTTCTCACACCGATGACTTACAACGTTGGAGATATTATCGATACCTATGTGTTCCGAGCAGGCATTCAGCAAGCTCAATATAGCTTCGCTACTGCGGTAGGCTTGTTTCAGTCAGTGATCGGATTTATTCTTGTATTCATCTTTAATAAGCTATCGAAGAAGTTTTCGGATGGGGGGCTCTGGTAGACATGTTTGAATCGAAACGGGAAAAAGCATTCGGTGCTTCCATTACGGTTATTCTCATCCTATTGTCAATCATAGCTCTCATACCGCTCTTATCCGTGATCTCTACATCGTTTAGCTCCAAGAGCGCTGTCGATATGAATCTGGTAACGATTTGGCCGAAGCAATTTACGTTAGCCTCCTGGGGACATATCATCGATCGCCCCGACCTATGGAAGGCATTTTTCTTAACGCTCGGATCGACGCTAATCGGCACGGTGCTCGCTTTGCTGATGACTGCTTTGCTCGCGTATCCGCTCTCGAAGACGGAGTTTCGGTGGGGGCCAGTCATTATGGTTGGAGTGGTGATCGCGATGATTTTCAAGGCACCTATTGTACCTTACTTTCTAACAGTTCGGGGCATCGGGCTTTATAATAACCCGCTGGTTCTGATCGTACCGCATATATTGAATCCGTTTAATCTGATCATTATGAGAAGCTTCTTTAAGGAATTTCCTAAGGAATTGGAGGAGGCGGCCTTCCTTGAGGGCAGTGGATATTTCCGAATGCTGTTCCAGTTTGTTCTTCCGCTGTCCAAAGCTGTATTGGCGACACTTGCGCTATTCTACGGTGTCGTGTTGTGGAACCAGTTCCAGCACCCGCTCTTTTTCCTGCAAGATCCGAATTGGTTCCCACTGCAGATTAAGATACGGCAGTTCATTACCGATGATAACGCGATTATGGCAGGTCCCGTTGCAATAGGTGATCTGAACTATAACGAGCGTACACTTAGAGCTGCGACTGTTATCTTTGCAATTATTCCAATCGTTTTGGTCTATCCTTTCCTGCAGAAGTACTTTGTCAAAGGAGCCATGATTGGTTCTGTAAAAGGGTAAAACGCCCATACCGGTTTATAGGCAAACAGCCTTAAACATATCATATTGATTTGAGGGGGAAGAATACATGAATTTTAAAAAGATGGGGTTATTATCAGTGGTAAGTATCCTTGCGATAACTGCTGCAACTGGCTGTAGCGGAAATACGAACTCTTCAGCGGGATCTACATCATCCGTTCAGAACCAAACTACTGATAGCAAAGAATCTTCTGTTGATATTGAAGTATGGGGAACCAATGTCGGCTTCAAGCCCATCACCAAAGACAGCAAGACATACACATTTCTGAAGGAAAAGTTAGGTGTGGGCGTAATTAACCCGT
Source organism: Paenibacillus sp. 2RAB27 (assembly GCF_052115445.1). Lineage (NCBI taxonomy): Bacteria > Bacillati > Bacillota > Bacilli > Caryophanales > Paenibacillaceae > Paenibacillus > Paenibacillus sp. 2RAB27. Next base: position 208,020 of record NZ_JBFRGR010000003.1, read on the forward strand.
ATGTGGAATGGGGTGGAGGTACTAACTACTYAAACCAGTTGAACCTGAAGATCGCAGCTGGTGAAACCCCCGATTTGTTTCTACCTTATGGGGGCTCCGAGACCACCTTGGCCAAAAACGGTGCTATCGCAGATCTGACAGAACTTTTGCCCAAATATGCACCGAATGTATGGCAAGCCATTCCTCAGGATGTTTGGAATGTTGTCAAAGCAAATGACCCTACTGGTCAGGGCAAAGTTTATTACATTCCTTTGGTAGTAGACTACGGAAGATACGCTAGCATGATTCGTCAGGATTGGTTGGATAAGCTGGGCTTACAGATGCCAAAGACACAAGAGGAATATGTAAAAGTACTTGAGGCATTTCGAGATAAGGATCCCAATGGAAACGGTCAGAAAGATGAAGTTCCGACCGGCGGTCGTCAAGAGGCGCGATGGATGGACCATCTGTTTGCTATGTACGGTGTAGCCATGCTCGAAGGTTACCCGGATTGGGACTTGTACGACGGTAAACTGACTTATTCCGCGGTAACGCCGAATATGAAAGCTGCTTTGGAATTCGCTGCAAAATTATATAAAGATGGATTATTGGATAAGGAAACTCTTCTTAACGACAAGTCCAAGTGGGAGGGTAAGGTTAACTCTGACAAGGCTGGTAACTACTTCCAATGGGTGGAGACACAAAATCTTAATTTGGATGCTTTGCAAAAGAACACTGGTGTGAAGGGCCAGTTCTCTATACTTCCCGTACCGGAAGTCCAAGGATATAAGGGCTTTTATACGCAGAAGAGGAGGATTGAACCACAGTGGGTTGTCAAGAACAACAAAGACCAGACGAAACTGATGGCCTCATTAAAGCTGCTTAACAATATGTACGATAAGAAGATTTGGAAAGATCTTTATCTTGGTGTAGAAGGAATGCACTATACGATGAAAGATGGAAAGGCCGTGAAACTTCCGGAGGACAAGAGTACTCAAGAGAATATTGGGCTATTTAATACGACTTCAAGTTTGGCGACACTTGACTTTACGATCGACCTCCTTAAGAGTACTGCATCGGCAGACACCATGTGGGAGATTGATCAGACTGTCAAAAATATGCAAGAAGCTCAGAAATACGTCAAGCCCATTGCCGGTGATGGCTTGCCGGCTACCATCTATGAGGGCTTCCCGGACATCAAAAATCGCAACTTGTATATCGAATACGCAAGCAAGATTATTACGGGGCAGTATCCGATCAGCAAATTCGACGAATTTGTAGACAAATGGAACAAATCAGGCGGCGAAGAAGCAACGAAGCTCGCGAGAGAATGGTATGCGAAATTAAAAAAATAATCGTTTGATCAAGAATATCCGCCTTGCTTCGATTCGAAGACGGGCGGATATTTCAATAACAGGAGGCTAGCATGAGCAATCGACTTAGGGAAGTGCTTGAAGGTCAAGAACGTAATTACATCCTTCCTTTTCTCTGGCAGCATGGGGAGGAAGAGCAGGTGATCCGGGAAGAAATAGCCCGTGTTCATGAATCAGGCATCGGCGCGGTATGCATTGAAGCTCGTCCTCATCCGGATTTTCTCGGGCCAAAATGGTGGGCGGATATGGACATTATTATGGATGAGGCTCGAAATCGGGGCATGAAGGTTTGGTTGCTGGATGATGATCATTTTCCAACAGGACATGCGGCAGGCAAGGTGAAGGAAGCTCCTGAAGATCTTCATCGCAAGTTTTTGGCTGAACGCTACATCGATACGCTCGGCCCTGCCAAAGGCACATCGTTGCTGCTGGATACCTTGTTGATGCGTGGACTTCGACCAACGATCTCACTTCCGGAGCGGGCAACTGGAAAAAATAAACTAATCTTTGTTATCGCGGTCCGCCGTCATCCAACAAGTGGAGATTTACTCAGCGATAGTATAGATATCACGGATCTTGTGCAAGACGGTATTCTGTACTGGGATATCCCTGAAGGGTATTGGCGCGTATTTATTATCACAGAAAATAAGGATGGCGGCAGTCTGCAACAGGAAGATTATTTGAACCCGCTGGATCGAGATTCCGTTCGTATTCTGCTCGATTCGGTGTATGAGGCTGTGTATGAAAGATACAAGGCTGATTTCGGCAAAACGTTTGCTGGTTTTTTCTCGGATGAACCTGGATTTTACAATGACAAGACAACTTTCGACTTCACTTCAAGACCAGGCAAAAAAGGCGTGCCACTTCCATGGAGTAGTGAATTGCCAGCAATGTTTGAGCGTGCGCTAGGCGCAGATTACCGCAAACACCTTCATCTACTCTGGCATGACGCAGGAGAACAGACACAAATTGTGCGGTACACCTATATGAATATAGTTAGCAATCTCTACGCGGTCAACTTTTGCAGCCAAATCGGAGAGTGGTGCAGAGCCCGTGGAGTCGAATACATTGGACATGTTCTGGAAGACAACAACGTGCATGCCAGACTTGGCTCAGGAGCTGGACATTTTTTCCGTTCCATGTGGGGACAAGATATGTCTGGCCTCGATGTGGTGCTTTGGCAGATCGTTCCCGGCTTTGATGAACTATCTTTTAGCAAACCGGGCGGGGATACGGATAGTGAATTTTTCCACTACGGGCTTGCCAAGCTTGGGGTATCTCTTGGGCACCTCGATCCGAAGAAGCAAGGCAGGACGATGTGTGAAGTGTATGGGGCGTACGGCTGGGCGGAGGGCTTGAAGCTCATGAAATGGCTGACAGACCATATGCTGGTCCGCGGCGTCAATTATTTTGTTCCGCATGCCTTTACCCAAAAGGATCCGGATCCAGATTGTCCACCGCATATGTATGCGGGCGGGAAAAATCCTCAGTACCGCTATTATAAACATTTAAATCATTACATGAATCGGATGAGTCACCTGATTTCAGGCGGAAGGCATGTAGCCACTGCGGCTGTCGTATATCATGCGGAAGCTGAATGGTCGGGGGAAGCGATGCTTTTTCAGAAGCCAGTGAAGCAATTGATGCAGCATCAGATCGACTGCGATATCTTGCCTATCGATATACTTCTGGAAGCAGCAAGCGTGAAGGACAGCAAGCTGCATGTTCATAACGAGGATTTTGCATGCCTTATCGTGCCATATGCAGAAGCGCTCCCAGCAGCGGCGATTCGCCGGTTGGCTGAGTTTGCCGAACTAGGTTTAGCTATACGTTTTGTCGGTGGGCTGCCGATACGATCGAGTGAAGGCAGTGAGGTTTCCGTTGAACTAGCTGGGCTTGCTGGTCACCAACATGTAAGAGTTGTTGCACTAGACGATTTGGCACAACAGCTTATCGTGGATGGACATTATGAGATTCAGACTGACGCTTATGAACCCTATCTTCGGAATTACCAATACGCACATGATGGTTTGGACGTGTTTATGTTCTTTAACGAACATCCGCATCAAACCATTCGCAGAAAGATTGTCTTGCCTCTCAAAGGTGATGTATATGCTTATGATGCCTTTATCAATCGACTGACAAGGATCAATGAAGAGCAGGAGAACGGTGCGAACGCAACAGTGGACATTGTTCTTCATCCGTATGAATCCATCGTACTTATCCATGGTACTGACCTTGAAGGATATGATCGATCACCGCAATATGCAGGTGGTTCGGAAGTTGAGATAAACAGCGAATGGACGGTGTTCATTGCTACGGCGGAACAATATCCTCATTTTGAGGAATGGGGAGAAACAGTGGCTTTAACCAATATGAGCGGAGCAGATTGCTTGCCGAGATTTTCGGGAACCTTCCGTTATGAAACAGAATTTGAGTGGCATGATACGGCGAATCAAGGTCTTCATTTAGAGTTAGGTGAGGTCTATGAAACCGCACAAGTATGGATCAACGGTCAAGAAGCGGGTGTTCGTATTTGTCCTCCATACTCTTTAGCAATCGATGGCCTTATACACAAGGGTAAAAATAAGTTAGTCGTAGAAGTTACGAATACGATGGTGAAAGAGTGCCCTGATTTCTTGTCGGCTTATGCGCAGCAGGAACCAAGCGGACTTATCGGTCCTGTTCGGGTGATTAAATAAAAATTAGTTACCAAAGAGAAGAAGAAGGTAAACCGATCTCCGGTGGACTTGTCATTGAAGTATCCGAAGATGAGTTTATTTTGGCAGGAATAAGGTTCACGGCAGAGTGGCTTCCTAAACGTGGTGAGAACGCTAAGGTCGATTATATCAGAATAGAAGAAGGGACCTTCGATAAGGATGTATGGATGACAAGTAGTATACTTAACGGCGATGAAGCGAGTAGGATCTCCATAAAAAATAAACCATCGGCGCTGAACGTTGAAATGTATAAATATGAGTAAATTCAGAGGGAGCATGGAGGACATTAGATTTTAGTTTCTTTCATCGCGAGTGCGCTCTGCATTGATTACATGTTTTTTCCTTTTTTTTGACCACGCCCCTTTATAGGGGCTTTTTTGCATATTTTCTGTTATATCTTGGATCTAATGAATGTTATTATGTTGCAAATGCAACATAATTGGGGTAGTATAGTTCTACTGATTATGTTGAATTTGCAACATAATAAATGGTTTAAGGAGCTTAATTATGAAAGAAATCCTTCGTGAGATTGGAATGATCGCTAGGGCATTAGATTCAATTAGTAATATCGAATTTAAAGAGTATGACCTTACAAAAGGTCAGTTTTTGTATCTTGTACGGATATGTGAAAGCCCAGGAATCATTCAAGAAAAGTTAGCTGAAATGGTAAAGGTAGATCGAACAACAGCAGCTCGTGCCATTCAAAAACTCGAAATGAATGGGTTTATTGAAAAGAGAGATGACATACTGAACAAAAAAATTAAAAAGCTCTTTCCAACAGAGAAAGGCGAAAATGTGTATCCTTTTATAAAAAGTGAACATGACTATTCTAATAGCGTTGCACTAAACGGGTTATCAGAAAGAGAAGTAGAAACTATTTTTTTTCTTCTTCAGAGAATAAGAAAAAATGTTGTTAAAGACTGGGAATTCGTAAAAAAGGGAAACAAGAGGAATTATTGATTTTAAAAAAGGAGCGACAAAGTGGAATGACAATACATCTACAAAAGTGTATCTTTGACGACTTATGCAAACTTCAAGAAATTAGTGTTGAAACATTTACCGAGACATTTAAGGATCAAAATTCACCTGAAAGTTTGAAAGCTTATCTAGAAAGGGCATATAACTTAAAACAGCTAGAAAAAGAATTATCTGATCCCTTTTCGGAATTCTTTTTTGTTTATTTGAATGATGAAGTTGCAGGGTATTTAAAGGTCAACACCAATGATGCTCAATCTGAAGAGATGGGTGACGACTCACTTGAGATTGAGCGGATCTATATAAAAAGCAAGTTTCAAGGGCATGGACTTGGCAAATATTTGCTAAACAAAGCGATAGATACTGCAATGGAACGTGATAAGAAGAAAGTTTGGCTAGGGGTATGGGAAGAGAATGAGAATGCTATTGCTTTCTATAAGAAAATGGGATTTGTGCAAACAGGATCTCACTCTTTCTATATGGGTGATGAAGAACAAATTGATTTTGTAATGACCAAATTACTCATATAACTTTCTTTAATGGCTTTCAACAAATGGTATTATGCCAGAAAAGATAACAAGTTAGGAGTAAACAAAGAATGAAGAAAAGTTTAGGCATGTTCAATAAAGTTTACGCCATGCAGCTGGCAACCATTTTTATTGGATTTGTCATCTTCGGGTTCTCGGAAAATATAAAAGGTCCGGCTATACCACGTATTCAATTCGATTTTATGTTGAATGAGTCCCAGCTCGGCACTTTATTATCTTTGAATGCCCTAGGTTATTTAATAGCCTGTTCCTTTACAGCATATTTGACCAAAATATGGGGGATCAAATGGGTCACCGTTGCCGCGTTCGCCTCTATGGCCGTATCCGGCATCCTAATCTATTTCTCTCATTTTTACACGTTGTTCTCAGCATCGTATTTCCTAATGTATATCGGCAATGGGATGTTGGAGATTGGCCTGGCTATTCTAAGCGCTCGGATTTTCGTGAAAAACACGGGCATGATGATGAATATGACGCATGGCTTTTACGGCTTAAGTTCAACGGTCGCTCCACTTATCGCAACTGGCCTTATGAAGGTGACGATTACTGGCCACACGCTGGATTGGCGCGGGATGTACCTGGTGATGCTGCTATTGTCTGTGATCCCGATTATGATTGCGTTGTTCAGTACATTCCCAGTAGATGATGTCTCGCATGAAGACCGTATTTCATTAAAAGCCTTGTTGAAAGACCGGGTATTATGGTTAATGGTACTGGTCCTTACGTTTGGAGTTGTATCAGAATTGGCTGTAGGCGGCTGGCTCGTTAACTTTCTAGAAAAAGCTTATGACTGGGATACCGTTAATGCTTCTGGCATGTTGTCTATCTTTTTCTTATGCTTCTCACTGGCCCGGCTATTTATTGGACCACTAACAGACCGGATAGGGTTTGTATTATCCCTCATAATTTCTTCAGGGTTTTCGGCATTATGTACCCTAGTTGCCATAATAGGTGGGGAAAGTGTCGCGTTCATGTTTGCTGCTTCTGGTATAGGCATTGCGATGATTTATCCAACAGTGATGGCTTTTATCGCCAAGAGATATCCGAAGGGTAGTGATACGGTTATCACATTCACGGTAACGTTGATGGGAATAGGCAGCGTAATAGGCAATTATCTCATTGGGAGAATCACAGGGCTCGTCAAACACATGGTGGGGGAGGATTCGCCCATAAGCTTGCTTCGAGGACTTCAAGCTGGCTACGGCTTTATTGGATTATGTGCAGCATTATGTGCAATAACGGGACTTATTTTATACGTACATTTGTATAAGAGAAAAGAAGTCATCTAAATCATAGAAACGAAACGCCAATAAAAATAATTTGTTATTATTCGTTCATGCCAAGGCCCAGCGTTGAAATCATTATGTATACCCTGCATTAGTAACTACTATAAAAAACGCCCTCAATTTGGCCGCTTGTGCTCAAACGATGGCGTTTTTTTAGTTTACACTTTTATATAAGGTCTCGTCCGCTGTCACTTTCTGTATAGATCGATATAAGTACGATTGCCGTCTCTTCCCCTATATTTCTTACCACATGGGGTGTGCATGCGTTCCAACTGAACGAATCGCCCTCTCCGAATTCAGCCCCATCCTCTCCTTGCTCTGCGTAAATGCTGCCTTTAATAACTAAATGGACCTCTTCACCTTCATGTGCATGAGGTGTATCTCCTGTAGAGGCTCCGGGTGGGAGCTCTACAAGCATCATTCTAACGTTCTTCGTAGAGCTCAGGTGCTCTACCTTCAGAAATTCGGAGCCGCTTGTTGTGGTTCTTCGTTCATTCTTTCGAACAATATTCATGCGATCTTCTTTCTTTAGGAGCAAATAAGCTAATGGCACATTCAAAGCCTGCGCTATATGTTCCAACGTTGCTATAGAAGGGGAAGTTTTATTAGTTTCAACCTGACTCATGAAGCCTTGGGACAAGCCGGTCTCTTCGCAAATTTGAGCGATGGTGATATTTTTTCTCTTCCGAATCGCTCGAATAGTTGAGCCGATATCCATCCTCATGCACCCCCCTTAAATATTAGTAATAAGAATTATAATTTTATATTAGCAATTTTCATATTGACAAGTCAATGTATTTTGCATTAAATTAGTTATATAAACTTTATTTCTTTATTACTAATATATTTTATAGAGGAGAGATTACGAATGACGAAAACAGCAGTTATTTCAATCATTATGCGTGTGGTGATAGGAATCATATTTATGATGCATGGAATCGATAAGCTTCAAATGGGACTCAGCAATGTTGAGGCGTGGTTTAGCTCAATCGGTATACCAGGATTTGTAGCTTATTTCGTAGCAATACTTGAACTTGTCGGCGGTATTATGCTGATTGTGGGATTGTTTACTCGTTATGTATCTGGCTTGCTTGTAATTATGTTAATGGGTGCAATTGTAACAACGAAGCTTTCGGTAGGACTTCTGGGAGATGGGCAAATGGCTGGTTATGAATTGGATCTTGGATTTATGTTGGTTTTGTTGTATCTGGTTGTTGGTGAGCAATCGACGCTCTCAGTCGACCGTCTTATTATGAACAAACGCTGAGCATAACTTACAACGAAGGAGGATTTTTATGAATCCCACTTATCACTATGACATTCATTTACCAGCCAATATGGACCCGGACAAGAAATATCCAGTCATCTTTACCTTGCACGGCAAGGGCTCTAATGAAAGAAATATGTTCGGTTTGGTCGCTCCGTTGGCAGATGATTTCATCATAATCGGCATCCGCGGCAATCTACTCCTTGGCTCGGGTTATCAGTATTATGATTTGAAAAGCTTAGGCAATCCCATCCGTGAGATGTTTGATGAAGCGGCAAAACAACTCGAAGCTTTCATTTATTATGCGACGGAAAAATATCCAATCGATACAGGCAAACGGTATTTGCTGGGGTTTAGCCAAGGTGCAATTCTGTCGATGACATTAGCACTTACGATGGGAGTTGAGCTGAAGGGAATCGTTTCCCTGAACGGGTACGTTCCTGACTTTGTGAAGTCGGAGTATCCGCTGCGAAGTGTGAAGGATGTATCGGTATTTATTTCACATGGCGAGTATGATTCCGTATTCCCAGTTCGGATCGGTCACGAGACGGCGGCATATTTCAAGGATCAAGCGCCGCGCCTAACATTTAAATTATATCCTACCGACCACGGCGTTTCGGAAGAGAACCAATTTGATTTTCTGAATTGGCTTAAGCAGGATGCTGGTTTGACTATAATTAAGGAGTGAGAAGCGATATGATGCCTTCCTATTTTTTCGCGCATGGCGCCCCGTCGATCGTACTTGAGGACAACGCATACACACAAATGCTTAAAAACTTTAAGGACCATACACCTAGACCGAAAGCAATCGTGCTCTTTAGCGCTCACTGGGAAGAGTCGAAACAGACGGTCAGCGCTGCTGAGGCGTATGAAACCATTTATGATTTTGGCGGATTTCAAGATGAACTTTATACGATGACCTACCCGGCTAAGAGCGATCGTTCGCTAAGCGAGCATGTTCGAGCACTATTTGAAAAGCAAGGCATTCAGAGTGTTCTGAATGAGAGTAGGGGACTTGATCATGGAGCTTGGGCGGTTTTGAAGCTGCTGTATCCGGAGGCGGATATCCCGGTTGTCGCATTATCCGTGAATCGATATCTGAGTAACGAGCAACAGTATCAGATCGGCAAAGCGCTAGGGGAACTTAGGGAACAAGATGTTCTCATCATCGGAAGCGGAGGAACCGTTCATAATTTAAGAAGATTGAATTGGCAGTCTGAAGGTAACGACGATTGGGCCGAGCAGTTCGATAAATGGCTTCAGAATAAGCTTGAGTCATGGGATACAGAAGCGTTATTTCAATATCAAGAGCTAGCTCCCAATGCCCAAGCAGCCGTGCCAACGAGCGAACATTTTATTCCGCTGTTGCTTGCAATGGGATCCGGGGACTCCAATCGCCAGGCAAAGCTGCTTCACCGCAGCTACCAATACGGCAACCTAAGCTTAAGCTGTTGGCAATTTAACTAATGAAGCTAAATGAAAGAGGGCGGATCGGATGAAATCCGCAGGTAAAGCGGCAATGGAGAGAATAATTATTTTCTCCATTGCCGCGGTTTATATTGTTCAGCAACTGACGCAGTTGGAGATGCTAACTCCTGTTCTGGGATGCCTTGTCTTTTTGGCAATCGCACTATTGTTGCCGAATCTGAAGGGGGTAACTTTCTGGCTTACAGTATCCTTTATGGTTGTCGGAACTGTCCTCATGTTGTTTCAAAAAGTGGAGGCTTCGGTTTGGTTTGAGTCAGCGGGAATTAACGTGACGATCGTAACGCTTTTTCTATTCGCGCCGTTGTTCGGGATTCCAGTCCGGATTCCCGAATACGTCGAAGCTCTGAAGCGTTTCTACGAAGAAAACTTTCGCAGCAAAGCAGCTTTATTCATAGGAACGCAATTTCTTACACAAATTATGGGTGTGTTTATCAACGTCGGTTCGATTCCTGTCGTATATCAAATGGTGTTTGTAAAGCCGCAACCCGGTATGTCTCGGCTGCTTGCCAATGCATTAAACAGGGGATTCGCGGGGGCGATACTATGGTCGCCGTATTTTGCTGCGATGACGCTCGTGACATCGGCTCTTCATCTGTCTTGGTCTTCCGTTCTTCCTTATATGCTCGGATTAGCTGTCCTAAGTCTTGTCGTAAGTTTGGCGGTCGATTTCAGAGAGCTGCGGGCGGCTGAAACGGAGCCACCTCAACAGGAAATGGCTGAGAAGCAGGGGAGTGCGGTGTTTCCGAAAGGGCTTGGCATATATTTAATATCCACAATTATCGCCATTTTGATATTGGAACGGTTTGTCCAGTTGCCAATGGTGTTGTTAATTTGTATGGCAGCGGTATTATTTCCGCTGATTTGGTGCATGGCTAAGGGAGCGATGGCCGTGTACAGGCAAGGGTTGAAGAATCATGTTACCGTTACGCTACCCGCCTTGCAGAAGGAAATCACGCTATTTTTGGCTGCCGGATTTTTTAGCGGTTCAATTGGCGCAACCAGTTTCGGCTCCTCAATTCCGGCAATGCTCGAGCAAATACCACTGTCGGTAACCATTACATTCTCGCTATTCACGGTGGTTCTTATAGCGGGATCATCGTTAATTGGTCTTCACCCGATTGTGCCGGTAACCATTCTTGCAGGCGGCATCGATCCGGCGAGCGTGCAGATAAGTCCATTGTATTTCGGAGTGCTGCTGTTGGGAAGCTGGAGCTTATCCAATCCCATATCACCAGCCTCGGCCGTGAACAATTTACTGGCGGGTTTGTTTAAGAAGCCGGTGTTTGAGGTGGCCGTGCCAAATTACAAATTCGCTGGCTGTATGGCAATCGTGCTCATTATTTATTTGATGGTTGTGTTAGGGAATTAAGAAAGATAGATGATCATGTGTCGGAAATCCCAATTGCAAATTGAAAAGGAGAAATATCCATGCCAGTGGCTCAAAGATTTGATCCTAAAGTGATTTCACTTTTACAAGAGAAAATAAAACTGATCAAAAAGGGCGAAGGGGCGGTATATCTTGTCGGACCCATTAAGCTGCCGGTTAACTTATTTGGGGAGACCATCCAGTTTAATTGGTACTGCTGGCTCAATTGCAATGAAGTGACGGAAGACTTTGAGCGTATTGTCGCCAAATTATCTGCTGCTAATTTAGCGGAATATCAACAATCGAGTGTACTTGTTCATGGAGATTTTCAACATACAGATCATGCCTTGATTCGGTTTCACTCCATCTGTCATACCGGAGATATTTTTGGCAGTAAGCGATGTGACTGTGGATATCAGCTTCATCAGTCGTTGAAACATATTGCCGATCATGGAAGCGGCGCGTTATTTTATCTGGCTAATCATGAAGGACGAGGTATTGGGCTCTTCAGCAAAGCGCTTGCCTATATTTTACAAGAAAACGGATATGATACCGTGGATGCCAATCTTCAGCTTGGTTTTGTGGATGATTCACGTGATTATAGCGACGCTATAAAGGTGTTAAAAGCACTTCGAACGAAGCCGGTCACACTGATCACAAATAATCCAAAAAAATTAGATGCGCTTAGTAAAGCGGGGCTGGATGTAGAGGATCGGGTGCAGCTTTGGGGAGATGTCTCCGAGTATAACGAGAAATATTTGAAAACGAAAATCGAGCGGTCCGGGCACTTGAATGGAGAAGAAGGCTGTTGTAATAATGACTGACCACAGGTTAGTCAGATAGATCCAAACCCGCTTGTTGACTCTGTCGTTTTGTACGAAAGCTCCTCCTTCAAGTCATTTGTATAGGAGAAGTCATGGAAAATAGCCATGGCTTTTTTCTTATTAATCAGTTGACAAAAAATCCTTCCTCCCGTATCATTTAAACATTCGTTTTAAATGATTGTTTAATAAGAGGAGTGGTAGAAATGGGATCGTCAATAGCGGCTTTTTTGAAGCCTGCAACAACCAAGGTAGGGATTATTACAGCGATTACGTTTCAGTTGCTGTTTAGCATCATATGGATGACTGGGTATTCGGGAGTTTCGGATAATACGAAGAATTTGAAGATTGCGATCGTGAATGAAGATCAAGCCATGGGTGGCAAAATTGTTCAAAGCCTGCAAAGCAATCTCCCTTTCCAAACGGAGGTTATCGCGTCAAATGAAGAAGCTCAGAGCAAGCTAAACCTGCGTGAAGTGCAAATGGTTATGCACATTTCGCCGGATTTTTCGAAAAAATTACAAACGCCAGGACAGACTGCCCCAATCACCTATACGGTTAATGAGTCGAATCCGTCGATGACGAAGTCAGTCATGCAAGCTGTGGCGGGGAACATTACGGCAACGGTAAATAAAGAAGCAGTAGCGGCTGGGGCATCGGCTGTCTTGACACAGATGAACCCACAGCTACCGGCTGAGCAAGCGACTCAGATTGCACAAGGGTTAGCGAGTAAAGTGAGTTCAGATATCCAAAGCACCAATAAAGTAAAGGATATGCCAAATCAAATGCTGCCTATGATGCTTGTGCTAGCTTCCATCGTGGGTACGATGATTATGKGGATGAACTTCAGTGTAACGACAAATCTCCTAGGTGCTTCTCTATCTAAAACGCAAAAAATGGCTGCACGTATCGGGATTACGGTGGTTGCTGCGATTGTCGTTGGACTCATCAGTGCCATCATGGTTGTTTCGTTGGGAGGGCATGTAGATAAAGGATTTGTTGCTCTTTGGGGCTTTGAATCGTTGTTCTTATTGACGTTTGCTCTAGTTGCTCAAATGTTTTTGACTTTGTTTGGGAACGCAGGTATGCTATTTAACATTGCAATGTTATCCCTGCAGTTGGTCTCATCCGGTGCGATTGTGCCGAGAGAGCTTCTGTCAGATTTCTATCATTCGATCAGTAATTTCTTCCCGGCAACGTATGCAGTGAACGGGTTGATGAATATTTTGTTCGGTGGACCTGGTGTTGGCAGCGAAGTTGGCTTTTTATTTGTGATTGCCGCGGTGGCGCTTGTTATTGATATGGTGGTTGTATTTGCGAAAAAAGTAAAGACAGCTCCAGCGGTAGGTCGTGTTCCATCAAACGCTTAACGTAGAATTAGGAGGGCGCTAGGCATGGTTCATCAAGAGTCAGATATGAAAATGAAAATTCTATTGGCCGCGAAAAAGCTGTTTGCACAGCATGGATATGATGCGACTAGCGTACGTCAAATATGTGAGGAGGCCGGGGCCAATGTGGCTCTGGTTTCTTATTATTTTGGTGGAAAAGAGAGCGTTTTCCATGAAATATTTAAGCAGTTTTTTCCTATTATTAAATTAACGGAGTTTTATGAAGTGGAAGATCCACTTGCTGGCATCCAACAGGTGATTAGAGAAGTTGTCAAAATCCGAAACGAAGATCCGCAGCTGATTAGCTTGATTCAAATGGAGATTATCACGATTACACCGCGAGTGGATAAAATGAKGGAGCTTGTTTTCCCGCTGTGGAAAAAGGTTCGTGATTTATTGGACAAGGGTAGACAAGATGGAATCTATGAGTTTGAAGGGCTGGATAGTACGCTCATGTTTGTGTTGGGAGCTATGTTTTTTTACAAGCAACGAGAGTTCTTCGAACCGATGTTTACAGAGGAACGTCCAGACATGGAGACGCTGATCGGGCAAACGACGGCATTCATCATGCGCGCGCTCGGGTATAACAAATAGCAGAGCGCTTTCATTTGTTACCCCTAAATTTAATGTAAATAGATGTTGAAATTTGGAAGTTTATGTGATACTTTTAGTGTATTGTTTCGAACTGATGATCATATAGTTTGATTTGCGAAGAACGCAAATGTCGGAGATGAATTCTCCGGGGTTTGCGTTTTTTCGTTGTGTTTATAGCTGGGAGGAAGGAGGTGATCGATTGAATCGCAGGAGAAGCCTGCTGATTAGTGTGGTTGCAGCATTGCTGGCTGGATTGCTCGTATACGGGGTATATGTGTTGCAAGTGAATCAGGTCGAGCTGCAGCAGACGGTTCAGGTTGTAGTGCCGAAGGACTTTATTCGAGCGGGTCAGTTCATTCATGAAGATATGGTCGAGTTCAAGGCGATTCAGAAAGGCAGTTACACATCGAGTATGATGACTAAGCTTACGGATGTTGTTGGGCAGGAATCCATGATTCCTTTAGGCACACAGGAGCCCATTCTGAAGTGGAAGTTGAATCGTTATCATCTCCTTCCTAATGAGCAACAGGCCACTTTTCAAATTCCCAAAGAGTATCTGCTTACGGTTTCGAATGGTATTCGTGCGGGAGATCGTGTTCGTATGTACGTGTCGGGGAGCGATGGCAGTTCACGCAGGTTGTTTGGTGACAAGGAAATTACGGTGGCTTCTGTGAAGTCATCCGCCAATGTCGAGGTAGACAATCCGAAGAACTCCAATTTGCTATCCAAGGCCCAGGGAGATGAGCAGAAGATGTATACCTCCAGACTGGAAGCTAATGGTGCTATAGATCAGATCAATTTGAATTTGACGGAAAATGAATGGCTCCAGATTGATCAATTATGCTCAGGGAAGAAGGCTAAGCTGGTCATTGCTTTTAGTTCCACGTCAATTCAAGTCCAAGAGTAACATGAAGTTTGGCAAAAAGAGAGGTGAAACCAAGTGCAAATCGGGCTGGTGTCGAAAGATCAGCGATTAATAGATGAGCTAACGAATGTGGTGTATGCCAAACCGTTCGGGTGGCGAATATTTACGGAGGCGAATGATTTACAGTCTAAATCATTGGAACAGTCGTACTCCCATGTCATCCTTTCGGATCGGGAGCTCTCGTACGGGGAGCTGGAGGAGTTCCTTGAAGCCATGCTAGGGCAAGAGTCAACAACGAAAATCATTGTGATGCTTTCAAATTATCACGATGCCTCAATCAACGAGAAGTATGTGAAAATGTGCAAGCTGATGAAGTTGGATTATATCCTTCCAGGGCGCAGTACGGCTGTGATTGCGGATGAAATCCGCGCCTGGGTAGATGGGTCAAACGGGGGGCAATTGAATCAGGCGCTTTCTGGTAAATTAATAACGTTCGTTGGCTCTACACCGAACATTGGAACGACGTTGGCGTCGTTTGGGGTGGCTTGTACACTCGCGATGGAGACTTCAAAGAAGGTAGGATATTTGTGTTTGAATCTCAAAAGTTCAAAGCTCCATCGGTATTTGGGGCGTGAAGAGCACCTTTTTACGTTAGATGGATTGAGGGCGGAACTGAAGGCTCAAAGCTTAACGCCAGAAAGGTTGCTCCACGTTTGTGATAAGCCGAAAGAGGCACATGGCCTACATGTTCTTTATGGCAATATGCTGCGTGAACAGGCGGAATTCTTTACGCCATCAGAAATAATTCATTTGCTGCGTGTGGCGCGAGGCGCTTTTGACATCTGTATCATCGAAGTTAGCGCGTATTGGGATAATGCAGCGACCGTAAGCGGGCTGCTGGAAGCTGATAGCAAAATTGTCGTCACGACAGGGGATATTTCACATTTTCAGGAGGATTTCTCGAGGTGGATTAGGCAGGTTGGATCTGTATTCGGCTTGCAGCCAGATGCTTTTGAGCTTATGGCCGTACAAACGGATCGGCATGCGAAGCAAAGCGAGTTCACGCTCAAAGATATTCGGAAAGAAACGCAGCTTCATTTAATTGGACATGTCAGTCGACACGGGGATGCGCTTGCGCGTTGCAACCAAGGTAAACTGATGGAACTGTTGAGCCCGGCCCATCCCATGCATCATGAGGTGAAGGCAGTAGCGCGGAAATTTGCTGATTTTTACAAGCTGTCTCAGAAGACGAGTGTGCGTGAGGAAACATGGTTCCAAAAGCTCATTGCCGGCAAACGCGCGGTCAGCTAAATCATGATCAGGAGGGTAAGGGAGTGAGTGGAAAAAGGTTTTCGATGATTACCTACATGCATGAACGTAGGACGGAAGAGGCTGTGTTGGGATTGGGTCGCTACCCGACAATACACACAGCTGACGCTAATGATTTGGGCGATAGAGTGGTCGAACAGACTAACGGAGTACGTGGAAATGGCAGCGTTCAGGATCAAGCGAGCGCAGGTGAGGAAGCCTTTTTCCAGCAATGGGTGCAAGAGATTCGCAGTGAGCTGGTTGCCCTGAAAGGTAGATCAGAGACTGAAAAGCAACTGTATAACGAGACGCTAAATCGCGCGATTCTAGGCTATGAAGAGGATCGTGGCAAGCTGCTGGCCATTATTCATGATCTCGTGTCGAAAAGGAGACTTTCGGACATCCCGCCTCGGACAAGTGGGTATACGACGCTTCCTGAAGCGATTTTTGCCGAAATTATTGGCTTAAATGTCCTTGAACTCGTTCTCAAACAGAAGGAAGGATTGGAAGAGATTCAGGTTGTGGGGAGGCAGATTTTTGAAGTGCGTGGAGGAATGGCGACGCCATCATCTTACGAGCTTCCATCCATCCGAGAATTAGAGCGAATTCAACAAAATTTAGTGTTATTTAACCACGATACCCTCAATCCTAGAAAGCGTTGGGCGGAGGTTGTTCTGCAGGATGGGTCGCGTGTGACCATGACTGGTTTTGGATTTACAGCGGAACCTACCTTAACGATACGCTTTTATACGGTAAAAAGATTTGACCTAGCTTCGCTTGCTTCCCCAGATTTGGCCACGATGGATTCCCGCATGGAAGTGTTACTTCGTTGTTTCATCCACACGTATTTCAATTTGGTCGTCATTGGACCGACAAATTCAGGAAAAACCAATTTAATTAAGGCGCTCATTGCCGAAATGGACGATACCGAACGAATTATCACGATAGAATCCCGATTCGAGTTGAATTTAAAGCGAGATTTTCCTCATAAAAATATCGTCGAATACGAAATTGACGAGGAAGATCCGAGGCATTCGGGTTTACAGGCCTTTAAACTGGCATTGCGGCAGTCTCCAAAGCGCATCTGTCACGCAGAAATTAGGGATGAAGATGCTAATTTATATGTTCGTGCTTGTACGCGTGGCCATGAGGGCAGTTTGACGACAGTCCATGTGAGTGAACTGGAAGATGTACCGGATGCGATTACTGACATGTGTATGCTGGATGGCAGAGGGATGGATTCGAAGCGTTTGACGAAAAGGATTACGGAATTTGTGACTCATATCGGCATTGAAATGCAGGTTGTTCACGGGAAGAGAAAGATTGTGCGAATCGTCGAATATCGCTATGAAAATGAATGCGTATTCGTCACGGATTTAGCACTTTATGACAACTCGACAGGCAAATGGACATTTCCCGGGAAATTGTCGCTTCATGCATCGCGAAAAATAAGGAAGGTAGATCGTAGACAGTATTCGCTGCTCCGGGAGCACGGATTTATCGAAAATGAAGGGAAAGAAGGCGGTTTTGAACCGTGATTTTCGCCAAATATGTCTTTCTCTTGTTGTTATTTGTGCTCATTTATGTCGGTTTTCGTGCTCTGTTAGAGTTGGTTATTAGACAACGCAAGGCTAGGTTCAGGCTGCACTATGTAAGAAATGCCACAGTTAGCGCGAGAATATCTACTTATTTGGAGACATATAGCTGGCTATACAAGCATATGAAGGAGTTGCTGGAATCCGTCGAATCTAGACTAAGCATGCAAGCCATGCTGACGATAAGTTTAATTGGATTGTTATTCGGCTTGTTGGTTGGTGGCGTTTTTTTTCAAACCTTCAAAGGCGCACTTATTATGACGATGATTGGCGCTTCGCTGCCGTATTTGCTGCTGCGGGTGAAGTTGGTAAGTGTTCGTTTGCGAACGAGACTAGAGTTTCTTCCGGCTGTTGAGGTGTTTTTCCAGTCTTACATGATGGACCCTAATCAAAATATGAAAATTGCGCTGAAGTATTGTATAGAGGAAAATCGTATTTTGTACCCGATTAAGCCTGTTTTCGAGCAATTATATCGACATCTAATGACGCAAAGGGATACCGAGGAAAGCTTGCGCATTTTCAATCTGACGTTGGGGCACATCTGGGCGGACTATTTTACAGGAATCATGCGAGTGGCCTTGAAAGAGGGGAGCTTTGTCGGAGATAGCTTGAAGGAACTGATCACCGACATGCGGAAAGCACAGCGTTTTGATCAGATGGAAAGAAATCGACTATTGGAAATTCGCATTGCCAATTTTACACCAATCGGGTTTATGGTCTTATTCATGTGGATTAACTTTAAAGTAAATGCGGATAACGCCTATTTATATTATGTGATCGATCCTGCTGGTAGAAATATGATTTTGGATGCACTATTACTAATTTTTGTATCATTTCTGATGGGAATCTATTTGTCTATGCGAAGAATGTGAGGAGGTGAATGCTTTGGTTTTGGTCAATACCCAACTGTTAATGCTGCAGTACGCTTCGCGTTTGCTCTTATTTATACTTTTAATGATCATGATTTATCAGGGATTAAGGTACATACCAGCACGCAAGAGAAGATGGCGATTATTACGAGTAAAAAGTGCGCTAAGAGAGTTTCAAATACCTCACTGGTTATATAAAATGCTTGGGATGAGCACGAAAGCGGTGGAGGCGAAGCGCCAATTGTTGTTGGGATGCGGAATTTGGCTGAATGCGAACCTGTATGAGGGTGCGAGAAGATTTCTTTTAGCAGGAACAATGTTGGCAGGCTGTATGGGATATGCGGCTTTCGATCGACCTTGGATCACTGTGCATATGCAGCCTGCGTATGTGTTAGTTGGAGCGGCAGTCGTATCGATTTTTCTTATATGGGATGGCAAAGTGCTTGCACAGCTCAAAGAAAAGCGATCTCAGCGCATCGTGCGGGATATTTATGCGATCAGTCGACAGCTCTTGTACTATAATGATTCGAAATTGAATTTGCATGACAAATTGTCTTTATGTGTCGGTCAGACGACATCGACTCGAGCTCATGTTCAGCTGCTGCTCAATGAATGGTATCAAGGGGCTGAAGAAGCGATTTCCCATTTTAAAAAGAGACTAGGAACGGAAGAAGCTCATAGCTTTGGCGAAACGCTGAATGCGCTCAGGTTGAATGAACATGGGGGCTATTATGAGCTGCTAAAGCAGCGCATTCAGGATTACAAAGAGAAGATGGAGTTGATTCGCGACAGCAAGAAGGAAACGGTATCGTATGTGCTGTTTGTCCTTGCAGGTCTGCCGATTCTGAATACTTTTCGGGTGTTTATGTACCCTTGGATCGCCGAAGGGCAACGATTATTTGATGCAATTAACTAACATGCGATGGGAGAGCGAGAAGATGAGAAATATTTTGGTAACGGTGATGATGTTGATTGTGGTGGCTTTATTGTTTACAACGATTATTAATGATGGATCAACAGGAATGAGACGAAATATCGGGACCCATGGGACGACAGCGAATACGAATATTACAGCACTTACACCATAGAGATGGCAGGTTATTTATGAGGTCTATTCTTGTAACAGTGCTGCTGATGATTGTTGTTATCGGCATCTATATGGATGTTGTTGGGGGAAGTACGGGAACTCGCAAGCAGGTTAGCGACAGCGGGGCTAGAATTAGTGGATCCATTGAACGGATTAATCCATGAAACAGATTTTGGTGTTTATTCTTTTTGCGTCTCTGCTCTGTTGGTTCATGTTCGCGCCAGTGTACAAGCATATCATTATCGTTCGGCAGGCGGTGCTGCAAAAGGAAGTCGATTATTTGCTCGAGGTCGGAGCGAATGGCAGCCATGGGTATATCAATGCAGCGATGATAGCCGAATCCAAGGAGCGTATGGCGGAAAGAGGTTTCTTGGTTGATGAGCTTGCTTATATGGTGGCTACCAACTCAGGTGTTGGTGGCATGGATGCAAGTGCACCAGTCTGGCGAGGAACGGGCTTGCGGTTAACGATTACGTATCCGTATCAGCGGCTTTTTGTCATTGATCAGCTGGTCGGCATTTCGGTGCCGATGGCTTCCGATCGAATGGGTGCGACGGGTATGAAAATGAGTGAATATGTGCCGTGAGAGTTGAGGGAATGGCGTGTATAAGCTGCTATTAATGGTGCTAATGAGCGTAGTGTTTATGTCGCTCTATGGGCTACAAACGGATGAAGAGTTGGCCATGCATACCGTGTTTCAGGGAAAACATGGGCTGAATAATGCTGTGCATGCGGCTGCTCAGCAAAGTGATGCAGCGAAGCTTGCACAAGGAATTCATGCGATTGATGAGACGAGAGCAATAGAGGCTGCAATGGCGTACTTGCAGGCTAATTTACGATTAAATGCGGATAATGAGCCCTTGCCGGATACGTTTTTGCAGAGCTCCGTGGTGGTTGACTTATTTAAGGTTGTTAATGAGGGGGAAATATTTCCCTATACGTATCGCGATGATGCACAGGATTACACGGTTACGCTGGAACGACCAGGTGTCATTATGTTTATTCGGTTGGCTTTTCCGCGGACGTATGCGATTTTGCAGCCGATTACGTGGACGATTAAGTCTTCGGCGGAGATGGTGTATTGAGCTAGGGCTTTAAGTTCAAGTTCAAAGTTCAACTACAAGTTCAAGTTCAACTTCAACATCAACTTCAACTGCAACTGCAACTGCAACTGCAACTGCAACTGCAACTGCAACTGCTACTCCAACTCCAACTCCAACTACAACTACAACTTCATCTCCATCCTCATTCGCACTCGGAATCACACTCGCCCCTCTCAATTATACCCCACGCCCCCATGTCGCAGKGGGTGAACGAGAACGAAAACGAAAACGAGAGATAGAGAGAGAGAGTAAGAGTAAGAGTAAGAGTAAGAGTAAGAGTAAGAGTGAGATCGGCTTAGCCAGCGCCGTTTAACTGGAAAACATACAGCTAATTCGAGTGAAAAAGACAAGTATTGAAGTATAGATGGAAAATGTACAGGTAATTTCCTCGTAAACACTCAATTACGCAAAGTTCGATGAAAATAGCTGGAGGAAATCCATTTATTCTGCAAATGAGCTCAAAAGTGAACAAATTAGATACAGGAAATCCAGTTATTTTCGTTGGAGTTGGTAGATGTAGCTAGTGGAAGAGTGGTGGTAGAGTACAGTTAGAGTACCGGTAGAGTACAGTTAGAGTACCGGTAGAGCGATAAAGGTTATTTGGATGTATAATGGAGGTGAGGTGTGAATCTACGGCGTATAGGAGTCGATTTCTATGACAATTTTTGAGCAAAGGCAGCAGTGGCTGCAAAATGAGATGCGTAAGCGAGGGTGGTCAGGCTTCCTGGTCACGCACAATGTTGATATATATTACTACTGCGGCTCGATGCAGACAGGATATTTGTTCATTCCGACGGAGGGCGAAGCGATCTATCTCGTCCGTCGAAGTTTGGTCCGAGCGGAGGAGGAAGCGGCAGCGGCCGTCGAAGCGCTCGGCTCTTGGAAGACGCTCGGCGAGCGGCTTCGCGCTCGCATTGGCGGTGACGCAGCGGCGGGAGATCCGCTGCGTGTGGCGACAGAGCTGGACGTATTACCCGTCCAGCTGTACATGCGCTTACAGACCGCGCTGCCCGGCGCGGTCTGGGAGGACGGCTCGCTGCTCGTGCGAGAGCAGCGCATGATCAAATCGCCGGACGAAGTCACGGCGATTCGGGAGGCAGCGCGCGTCGCGGACGGCGCGCTGGAGGCGGTCATCCCCCACATTCGTGAGGGGATGGCGGAATTTGAGCTGATGGCGCTCATCGAGCATCAGCTCAGGCTGCGCGGGCACCAAGGGCTGATGCGCATGCGCGCGTACAATTCCGAGTTAATCACCGGAATGGTCGCTACAGGCGCTTCGGCAGCGGTGCCCACCTATTTTGACGGGCCGGCCGGGGGCACGGGGCTCCACCCGTCCAGCCCGCAGAGCTCGGGCCGCGCGCTGATTCAGCGCGGCGAACCGATCCTCGTCGATATCGGCTGCACCATCGACGGGTACTTAATCGATCAGACGCGTACGCTTGTGATCGGAGATCTAGACCCTGAGCTGCAGCGAGCCTATGACGTGGCGGAGGAGGTCCTCCGCGCCACGGAAGCCAGGCTGCAGCCGGGCACCATCGCCGAGCATCTGTATCTGCTCGCGCTGGATCAAGTCCAGGAAGCAGGGCTGAGCGCCCACTTCATGGGGTACGGCGCTGACCAAGTAAAATTCCTCGGTCACGGCATCGGGCTCGAAATCGACGAGTTGCCCGTTCTCGCCAAGGGCTTCAAATACCCGCTGGCGCCCGGCATGGTCATCGCGATCGAGCCCAAGTTCACCTTCCTTGGGCGAGGTGTCGTCGGTGTAGAAGATACGTATCTGATCACCGAAGATGGATACGAGAAATTGACGGTATCCCGTGATGGGATACGGCGTTTATAAGCCGAACACAGTCCTGCGGGACTTCGCAGTGAACCCTGCTGTTCTGTTTCTTCGGAAACGGATGGCGGGGTTTTGCGCTAAGTAGGGGGTGACGAGCCGTTGTTCACCCATAGAGGTACCTCTAGCCACTATCCCCTTCGCTCAGTTGAAGCATGATTTGAAGATGGTGGATAAATTTATTTAGGCTCATGACCTATTATGGCATAGCGTTAATGTCCTTCTAAAGGCTCTTATTCTATATAAAAGTAGAAATAACGTTATGCCATCCTTCTATTTTCTTTGAAAGTACGCTAGTAATCCGAATAACGTTATGGCACAGCGCTATTTTGGGTTACACCTAGGCCCCAGAAATACCAGGCCTTACCACGAACTGCATAGGTCATATTAGGCTTAGTACCCTTTATGCAACAGGAAGTTTGGCCTTTGGAAACTTAATGAGAAGCCATGGCTTTTGTATGTCCTCCATGGGTATTTCATAAACGGATATTATGTTTGTAGATTGATTAATTTGTTCTATACTGATTGCATAGATATTAGCCAAAAGTGAGGTTGTCGGACAAGATGAATCTTAAAAAGTTTCGTTATTTGCACATAGCGGATGATATTCGCTCACAGATCCATGCAGGGTATTTGAATCCGGGAGATTATTTAAGCTCTGAGAAAGACTTGTGTGTGAAATATGATTCAAGCCGCAATACGCTCAGACAAGCCCTGGATACACTTTTGAAGGAAGGGCTTCTGATCAAAATGGTAGGAAAGGGGACGATGATTGCCGATCGTCCTGATCATGTAGAGAATGATAACCAGTCCCTCTTGGTGATGTGCCCCCATTCCTCCAAGTTTGCCGATCAAGCGCTGCATAGGCTGATCAAAGCGTTCACGGAAGCGTATCCTCGCGTAACGGTAAATGTATTTCGTACGGATGAGATGAATCGAATGGATGTGAAAAAATGGCTGGAGCTTGGGATACAACCAGATCTGTTTCTTATCTGGGATCGAGATTATCATGAGGCAGACCTGAGTGACTATTTGCCTCTTGCAGAAGTCACGACGAAACAGACGACAGACTATGGCCGATTATACGAAGCATTCGCTACAGACGGAGTACCGTATGCGATTCCGGTAACACTTTCACCCGTATTTTTGACCTGCAACCGCCAAGTGTTTCAGGAGCAAGGTCTTGCGCTGCCGACCCATGCATGGACGTTGGATGAATTCACGGAGGTCGCCAGATCGTTAAATAAGGATTGCAACGGAGACGGCATCATAGATCGATACGGGTTCGGCATGTCAGACTCTTGGAGCAGATGGCCTGTGCTGGCATTTGCCAATGGCTTTCGATTCGAGCGAACGTCTGACGGAAGACTGTCTGAACGTGGTCTGGTCAGTTCACTTAGATTGCTGCAGCGTATGCTATACCGGGACGGAATTGCACCCATTGCTGCAATTGACGATTCCTCATTTATTAATGACATGTTCGAGAAGGGGAAGATCGGGATGCAGCTTTCTACCATCTTCACAACACCCATTTTTAAACAAAGGGATCGGTATCATGTTGCTCCGCTTCCTTCTAGCACTGAACATCCGGGGGAGCAAGGGGCAAAGCTGCTGATTGCCAATGCTTTTATGATCTCGAAGTATAGCAAGAATGCGGCAATGGCCAAACATTTCATTCAATTTGCAGTATCCCGGGATTTTCAGGAAAGGATGGTAGAGGAGACGGGTTTCCTTTCCACGTGGGATGAGCTTAATCAAAAAATACTTTCGAACGAGGAGGCAGCAGCCTTTAGTGTCAGTGAAAAAGGCATACAGGATTCACTCTTCCTGTCCCAAATGCTGCCTTCGAGCAGAGCATTTTCTGTGATCAGCCACAAGTTGAGAGCGTTCTGGGCAGGGATGCAAACGCCTGAAGAGGCAGCCCAAGTCATTCAAGATATTTTTCTGCAGGAAAGTGAAATCTGAACATCGACATTGACGGACTAATTATAATCGCTTAGTATTGGTATAGGTACCAAACCTATACCATTTTTGCGTTCAATGGAAACAGGTTGGAGGAATATGTTTCTATTTATACCATGCCTGTCGTCAAGTTAAAGGAGGATGGATGAAGATGAACTGGTTTAGAATTCGAAAAGCACTTATGTATTTCTTGTGTATGTGTATCGTGATGCCCGCGGGTTTCACAGGCAAGTCAGTGTCTGAAGCGGCGGTTAGTCCCACCTTACAGTCTTCTGCATTGGTCAACTCAGGATTTGAGCTTCCGGTTACGGATGGGAATATCCCTGGGTGGACTAAAACTGCGGGAACAGTTGGAAGCGTTGCCATTACAGATACTTACTATCGCAGCGGAGCCAACAGCTTGAAGATTTTTGATAACGATGCCGGCAGCTTTACTGTGGAAAGCGATAAAGTAGAAGTAACGGCAGGTAGTGAGTACTTGGCTTATGCTTGGTGGTATTTGGAGGGAAGTCCAAACGCAAATGCGCAAATGCAAATTAAATTTTATGACAGTGACAACAATCTTGTGCCAAATAGTAATGTGGTGAATAGTCAGACCTTCTCGGCTGGAAGCCCTAATTTATGGCAGCACTTTAGTATAAAGGCGACAGCTCCGCCAACGGCAAGCACAGCTGCGATCGTTCTGGTTACAGGAGCTGCGAGCATTGGGAATGTCTACATAGATGATGTATCTTTGGAACGCGTTATCCCTGTCGTAACGAATCCGCTCACTAATGCTGGCTTGGAGCAGCCGGTTACAGGTGAAGTCATCCCTGGGTGGACACCTATGTTTGGGGGAGCAGGGAAGAGCGGATCTCTCACCGTGGATAAGTCAAAGTATTATTCTGGCACATCGAGCTTAAGACTTGATGATCAGGACACTACGGTTATGTTTGGATCCATCAGCGATAAAATCCCTGTTACCCCAAATGCCAATTATGCGGCTTCCGCGATGGTGCTTGCAACAGGCGGGTCTGTCCAAATTCAATTGAGGTATTATAACAGTGCTGGTGCAGCAACTACCCCGCCGCCTACAGCAGTCTATGAACAGACGGTTCACCCTGCAGGATGGCAGCAAATTACAGTCGCCTCAGCTGCGCCTGGCAATGCTGCATTTGCAGCTATCTTTATATCATCATCGGCGAAATTAAGCGCTAAAGGAACAAGCTACTGGGATGATTTCAAGATCGAGGAATTGAAGCAACCAACAGCAGCGGTAGGGCCGGACCTCGGTACGTTCTCCACACTTCAGAATGCTGGCTTCGAGCTGCCTCTTTCTGACGGATTCATTCAACATTGGAGGAGCTTGCAAGACATGCAAGGCATCACCCTGGATTCGAATAAGAAGCTTGAAGGTACCCAAAGCCTGAAGCTTGATAATCCTTCGAACCAGCCGCTCGGGGTTATGAGCAATTACGTAACGGTGAATGCCGGAAGGAATCAGAGCGTTTCCGCTATGGTTTACGGAACAGGTACGGCGTCCGCCGAGATTCAGATGAATTTCTTCGATCAAGCTAATCGTTTGCTCGATCAAGCGAATCAAACGTTGACGCCTACCGCTGGAAGCTGGTCTAAGCTATCCGTGACCAAAGCCCCTCCGGCTAATACGGTAACGGCAGCAGTGTACGTAATGAACGTAGGCCAAGGCACGTTATATGTCGATCAAGTGGAATGGACGGAAGAGGTTCCGCCTTCACCCCCCTCTCCAAAGTATTTCCTGTTGAACGGAGGCTTTGAAGCTCCAGCAACAGACAGCAATATTCCTGGATGGAAATTCAAAGCGGGGAATCCATCTATGAATAACGTACAACACAAAGAAGGACAGAATAGTCTTTATGTGGGTTATGCGGCCAACTCCGGTTTAGGAATCAACATGGAAAGTGAGCTAATGGATGTGCAGGCAGGTGCGACCTATCGTTTGGGCGCTCAAGTCCTTTTGCAATCAGGGAATATGCAGGGATTGTATGTATATGTATACGATGATGATGGCAAGTTGATAAAGAGTGCCAACAATACGGACTTTCACGCCTATTTGAGCGATACCTCCTTATCCGAGGATTGGGTCTATAGGGAAGGATTGTTTACTGTGCAGCCTGGAGGAACTAAGCTTAAGGTGTCTCTAATTACTTCCAAAACGAAGTCTTATAGCTACTATTTGGACGATATCAGTATAACCAAAGTCGTTGCTAATGGAGATTTCGAGGAGGCCGTCGCTGATAATACGATAACAGGATGGGGCAAATATGCGCCTGGAACAGATGGCAGCACCTTCGGAATTACGGGCGAGCTTTTCAAGACAGGAGCCAAAAGCTTGTATCTGCAAAATGAGCCAGGAAAGTTTCTAAATGTCATCAGCGAATTGATTGAGGTGGAGCCGGGTGGGATTTACACCGCATTAGCCGATACTTATATTGAATACGGTTCTGCGGATATGTATGTACGCTACTTTGACAAAGACAAGAAATATTTGAGCAAGCAAGCCTGGAGCATTAAATCGGATCCGACGAACGCATGGTTCACCAATTCGGTTAAAGTGGAAGTTCCGGATGAAGCGGTTTATGCCGCGGTCATGTTCGCAGGAAGCGCCAACAAAACCTATAAATATTATGTGGATAATGTAAGGCTGTTGAAAGGGACTCATACCGTTGCGGCGAGTATTCCTCAGAATTCCATTGTGAAGGTTGCTGAGGATGTAGGTGTGCAGATTCGCAACGTTACCCTTATGAGAGGGGATATCGGGAAGGATGCTAACGGGCGTAGTGTCATTTATTCAGTAGCCGTAGGATCACCTGGGATTTTTACGGTTATAGACGTCGAAACTGAGCAAGTAGTCAAAAGCATGCCTATGCCGGATGTGACGGGGGCTTGGTCGGTTACAGTAGCTGATGACGGAACCGTTTATTTGGGCGGATACAACCAGGGGCTGCTCTATCGCTATTTCCCGCAGACCAGCGAGCTAAAAAACCTAGGTCATCCATTACCGACCAAGGATTCTGTGCTATACCCGATGGCAAATGGAAAAGACGGTAAGATGTATGGAAGCACTTATCCAACAGCGAATTTGTATGAATACGATCCGGTAACGAATTCATTTGCCGATTTCGGAACGCTGTCAGCCCAGAACAGCGGTGAGCGCTGGACTCGTGTTGTTGTCTATGATCCGGATACACATAAAGTGTATGCTGGAGTGGGAAATCAGGCTCGTTTGGTGGAATATGATATTGCGACAGGGGTGAAGAAGAATATTCTTCCGAGCAAATACAGCAATATTATTTCTGTTTACGATCTCAACCTTGCGGGCGGCAAGCTCTTCGCCAAGAAAGAAGCCAACAATGCGAATGAAATGTTCGTCCTGAATGCGGCAACCGGAGCCCAAATTGAAATCACAAATGCCGACACTGGCGAGAAGAGCTTCGATGTGCCGATGTTCTCGAGAGGTGTTTCACCCAAGTCGCCTATTGCCAACAAAGTGTATTACGCAGCAGCTGCTGGAGCTTTGTATGCGTACGATCTTAACACGGATACCATTCAGTCCTTGGGAGCCAACATCGATGGCGCCGCAATTGGATATGATTTTGTTCAACTTCAGGAGGAGGGCTTTCCAGGGTACAGCCTGGTTGGTTTGACTGGAAATGGCGGCAAAATGTACAAATACAATCTGCAGACGGGTAAAGTTAAAATTACCGAAATCCAAATTCCTGCAGAGCCCGTTAACATTCATGATATTGAGAAAGGACCAGACGGGAAAATTTATACATCGGGCTATTTGGCAGGCAATGTCGGTGTGCATTCTCCTTCAACTGGTCAATCGATGTATCTGAATGGCTTGGGTCAGCAAGAGGGGATTACTGTAATTGGGAACAAAATATATTACGGGCTCTACCCGGATGCCAAAATTTATGAATATGATCTTTCCAAGCCTTGGAATCGTACGAATTCAGATAAGCTGAACCCTGTTGTTATTTTCGATCTTAAGGCAAATCCAGATATACCGGGGTATACGCTTCAAGATCGGCCATTCGGAATGGCGGGTTCAGAGGACATGAATAAGCTGTTTGTGGGTACGGTTCCAAAGAACGGTCTATTGGGCGGCGCTCTGGCTGTCTATGACTTGAGTACAAGAGGCAAACCGGATGTGTATTGGAATCTGGTGCCGGATCAAAGTATTATTTCGCTCATCTATAAGGATGGTAAATTGTATGGCGGTACTTCCATTCATGGAGGTCAAGGAGGCACGCCAACAGCGAGTGAAGCCGTGCTTTTCGTCTGGGATGTAGCAAGTAAACAGCTTGAGCACCAAGTTGTTCCAGTGGCTGGCAAGCAGGCCATTACAGCTCTTCACATCGGACCAGACGGAAATATATGGGGATTGGCTAATGGGGCCCTGTTCGTCTACGATCCCGTTAAGAAGCAAGTCACCTACAGTAAGAATGAGTTCCCTGATGCAAGTGGCCGCTGGATCGACGGATCAATGGAGACAGGGACAGATGGGAATGTATATGCAACTGTGGGGGGAAGATTCTTCAAKGTAGACGCTGCTACCAAAGCGGTGACTGTGCTGGCGACACAAGTCAGGAAGCTCGCCCAAGACGATTTCGGAAGCTTCTATTTATACACCGAGCCAGAAGGACCGAACCTTTATAAGATCAGCATTCCTGAATTGCTTGTTAAATTGACAGGTGCTGAATTGACCATACCCACAAGCAATTTTAAAGTTGGCGATATCATCCCAGTCAGCTTGATGGGAATTCTTGAAAAAGGCAGAACCACGAAGGAGCTATCGGGAGCAACAATTTCGTATGCCATCAGCGATCCTAGTGCAGTAGCTGTTGAAGGGGGCAAGCTCATAGCCAAGCATGCGGGCAGCGTCAAGATTACTGCTCATATAACGCTTGCTGATCGCAGCGTGCAGAGTGATGAGATTACCGTCATGGTGCAATCGAACAATTCTGGCAGCGKCGAGGGAGGAAACGGAAACAACGGAAATAACGGAAACAACGGAAATAACGGAAATAACGGAAATAACGGAAACACTTCAGCGATCATCGTAACGCCGCAAGCTTTCCAAGAGGCGATGCAACAGGCTGTTGCTTCCGGGCAGAAGAGGGTATCCTTCCAGATTCCTGATTCTGTTACGGCTTCTCAAGTTTCGCTGCAGCTTCCTCCAGATGCACTAAAGCAAATAAGAGAGAATGGCGTTTCAGCCGTCCAAATTGTCAGCGCGATTGCGAAAATCTCTATACCGCTGGCAGCATTGGGTGATCAAAGTGCTCCAATTGCGATCCATATGTCAAAGGTTGATGTCAAGGGGCTAAGCCCAGAGGCTGCTCAGGCCGTAGGCGATTCTCCCGTCTATGATTTCACAATTACGGCAGGCGAGCGCAATATATCTGCCTTCGCAGACAACCAATTTGTTGAAGTTACAGTACCATACACGCTCCAACGAGGAGAAGGTGCTAATAAAGTGGTCATGTTTTACTTGAATGAACAAAGTCAACTCGAGGTTATGAAGTTTTCCTCGTATGACGAGAAGACGGGTCAATTAATTTTTAGAACGAATCATTTGAGTAAGTATGCGGCCAAAGAAGCATCCTTTACGTTCCAGGATGTAGAGGACTCCCGCTGGTCCAAGCGGCACATAGATTCACTGGCTGCCAGAGGGATTATTAAAGGGAGAAATGAAGCTCAATTCGCTCCAGACGCTCCGATTACCAGGGCTGAATTCATCAAGCTCGTCATGGAAACCTTCGATTTGATCGATGCTAAGGCGGAAGCCAGATTTAGTGACACGACCCAAGGAGAATGGTACTATCAAGCGGTAGCGAGTGCTCAGAAGCTCGGGATCATATCGGGTGTGGACGATCTTCACTTTGGTACACAGGAATTTATTACTCGCCAGGATATGGCGGTTATTCTTCAGCGGGCAGTTGCGGTTGCTCAAGTGAAGATTGCTCCGGTTAAAGTTCCATTCCTCTATAGCGATGCTTCAAGCATCGAGGATTATGCTAGGGAGAGCGTGAACATGTTGCAGCAAGCAGGAATCTTGGAAGGTATGGACAACGGTGTGTTTGCTCCTCAGGGAATAGCTACAAGAGAACAAGCAGCCAAATTGTTAGATTTACTGTTTAGTAAAATGATGTAAAGAAAGCATTTTGATTTTATAGCAAATAACCGCCCGTTTCAGGGTGGTTATTTGCTGTCAATGATCGTAGGCCACAATATAGAAGTGGATTGACACATTCGATGTATACATGTAAAATACAAGTATACAAATAACTTCTTGCAAGTATAGAATGTTTCGATGTAAGCGCCTACCATTTGGAATTTTTATGATGCAAGTACGAAAGAAGGGGGCATAACATCTTATGAACCATCTCCATTTGTCTAGACCCATATTACTAGAGATTGGAGAAATAAGCCATCTGGCCCTGTTTGAGATCGATGATGAAGGAGCTGCTAAGGCGATAAACGAGTCTGAGTGGCTCATTGAATCCAGTGATCCTTCGGTCATATCGATAAACGGTCTGAGGCTGACCGGAAAGCAAATCGGAGAAGCGCAGATTTGTGTGAAATCAACGAAGATTGAATCCGACGCAGACCGAACCTGGATGATCCGGGTTATTGCTCCAGCTGTCCCCGCATACAAGCTGAGTCTCATGGAGCGGCCGTACATTTTATTTTCTGCTGATGAGCTTAAAGACTTTAAGGAACGTGTAAGTTATGAAGATCAAGAGGGAATTGCATATTCTTCTTTGTGGGAGGCGCTGCTGCAGCAAGCTGATGCATATGAGCGGGAGCAGCAATTTCAAGTGAGTTATCCTTCGGTCTCCGACGTTATGATGGTGCCGTTGCCGTTAGTTGAGCCCAAAACGATACCGAATCCAGCGGGTTATGTGGATTATCCTTATTGGACTATGTTTTCTAGAGCGGTTGAGGAGAGAATGTATGCGCTATCAATTGCTTTTCTGGTTACGGGTGAGTCGCGTTATGCGAAGAAGGCTAAAATGTACTTGGTCGCTTTAGCAGGTTTTAGCAAGTGGTATGAATTTGATCACCGTGGAGCGGAAGGGAACTTAAGCAATGCTCATTTTATGATTGGTGCTGCCATTGCCTACGATGCGATACATGGAACTCTCACCGAGGATGAGCGGCAATCCCTTAGTGAAACGCTGCTGTCTAGGGGACTTCAGCCCTTGGCAATTGATATCGACAACACGGATATGCATAATATTATTGCAGCTAAGCAGGTAGCTATGATGTATGGTGCTGCAGCGCTGCAAGGTGATTCTCCTTATGCTGCTAAATACATGAATCAAGCCTTCAACTATCTGGTCTCCTTTCAGGATAAGAAGCTGCTATCAAGTGAGACAGAGGGGATTCTGTACGATAATGTCGCCGCACGGCATATTTGGATGGCTGCGGATTTATACCGCCGTGTGACTGGGGATGCGATATTGTGCAATCATCCTTATGTGAAGGATGAGCTTCCTGAACGGTTTTTCCGTTTTCTGTCTCCCGGTGGAATGAATACATTTCCCAATTTCTCCGATTCCTTCTATAAGCTGGACTTGTCCTATATGATGTCCATGGTTGCGTCGCATCATCTTCACCCGGTTGCGATGTGGTATATAAAGCAATTCGAAGCTGATCGGCCGGTTGTGCTTATGAATTTGCGGCAGCAGCTGCAGGCTGTTGCTCCGGATGTATTTTACAGAGAGCAGGTATCTCGGACTTTCCAAGGGATTGGATGGGCTTCGCTTCGCACAGGCTGGGGGGAACAAGATCACCTGTTATGCTTTACGTCTAGCCAATCAGACAATGGCCATAATCATAAAGACCAGAATAATATGATGCTCAATGTAGCTGGAGAGTGGCTGCTGACTAATCCGGGGTATCAGGATTACGTACCCGGTCCAGGAGCGGATTATACAACAGGGACAGTTGGACATAATTCGTTGCTGGTAAACGGTCAAGGACAACCACGCTATGGTGGTGGGAAATTGACGGAGTCTTGGATCGCTTCTGGCTATGAAGTCGTACAGGGCAATGCGTCAGAAAGCTATGGAGGGTTGCTGGAATCCTATGTACGTACTATTTTCCATTTGGACAGATCGTATTATGTTATTTGGGATGAAGTGATGATGAACCAAGAGGAAGACCATCCCGAACTGTTATTTCATACGAAGTCGAGTATTTACGAAGATGCGAC
This sequence comes from Paenibacillus sp. 2RAB27, assembly GCF_052115445.1. Lineage (NCBI taxonomy): Bacteria > Bacillati > Bacillota > Bacilli > Caryophanales > Paenibacillaceae > Paenibacillus > Paenibacillus sp. 2RAB27. The sequence goes on from NZ_JBFRGR010000003.1 coordinate 240,699, forward strand.
GAAGCTAATGCCAGGCGACTCTGTACAGGGCGATGAAGTTATCCTGCAGGGCGAGAAAGCTTCGCTCCAGATGAAATTCCTTTTCCCAGAGGCGCCAACCATTCAAATAACGGAATATCCGGGGGCAGAGTCTTATGGTCCTTATCTGAACGTGTCCAGCGATTCGAATGGCACAAGGAAGTGCTTCGTGACACTTCTGAAGCCTTCCACTTGTGGTGAGCGTTTGCAGATTGCGGAGTGTGTAAAACTTACAGAAGATGGCAAGCTCGGTTTAACTTTTGAAAAGGAAGCGGGGGCTAGAGATATTCTGCTGCTCAATAGCTTCTTGCAGGATGGAAATGATGCGGGGATTCACTATGCGAGCTGTAACATGCAGGGGCGAACAGCTTGGCTTTCTTACTGTATGGGTAAGGATCAAGCGCCATATCTAGCGAAAATAGCAGCATGGCAAGTTACAGAGCTAGACGTTGKCCCGAGCTTACGCTTTCATTCTGAGCGCCCAGTGAATATAGTGGTCGATTGCAGGGAGAGCGCCTGGATCATACAGAATGACAATGAAGGTTCCGTCATTCTTTTCATCAAGACGTTAGGTCTTGATGGGAAAGAGTGGACGATTCCTACAGGTGAGCACCGGATTGCATGGCCATTTGAAGATAAAGAGAGGTGAGTCCCTGAATTGAATACTGCATCGAACAATCATACGAATCATACCAAAGGCGGCATTGGATTGCAGCGTAGTAAGTGGAGGCGCATTCAAGCCAGACTATGGAAAGATCGCTATATCTACCTGCTTCTTTCACCAGGTTTACTTTATTTTATCGTATACCGCTATGTTCCTATGCTCGGTATTTCGATTGCTTTTAAAGATTACAGCCCCTTCTTAGGGATTAAAGACAGTCCGTGGGTAGGTTTTGCGAATTTTGCCCGTATCTTTGAAAGCCTGGAGGTCGTGCGCGTTCTTTGGAATACGATCGTGATCTCGCTCCTGCAAATTATTTTTGCCTTTCCAGCACCTATTATGCTGGCCGTCATGCTTCATGAAGTGTCTCGCTCAGCCGTCAAACGTATCATTCAATCAATCATTTATTTGCCCCATTTCTTATCATGGGTAGTCGTGGTCGGAATCGTTACGATTTTCTTCCGTAATGATGGACTGGTAAATGATTTTATGATCCAAGTCATGGGTGCTGAACAGACTATACCCTTCCTGACGAATCCAGATAATTTCAGGCTATTTCTGGTCTTGGAAGTTATCTGGAAAGAGGCGGGCTGGGGGACGATCATTTTCTTGGCTGCTCTAGCGGGTGTGAATCCTTCTCTGTACGAAGCTGCCGTTATGGATGGTGCCAGCCGACTTCGCCAAATATGGCATATTACACTTCCGGCGATTCGGAGTACGATTATCATTCTGTTAATAATTCGGTTGGGCGATGTGCTGGAGGTTGGCTTTGAGCAAGTGTTCCTGCAATTGAATCCATTCAATATGGAGATAGGGAACACTCTGGACACCTTCGTATACTACAAGGGGATCCAACAGTCGGACTACAGTTTATCCACGGCAGTGGGTGTGTTTAAAGGACTAGTCGGCCTTGTACTAGTTGTGGGAGCCAATCGGATGGCCAAAAAGTTCGGAGAAGAAGGAGTGTACTGACACGAATTCGTGCTTAATTGGATCAAAAAAGCTTTCCTACGGAAAGCGCAGCCCATGCCTACGAAGAAAGCTTTCCTACGGAAAGCTCTGAGGAGTGAACACCTTATGAATGTTTTAAAACGCAAATCAATTTTCGATCGAATGTTTGATACCGTCAATATTACGATCTTAATCGTGATTTCCTGTGTGATGATTTTCCCTTTTCTCTATTTGTTTTCGGTATCCTTCTCTTCCTACGAGGATTTTCTAGGCAGCAAGCTGCTGTTATGGCCGTCCACTTGGACGACAGATGCTTATGTATATATCCTGGAGTCCAGAGCTTTTCGTCAAGCACTCTTGAATACGATTCTAGTGACCTTGTTTGGAACGATAGTCAATCTCATGTTTACAGCGACGATGGCGTATGCACTCTCACGGCCCATTATCGGTCAACGCACTTTCATGATCATGGTGGTCTTCACATTGCTCTTCTCTGCAGGAATGATTCCTACGTACCTAGTTGTGAAAGGGACGGGGCTGTTGGATTCCATGTGGTCGTTGATTCTCCCTGTTGCGATTACGCCTTTTAATCTTATTGTGATGAGGCAGTTTTTTATTGRCATACCCGAGGACCTGAAGGAAGCTGGCGTTATTGACGGAGCTAATGATCTCCAAGTATTCAATCGTATTATTCTTCCGTTATCGAAGCCCTCGCTGGCTGCATTCAGCTTGTTCTATGCAGTTACGCATTGGAATAATTATTTTGCTCCAATTCTTTATATCAATGATTCAGATAAGTGGACGATTCAGGTTGTTTTGCGACAAATCGTAGTTATGGGAGAGGCTACGGCTACCCTGTCAGACTCATTTGTTGAGAATCCTCCCCCGCCAGAGACGATTCAGATGGCTGCTATTTTGCTTGCCACCTTGCCGATTCTGCTTGTCTATCCGTTCCTGCAGAAATACTTTGCCAAAGGCGTTATGCTTGGCGCGGTGAAGGGCTGATATCCTATGATCCGTTTCCTGCGGATAAGTGTCCCTCCGATGGTTTTACTAGCTTCATCCAATAATTTTATGAAAAATGGGGGTAAAAGTATGAATGGAAAACGCACGACATTAGTAGGAGTAGCCGCATTACTTGCAGTGGGTACGATCGCATGCTCCAATACAGAGAAGCCAACTCCGGCAGTTTCAGGCAAAGCATCGGAGACGCCTAAGGCAAGCGCTGCTCCGACGAAATATTCGATTACGGCGCTCGATTATCGGTACGGTGATCCACCTCCGAACGCAACGCCTGGACTGAATATGATTAATGAACGCTTCAACATTGATTATAAAGTTACTTATGTTCCCAACACGGCTTATGACGAAAAGATCAATGCAACGTTTGCTTCAGGGGATATCCCGGATCTGTTGGGGTTCATGTCGCCTGATTTGAAAAATCGCTACAGCAAATTTGCTAAGCAAGGCGCATTCCTTGCTTTGGACGATTACATCAAAGACTATCCGTCGCTGAAACTGGTTCCTGATTTTATATGGGATTCGATGCGTGTGAACGGAAAGATCTATGCCATTCCGCAATATTCACCGAAATATCAGACGGTGACGGTTATTCGTAAGGATTGGTTAGATGCTCTGGGATTAAAGGTTCCTACTAATTATGAAGAGCTAAAGCAGGTAGCCATTGCATTTACGAAGCAGGACCCAGACAAAAATGGGAAAGCTGACACTTATGGGGTAGCCATTGGTCAAGACATTAACCCGAACTTCAATCAGGGCCCGTACTGGGATCCAGATGCTTGGTATCACAAGGATTCCGAGGGTAATTATATCCCAGGAATCGTTGGAGCCGGACGTAAGGAAATCGTACAAATGCTTGCGGATCTGTATAAGGAAGGCGCTATGACGAAGGACTATGCCGTTCTGAACTGGGCGGATACCAATAAGGAATTCTACTCCGGCAAAGCTGGGATTTTCATCGGTACGCCTCGCGGAATGTCCCAAGCTTATATGGACGGATTGCTGAAGATTCAACCTAACGCTCAGTTCGTGAGCTTGGCGCCATTCACAGATGCTTATGGCAATGCTGGCTTGCAATCGGGTGCAGGCTATAACGGATTTGTTGTTCTGAACGCGAAGCTTGCAAAAGAGCCCGACAAACTGAAGAGAATTCTTGAGCTTCATGATTTCGGCCGTACGTTCTACCCAGCGGCAGATCAAAATGAGAAGAATGCGAATTTTGACTGGTGGTCTGGTAAGGTTGGCGTCGGGTATAACATGGAGAATGGACTTCCTGTCAATGCCAAAAATTTCGCTTCGGACGGCTTAGCGCCATCCACTTATTTTGTAGATAATGCGGCTTGGGCACCTAAGGATACGGACGTTGATTATTCGCTCACATATCAAACCAAGCAGTTGATTGATTTGGTTAAGAGCATTGAAACGATGTACAAGTCCGCGAAGCTGTATGCAAATCCAATCAATGGCTTGGATTCTGCGACGGATGTTGCGAAGGGCGCCGAGCTCAAGAAGTATGTCATGAACGAGCAAGTGAAAATGATTGCCGGCAACCGTCCGATTTCGGATTGGGATAAGCTTGTCAAGGAGTATATGGATAAGGGTGGAGCCGATATCGTCAAAGAGTACAATGCGAACATCAAGACGAAGGATCCGAAAGCATTATTTAAGTAACATAAATGTCGATGAAGGGGCAGCACCTTGCCCCTTTTCTTTTTTCCAATAGAGAGACTGAGAGGAGTGGAACTATGCAGCGTATGGTGAAAATCGGAGTTTGGGCTGATCCGGGTCCCTCTGAAAAAAAATGGAGCTATGGGCAGAATGTATTTGAGCTTTATTTGGAAGAAGTGCTTGCTCACGCAGGTCTAGCCTTTCAACGGCTGGAAAGTTGGGACGCTCTTCAGGCCTATAAGCCTGATGTGCTCCTTGTTGCCCAAAGCGATGAGAGTGATATGTCGCAGCACAAGCTGAAGAATTTCGTACAGGATGGAGGAACCTTGATCTCTTATGCCGGTTTAAATCGGATGGCAGGTGGTCTAGGTTGCAGGGAGACGATTTCTAAGGAAGCCGTGTACGCAGAGCTTCCTAACTTCAACACAGCAGCGGATGGAATTAGACTTCGAGCATTAAGTGCCAAGCCTTGGCACACCGCCGAAGCCAATGGCAGTCAGTTTGTTGCAATGGGGAACTTATACAAGGGAAATTCCCATAGCGAAATGATGGGTCCCGCTTATTTAGAGTTCAAGTTAGGAGCAGGTAAACTGGTCCGCTGGAATATCAATATCTTGGAAACAATTGTGATGCTGCAGCAAGGGGGCGGCCCCGTATTTGAAGATGGCCTACCTGCACCGGACGGTTCGGGGAACCTGGATGAAGGCATTTTGAAAGCAGATGATCGCTGTGAGATGGATTGGGAGCACGATCGCAGCAAGACTGAAACAGGGATGTCCTACTACACAGTTCCCTATGCGGATCTGTGGCGTGAAACGCTTTTGTCCCAATTAATTCGTGAAGCGACTGCTCTGGGACTCCTTGTTCCATTTATCGATTATTGGCCAGAGGGCGTCGAGCAAGTGGCTATGATCTCACACGACAGTGATCTCAATTTGGATGAGTCAGCCCTGATAACCTTGGATGTTCTGAAGGAATGCGGCGTGCATTCGACCTGGTGCATGATTGAACCTGGATACTCGGATCATGTGTACGATCGCGTAAGTGCGGAAGGGCATGAGCTAGCCTTTCATTATAACGCGTTGGATAAGGATAAAGGAGTTTGGAGCGCTAAAGAATTCGAGCGTCAATTGGCTTATATTCGTTCTGCTACTAAAGCGCCAATCGTCTCCAATAAAAACCATTACACCCGTTTCGAGGGATGGGGGGAGTTATTCCGCTGGTGTGAGGCTGGGGGGATCGAGAGTGATCAATCGCGTGGACCAAGCAAGAAGGGGAATATTGGTTTTCTATTTGGGACTTGTCATCCCTATTATCCAATTGCTTGGGCGGATGAACGAAATCGGATGTACAATGTGCTGGAAATCGGTTTTTTAACACAGGATTTAGATCATTCTACATTGGCTGATACTTCTGTTATTATTCCTTTCCTGAAACAGGTTAGTCATGTAAGGGGCGTTGCCCATTTCCTCTTCCATCAAGTTCATATTCTGCAGCAACCGAAGGTGCGGGAAGCATTAAGGAAGGTTGTTCAAGAAGCAAAGGCGCGAGGGTTCGAATTTTGGACTGGTGAGCAGATTGTTCGTTGGGAGAAGTCCCGCAGAAATGTTGTCATTCGTGTAGACTCGGCAGGCAGAATTTCGTTAGAGAATGCACCTGTTGGAGCTGTAGTAAGGATCCCGGTCTTCGACCAAGAAGGCAAGCAGGATGCTGGTACAGAGCTTCGCTTTGGCTTTACATGCAGCAAGTGGACTGCCAAGCAAAGCATATACGCTGAACCACAACCGTGAGAGGAGTGAGGAATATGGGGGAACTAGCAATTCATGGGGGCTCGCCTGTCAAAACGGATGAATTCGCAACAGGCAAACGATTTGGCCTGGAGGAAGCGAAGGAGCTTCTGGAAGCATTGGAGCAGAATACGCTATTTTATCATTTTGGCACGAAGGTTAAGCAATTCCTAAGTGACTTTAATGAGATCTACGGAGTGAAGCGCAGTGTGGCGACATCCTCCGGCACCGCTGCTCTCCATGTAGCTTTGGGTGCGGCGGGAGTGACGGTAGGGGATGAAGTTATCACGAGTCCGATAACGGATCAAGGTACACTAATCGGTATTTTGTATCAGAATGCAATTCCAGTATTTGCTGATCTGGATCCACATACGTACAACATGACGGCAAGTTCCATTGAAGCACGAATTACGCCAAGAACCAAAGCAATCGTAGTTGTTCATTTAACAGGGAATCCATGCGACATGGATCCAATTATGGACATTGCCCGCAAGCATAAGCTGAGCGTGATCGAGGATTGCGCACAAGCCTATTTGACCCGGTATAAGGGACGGCTTGTCGGTACAATTGGCGATTATGGCTGCTTTAGCACGAATGATTTCAAGCACATTTCGACAGGGGACGGGGGAATCGTAACTGTTAATTCAGGTGATGAAGCGGATTATCAGACGACTCATGCGTTTGCCGATAAGAACTACAGTCGTTTTGGCAATGCCGTAAACCGGGATCTGAAATCGGTGGCACCGAATTATAGGATGACAGAGCTGCAAGGGGCAGTAGGGATCGCACAATTGAAAAAGCTGGAATGGATATGCGCTCAGCGGCAAAGCTTTGGAGACCGCATAACAGAAGGGTTGGGAGGTGTAACCGGGGTTACACCGCCTAAAGTCGATAAGGATAATGCGTGTACGTATTGGTTTTATATGTTTCGGTTGGACGTTGAGCTTTTTAACTGCAGCCGTGATGAATTCTGTGAAGCGCTGAAGGCAGAAGGCATTCCCAATCGTGCTGGTTATATCCCTGAGGTTTGTTATATGCAGCCGTTGTTTCAACAGAAACAAGCTTATCCGKGGAGTCATTTCCCGTTTGAGTTAAGTGATGCGACCTACGAACGTGGACTGTGTCCGAATGCCGAAGGAATTCTGAAGACAGCGATACAAATACCGATGAGTGAGTTTTATTCCGAACAAGATGTGGAAGATATTATTCGTGCCATTCGTAAAGTTGCGGATTTCTATACAAAAGGGTGATAAGAATGGAGCGATTTGTTTGCTTGGGGACACCGGTGCAGGCAGATGAAGGAAGGTCGGCTGCTGTGTGTCAGTCAACCTCCGGGATGCAGCGTGTAGTCCTAGCAGCAAGAGGTTATGTGTTGATTGTCGATGCGGTTTCCAGCAAGTGCACGCAAGTTGCTTTTCCGGAGGGACTGCACGATTACTCCTATGCTTCTATGAGCAGCCGCTCTGGTCTATATTATACCGGTGCTGGGCCCATGCTAATGGTGCTGGATCCGTTTCATGAGCGCTTCGTGACTTGGGAGAAACCTGCACCGGAGGAGGAAATCGTCGGATTCGCCTTTGCCGAGGATTCGGAAGGGCATGTGTATTTCACGACATATCCGAGCTGTAAGCTGTTTCGCATAGATGCAGCGTCAGGCAAGGCTTCCGTTGTGGGGCGCTTAGCTATGGATCAGAAGTATGCAATGACGCTAGCCGTTGACTCAGAGGGGTGGGTTTATGCCGGCATAGGTACCACGGAGGCTGGGATTGCTACCTATTGTTTGACGGACGGAAAGCTGTTTACGCTGAAAGGCAGTGGGCCAAGTGTTCGCGGGAGCGGCCATGTGCATATGGGCAAGGATGGTCATGTGTATGCAAGCTTGCCTACCTACAGCACAGAGAAAGACTCGCCAGTGTTGGAGTGGTACCGATTGAATGGCGGCAAGGCCATATCCGTAAAGGAAGCAGATGTATCTGCCTCCTTCTACAAGGGAACCGGTTATCACAAGCTTCACCAAGATTTATCCGATGGAAGAGAGTTGACCAAATACGAGCTCGCGGAGGGTGAACTGGTTATTCAGGAGCCAGACGGGAGACGAACTGAGTTACCACTGTCTTATCAAGGGAATGGAACAGCACTTTCCCCGATGATCGGCGGACCGGATGGCAGGCTATACGGGACTTCCAATCATCCGCTGCATCTATATCGGTATGATCCAAATGAACAAGAAATGCTGAATTTTGGCGGGAAAGTCGTAGAGCAGGGGGGCGGAGGGAATATTTGTGCCTACGCTTCTCTTGGACCTTATATCATTGGCGCAGCCTATGCTGGCGGGCACTTGCATATTCTAGATACGCGGAGGCCGCTGCAGGCAGGAGCTGAAAGCGGACAAAGTCATGATAGGCATTCTATCAGGAATCCCCGCTTAGTTTATTCGGATGAACGAATACATCGTCCCAGATGCGCCTTGGCACATCCTGATGGTACTCATGTTCTAGTCGGCGGTTTTCCGGGTTATGGTGCTGTTGGCGGCAGCTTGATTGTTTTGGATATCTATACGGAGACGACAACTGTATACGAGCAAGATGTTGTTGTCCCTCATCAAAGTACGCTGAGCTTGGGAGCCCTTAGCTGTGGGAATGTGATTGGAGGAACGAGCATCGAAACGCCTGGTGGAGGTGTGCCTGCAGCACGTGAAGCTGTTCTATACCGATTCGATTGGCGGGATAGACTGGTAACGAAGCAATGGTCACCCATTCCGGATGCGCGTGAGATCTCCTTGTTGGTCATCGATGCGCAGGATCGGGTTCATGCACTCACTTCTGATTCGATATACTTCGTATTTGACCCTGCGCGAGAAGGCTTGCTTTATTGCGAAGATGTATCGAAATGGGGAGCTATTGTACGTAACGGTCTGCTCCTTGTTAATGATGCAAGTGGGTCACAAGTCGTGATTGGGCTGCTAAGCAGGGGTTTGTTCATGGTTCAGCCGGACTTGATGACACCACGCCTGATCACTGAGCTTCCTAAGGAAGCAACAAGTGGGTTCGTGTTGTTGCAAGGGAAGATTTATTATGGCTGTGGCAGCGAGTTGTGGAGCTATGCGTGGATGGAAGGAACTGGTGAAGGATGAGCTATAAACTTTCTGAAAGGAATCAAGGCAATATTCCGCATCTGCTAGATCGGATTGAAACAGTTGGGCAATGGGAGTTCAAGCGAGAGTCCATCAAAGCAGCTTGGTTGAAAGTACTTGGTACGCCGCCAGACTCATTTGCGGCAGCAAGCGCTATAGGGTATGAAATCATGAGGGAAGAAGCTATGCCTGATCACCGAAGGCTCGATATCCGTTATGCGACATTTGATGGGGATCAGGTTGAGGCTACATTATTGTTGCCGAATCCTTATGTTTTCGGCGAAGGTAAGCATCCTGCCGTACTCGCACTCCATCCGACAGCTTCCGAGGGAAGACTAGATATAGCGACGCCTTCCGGGCGTAAAAACCGCCTATATGGTCTGGAGCTCGTATCGAGAGGCTATGTGGTGCTTGCTCCGGATGCCATTACGAGTGGCAGCCGGATATATCCGGGTTCAGAAGCCTTTCAGTCAGCCCCTTTTTATGAACGAAATCCGAGATGGACAGTTGTTAGCAAGATGCTGTTTGACCATATGCGAGCAGTCGATATACTTTGCTCCGTTCAGGAGGCAGATTCGGAAAGAATAGGCGCAATCGGACATTCCTTGGGAGGTTATAATAGTTGGTTTCTAGCTGGATTGGATGAACGAATCCGAGCCGTGGCATCGAGCTGCGGCTTCAGCATGTTTACGGATGATCCCGATCCGAACCGATGGGGACAACGCGATTGGTTCTCGCATTTTCCATCGATATCGGATGACTTGAGGGAAGACCGCATTCCATTCGAGTGGCATGAAATAGCTGCGCTTGCGGCACCTACTCCTTTGTGGATGTGGAGCGGGATCAGTGATCACATTTTCCCGAATTGGTCCGCCATAGCATGCGGGATGAGGGATCTGGATAGCTTGTATAAGCTGCTAGGGAGAGAGAACTCATTTACATTCTGGATGGGGAATGCAGGTCATGATTTTCCTGAAGAGGCCAGACAACTAGCCTATCGATTCTTAGACCTGCATTTGGGATATCATCCCAAAAATGCTTAGATCCCTCCTCGAAAGAATGATTGGTAACCATGTAAAGCACATGGTATACTGTGTCATAAACACATGTATAGGAGCGGTATACATTGCTGCGAAAAAGAAATAATTTTCAGGAGCGTTACGACCAATTTCTCCAGGAATTACGGGATGAAATCGTCAGCGGAAAGATTCAGCCAGGGGAATATATATTACCGGAAAACGCACTAAGCGTAAAATATCAGATTAGTCGGGTATCTATTCGCAAGGCTTTGACCGAGCTTGTTGAGGATGGATTAATTGAAAAGATAGCTGGAAARGGCAATCGTGTAAAGCTGCCGGATCAGGGGCATACGCCGGTTACGCTGCGACTTGCATGGTTCTCCAGCTCTTATGAAATCGACATTATACATCGTATTGTCCATGCTTTTGAGCAAAAGTATCGCTTTGTTAAAGTGGAAATAAATGTACTGCCAGAAGATAGATATACCAATTCCATTATTCAGATGATGGAGCAGAAAGAGGGACCGGATGTATTTATGATGTCCGACTCTCATTATCGGGAGTGGTTGGAATCGGGGAAAACAGAGCATCTGACGGGTTATGTCCCACCGCATTTGAATCCGCAGGAAACCAGTTATCCGCAGGTATTCGATATTTTCACCCATGAAGGGCAGATGCTGGCTGCGCCATTTATTTTTTCTCCAGTCGTGATATGCTTCAATCGATCGATATTTAGGGAAAATGGCCTGTCAGAGGAGACTCCGCTTGTTGATTGGAATGATCTATTGCGAGTAGCCAAGCAATGTACGCATGATTTGAATGGTGATGGTATTGTGGAGCAGTATGGTTTTTGCTTCTCTTCCTCTATCAATCGCTGGCCTGTCTTTCTCCTACAGAATGGTGGGGAAATTATGTCAGCGGATCGAAGTCACTGTACGATGGCCAACGAAGAAAATATTCAAGCGCTTGAGTTCTGCACTTCGTTGATGTACAAGGATCAAGTATCACCCATCTATTCGCATGGCAGCAATCATCTAGCAGAAAGCCTGTTTATGAAGGAACGGGTAGCGATGATAATGACGACCTATTATTTTATGAATGAATTCCGGGACTACTCGATGGAGTGGGATATCCTTCCTGTGCCTGAGCAGCGCAAACAAGCAACGCTCCTGCTGGGGGGAGGGTTAGCGGTGAATGCGAATAGCGAGCATGCCTTGATGGCTGAACGTCTGGTGGAGTTTATGACAGGCGTTGAAGCACAATCGCTGCTCAAAACATATGGCTGCACGATCCCAGTACTTAAATCTGTAGCAGAAGATGATAGTTTGCTTCATCCGGATATTCATCCACAGCATTACAGCCGATTTTTGGATGTTCTCCCTTACGCTCGCACACTGCATAGCCTCAATCTTCAACAGAAGGAAATTACTACACTGTATGAAGAGCTGAACCTCCTGTGGGCTTGTATGGAAAGTCCAGAGGAAACGTGTAGAAGAATTGAAGCTAATTTTAATTTGAGCTTGAAGCAACAGTCCCTTTCTGTATAGCCTCCCGGCATTCCGTTCGTAATACATTTACTAATAGATCTTATGAATCTGGGAGGAATGAGGAACTGACTTTCTTCTGCCCGGCACATGTTCTATGTAAAAAGACTACCAAAAGAGATGAGTCCTCTTGGTAGTCTTTTGTGATTCAAACCCGATATTCGCTTAAATTCGCTCAATTACCTTATCAATCAACCCATAAGCCCGCGCCTCTTCAGCATTCAGGAAGTAATCGCGATCTGAGTCTAGTTCGATCTTCTCGATTGGTTGTTTGGTGGTTTGGGAAAGGATACCGTTAAGAACTCTGCGCGTTTTGAGAATATGTTGAGCGCGGATATGAATATCACTCGCTTGCCCCTGTGCGCCTCCCCAAGGTTGGTGAATCATAACTTCTGCATTCGGTAGGGCAAAACGTTTACCCGGAGCACCAGCTGTTAGCAGAACAGCGCCCATGGATGCGGCCATACCTACGCAGATCGTGGATACATCGGGTTTGATGAAGTTCATCGTGTCATAAATTGCGAGACCAGCTGACGTAGATCCGCCAGGCGAGTTGATGTAGAGCGAAATATCTTTCTCAGGATCCTCTGCGGAAAGGAACAAAAGCTGGGCAATAATCGCATTTGCGACTCCATCATTAACTTCTGTGCCAAGGAATACGATGCGGTCTTTCAGCAATCTGGAGTAAATATCATACGAGCGCTCTCCGCGCGCGGTTTGTTCGACGACCATAGGTATGAAGCTCATTGAAATCATCCTTTCTATAATGAAGATGGGTTGTTTTGTTTACGAGGTTAAGGTTTAGCGTAATTAAGTTGCTTAGCCCATTAAGCGGCTTTGCATTGGATTGTATTGGTATGCACGGTAGTCTTCTGGCCAAATCCAGAGGAAACCATGATGAGTCGAATAGGTTCTTCATTTTGAAAAGAAGGGAACTCGCGAACCGTAACGGTTGCTTCGGAATCCATGGATGCGGTATCTTGTTGGCGATAAGATTCAAGCTGAATGACTTTGCTTTTGGAGGAATCGCTTGATTTGGTGGGGATCTGTTCCCAAGCGATGACAGGTGATACGGATGATAGAGCAGTATCCTGCTGTGGTAGACTTGTTTGTTTCTCCTGTGCTTGCTCATGCTCATGACTCATGGTAATTGCCTCCTCATTCCTTTGGCTTGGGATAAACGGTCAGTAATACCTGATAAGTATCTTGAACGTCTCCTCGAACACCTGCGTAGCGTTGCACTAACTGCTGGGCCATTGCCGTGTATTCTTCAATGAATGCATGTCGCTGTTGCTCCGTGCATAGCTGCACTTGAAGCTGCAGTGTCGCGCTTGGAATCACTTCACCGACATCCGACTGCTCCATGAGCAGCATAGCATCTCGGCGGATTCGCTCGGAAGTCGTCACGAGATGGGCGAGAGAGCTCTGATCCTTTAGCTTTTGCAAGGTTTCAGGCTTCATGCTGAGAGATTCGGCCAGTACAAAGGTTTTGGCGATTGAACGGTAAAGCACCTCAACCAGATTGCGCACTTGGCGTGTACCTACGCGTGTAACTAAGCCGGCCTTCTCCAACGCTTTCAGGTGATAGTTGATGCGTTGAGCCGTCTCACCTAAGGTGCGCGCCACTTCCGCGGCGGATCCCGGCTCTAGGAGCTGCGCGATGATTTCTCCGCGAAGCGGGTTAAGCAGCACAGTCGCCTGCTCGGGGGACTCAATATAGTAGCTGTCTTGGATCTCATTTTCTTGTGGCATGGAGTGGATAGCCTCCGTGTACAAAATATATGTTACGTACAAATATTTTATTACGTGGAGGTGGGAAAGTCAATGGGCGGGGGTAATAACTACTATCGGGAGACAAATAAGTTTTGAAGTAGACAATAAAGTTTTGAAGTGACAAATAAAATCTTGAAGTAACAAACAGAGTCTTGAAGTAACAAATAATGTTTTGAAGTAAACCAGTAAGCGTTCAACCAATCAACAGGGTGAACGCTTATTACATTTTGTGTAAGTAATGAGCTAGCTAGTTACTAGTTACGCCCGGGAGGGGGAGGGTTTAAAATAACGGGCAGGTGTAACGTTTAGTAGTCGGCCTACAGTCGTGGAGCAACTCGGACCTCATAGTTTTCTCATTTAATCCTCGTAAGTAAAAAAAACGCTTTACGAACTTATTTGGTAATTGGTTTACTCATTTCATCGAGCATAGTTTTCGAACGATTATAGGATTGAGATCGGGAGATGAGATATGCTTCACATAGTCTGAGGCGCTATTTTCGACGTCGCCAGATGCTCCATAGAATTTATAATGCGGCAGAAAAGTGATTGGAAAATACTTAAAGGGGGCGAATCAGTTCGCTGATCGTATAGCCAATTAAGCCACGTAATTCCGCCATCCAGCGTTTATTTACACGCGACTGTTCGATATTCGGATGGGCCGAAACAACTAGAATTCTCATTGATCTCCTCCTTTCGCTTCGTCCTCAATGGTTGCGGAAGCCGAGATGGAGCTCACGTTCCGGTTCAAGATGGTCAAAGAAAACCTTATGGTCTGCCTCGAACAGTACTTGCAGATCCTGGAGAGGAATTTCAAAATAGTTGCAGACTTTGAGTGGTATCTGTTACAGCACAAGCCAGAGCCTGAGAAACAGCGCGTGCAGCTACTGCGGGTGTTCGATCATCGCAAGCGGATGGGAGAGGTAGAGATTCAATGGATGAAGGAAGAAATAGAGAAAGTCCGGACAGATGAAGTCTAAGGAGGATGACATGGAACGACTATGGACAACGTCTTTTATTCAATTGACGCTAGGGATGCTGGTCTAATTCACAAGATTCTATATCCTGCTGCCCACGATGCCGTTATTTATTAAGCAAATAGGCGGCAGCGAGTTGCAGGTCGGACTAGAGGCTGAGGTGTTCACACTGACCGCTGTTGTCTTTCGTCCGATTGTCGGAGGGCTGCTTGATCGGTACGGCAGAAGGCAGTTTATGATTTGGGGGCTTGTCTTCTTTGTTATATCGATGTATCTATACGACTGGGTTGCCGGCATAGTAATGCTGCTCGCGCTGCGTGTTCTGCATGGCGCCAGTTGGGCCTTCTCCACGAGTCTATCAGTACATCGGTCACTGATATCATTCCGGACTCGCGCCGGGTGAAGGCATGGGTTGGTTCGGCATGGCGATTGGTCCGCTGCTCGGCTTATGGGTGCTGCAGAATGGTTCATTCCAGACCTTGTTTTTACTCGCAACAGGACTGTCTGCGGTTTCGTTTCTGCTAATTTCCACAACCAAAATCCCGTTTCAACCGAAAGGTGCAACGAAAAAGATCGAAATGTTTGAAAAATCGGTACTCCCCGTTACTACAGCGCTCTTCTTTCTGGCCGTTGCCTATGGCGGCATCACAACTTTCCTGCCGTTGTTCGCGGAATCCATCAGGGTCAACGCCGGCACATTCTTCTTGGTATACGCCATTGCGCTTACGGTGGTAAGGCCATTGGCCGGCAAGCTGTCCGACTGGTTCCAGGGAGTAGAATGCCTTGGCAGCTGCTTCCTTGTTTGCATTCAAGTAACGGGAGTTGTATCTGACAATCAAATCGAATTTCTCTAAATGGAAAATTGATTCATCTTGTTTCTGTGAATTCTGTAATGATCTTTACGACATGCTTTTAAATCTTTATCGTCTAGATTATGGTTTGCACCATGACACCAGCGCAACTAACGGAAGAATTTATTTGGATTTTGCATGAAGTTCTCTCCCTAGAAAAGCATACACCGCCGAATTTATCCACCCTGCGCCGGAGAGCGCTGCAGTTCCATTATGCTCCAGCATCCGCTGAGCGTGTAGGTCCGAAAGTGTATAAGCGAATGTTTACAAATGAGCTTACTGGGCGGATAACCAAAATGAAGGCATCAAATCAAAAATGGAGATATTTTATTATACGAGTACGAACTTTAAAGTGGAGAGGAGGAAAAGAAAGCGCTGTCATCACTCATCTCGGGAGGGGTGGGGATGCAGCTTCATAAAGGGAGAATTGAGGACATGATGACTGACTTCAAGGACACAAGCTTAGCGGGGAATCCATCGGCAAGGGCAAACCGGCAAAAGACGGAGAAATACGACGTTGTCGTGTGCGGAGGCGGGCTGGCGGGCTTCTGTGCAGCCGTTGCTTCGGCCAGACAGGGGGTGAGAACCTGTCTCGTTCAGGACCGCCCCGTCTTCGAAGGGGACAGCTCCTCTGAGGTCAGAGTGACCCCGCATGGCGTGGCTGCTTTTCACGTGTATGCCAAGGAAACCGGGCTCATCTCGGAGCTATTGATTGAGGAACGCGCACACAACCACGAGACGGTCTTTGAGAACGGCTGGACGAACAGCGTGTGGGATATGACGATGTATGACATGGCGCAGCGGACAGAGAATTTGACCTTTTATTTGAATACGACCATTCTGGATGTTCGGATGGCGAATGCGCGCAAGATTGCATCAGTCGTGGGTTATGTTTTAAAACGAAGGATATGGGCTACCCGGTGCCATTCACCGCGCCCGATTGGGCTGCGAAGCTTGATAATCCGGACTTTTTCTATAAACAGGGTCGAAATCCCAATTTAAATCACTTAGGGGTTGAAAGGAGGGGGTTTATGTCGCACAGATCAGCGACTCTGCCGAGAAAACATGAATGGGTTTTGATAAAAGTGTACAGGAGGATTGAAAAATGAGAAAAGGAATGATTACTAAGGCTTCAGTAACGCTGGTTATGGCTTTACTCCTGCAAATAGTGGGGGCTGCAGGTATGGCGGGCCCTACCGCAAATGCAGCTCCCATAGTTGCTGACAGCACATGGAAAGCTATTGATACGACATTAGCGGTAGCACCTGGAAGTGCGCTGGACTTGTCCTACTTGAATCAAACACCAGCTGGAACGAAAGGCTTCGTAAAGATTGATGCGGATGGCGATTATTATTTTACGGATGAGCCCAATAAGAAAGTAAAGTTCTTTGGTACCAATCTTAACGGCAGCTATGGTACGGATCCAACCCGGGAAGAAATGGTTATTATAGCCGACCGGCTTGCTGCTATGGGTTATAATGTGGTGCGATACCATTCCAATGATGATAATGTTGACTGGGCAGTAGGACTTATGGTGAAACCTACTTCCACTACGGTTACATTAGATCCGGTCAAACTGGATAATTTTGAGTACTTCGTTTCTTTGCTGAAGGATCGAGGCATTTATATCGATCTCGACATTCTGGCTTATGCGGATTACTCTAGTGTACCAAGCTTAAGCGTCTACGGCTCATTCGCTGCCAAATATATGGCAACGCTTTTTCCGGAAGGTAAAGCGATTTGGCGATCATTTGCTCAGCAGTGGCTTACTCATGTTAATCCTTACACCGGACTTGCCTTGAAGGATGATCCTATATTGATGGGGCTGTCTCCCATGAATGAAACTATTCTTTATAATGCTAATTTTTCAAACTCAAGTGTAAATGAATGGTTAAAAGCAGACTTTAATACGTTTCTGGCTGGTAAAGCACGTCCGCCTATCACAACATTTCCAAATATATTTTGGAGTGCACCTGCGAGTATTCGTGATGATCTTGCCGAATACTTCACAGAAAAAACGTTATCTTCCCATAATGGAATGAAAAATTACCTTAAAGATGTAATTGGAGTAAAGGTACCCATTGGAGGAATTAACTACATTAATGATTCTTTGGCCAACTACTGGAGAACACACACAGATGTTCATGAAACACACTTATATAATGGGCTTGTAGATGGAAGGGGAGCAACATTCTCTTTTACCCCGGCGTCACATCCTCGTTACAGTATGGTATTTGCTCCAGAATCAGCAGCTAATTATGTGCCGCAATCTGGAGGGACTATATTTAAGAATTATATTCCTGGTCTTGCCCTTGGGCAGCTGTACCAGAAGCCTTTTGCATTAACTGAATATAATCAGGAGTTTCCGACGAAAGGCAGAGACGACCTTGGATTGATGGTGGCCGCGACCGGCGCCTTCAATGGCTGGGATATGCTAAACAGGTTTCAATATGTTTCCCGTGTAAGAGAGGCTACTCAACAAAGTGCAACTTTGGGTGGTTTTACTTCATTTGATACCCTAACAGATACCTTGGTAACGATGTCCGAATATCAAAGCACCCTTCTTTTCCGTAAAGGTCACATCACTGCAAGCGAACCTAAATTTGTCATTGTCAGGGACCAGACATCGGTTAAGACGCATGCGGCATCAACGGAGAATGAAGATTTAGAGATTAATCGAATGTATATACCGCATCTGTTCAAGATGGTTACCGTGTACGCAGATAAGCCTGGTGAACCCTATGCCATCTATAAAATCACACCTGAGCTTACACCTGAGCAAATCGCAAGCGGTAATTTTCCTGCCCAGAATAAGATATCCATTACGAATAGCATGACTTTAAAGCAGGTTGCGGAGACGTTTATAAATGCAATAGATGATGTCAATCTGAAAAACAACATGCTCTCTAATCTGAATCAAAATAAGCTGGTTTCGGACACGGGTGAGCTTATATTTGATCTTAATTTAAATACCTATCTGATCAATACCCCTTACGCAATTGGAGCTGTAGGCACGTTGAATAACAACAAATTCGAGCTTGGTCCTGTATCCATGAAGGCAAGTGTGGATAAAGGAACCGTATCCGCAGCAACGCTTGATGATAAATCGCTAGACAAAAGCGAGAGAATGCTGGTCATCTACACAACCGATGCAGCGGCGACAGGGGAAGATACGATTCAAGATCTAACGGATGCCAACAAACGGACCTATGTAAGAGGGAAATTGCCGACACTTGCCAAACACGAGACAATGGAATTCCATCTGAAGACGACACTCATCCCAGCAGCGTACAAAGCTTACAAGCTGGCGACAAACGGTGTACGGCTGCAGGAAATTCCCGTGATCGCCACAGGAAAAGACGTATTTGTCCAGCTTGATACGGATAAAGGCTTCGCCTTTGAACTGGTTTACGATCCATTGTACACGAATGATTTTGAGTCAGGTGTGGCGGATTGGACCTCCGTTAAAGGGAACTTTGCGCTTCAAACAGAAAGTAGTGGCAATCATGTGTATCAGTCAACGAAGTCATCGACAGCTGTGGTCGAGCAGACTGTGGGTACAGACTATTTCGTAGAGTCAGATGTGAGGATTGTCAGTCATAAAGATACGGTAGGACTCCTCGCCCGGTATGTAAATCCAGACCAGTATTATAGCTTTACCTATGATGCGTTATTCGGAAAGGCAGTCATTGAGAAACGCAGCAATGGTACATCCGTTGTGCTTCAAACAGCGACCGGTGTGACATTACCGTTGGATGTTATGAACAAGCTGAGGTTTGAAGTGGTAGGCAGTAACCTATATGGCTATATCAATGGTCAATTGGTGGTCACAGCAACAGACAACTCGATTACAAGCGGCTCCGCTGGGATCCTAACGAAGGATCTTGAACTGCCGGCAGGCTTCCCGTGGGGGACAGCAACACAACAATGGATAGCTGCACTAGGAAACGCGGTGAAAAGTGAAATTAATGCAACCCCTGGCTCTAATGGGGCATTCCTAATTGGATTAACCGAATTCTTGAAGCGGGTTAAGGGCCCAGTCTCCTATGATAATTTCATCATCTCGTATCGAGATATGACGGCGCCTTCCGCACCATCGAATGTGACAGCAACGGCGCTATCTTCTTATGAAATGTCATTGTCTTGGACCCCGTCTACGGATAATGACAGTGTGGCTGGCTACATCGTCTATCGGGATGGGCAAGAAATTGCGACCTTAAATGGCGCAACCACGAGCTATAAGGACACGGGCTTGAGCCTGGCCACGACTTACCATTACACGGTTCAGGCCGTTGACCCTGCGAATAATCGTTCTGCAGTAAGTGTTGAAGCTGTGGCTGTGACGAAGAGCACACTGCTCGAGGATAATTTCGAGTCGGGGAGTGCAAGCATGTGGTCCGTTGTTTCTGGATGGGGAACTTTTGGYGTGGTGAATGACGGAGGCACGAAGGCTTACTTGTCCGATAATGCGGGTAAAGGGGCTACAAGGTCCGTAGCTGGACTCTCCTCGTGGACCAACTACCGTGTGGAAGCGAAAGGGAAAATGGATAAGCCGAGCGGCCGAATCGGGCTAGTGGGGAGATTCGTCGATTATAACAACTATTACAGCATGACTTATGAGAACTATACCCAAAAAGTCTACATCAGTAAGCTGGTGAACGGCACGACTGTCGACTTAGCGATTTCCAATCCGATAACGCCGCTTACCGCTGGAGCGTACCATTCGTTTGGATTCACGGTATCAGGCAATATCCTGCAAGCGTATGTGGATGGGCAGCTGGTGGCTATGACTACGGACAGCTCCTTCTCAGCTGGGAAGGTCGGCGTATATACGCACCTGTTGAAAGCGTATTTTGACGATATTGTTGTGAATCCCCTGCCGAATCCCGACGTCACAGCGCCTACTGCGCCAACCGGCTTGACGGCTGATGCGCTCTCGTCTGCGGAAGTTGCGCTGTCTTGGGCGCAAGCCTCCGATGATACCGGGGTAACCGGCTACACCATTTATCGGGATGGGCAATCTGTGGGCACGGTGACGGGCGCGGTGTATACATTCAAAGACACAGGCTTGAGTGTGGCGACGACTTATCACTACACCGTCAAAGCGAAAGACGCGGCGAACAACATCTCCGATGAAAGCAGTGAAGCCATCGTCACGACGAAAAGCACACTGCTGGAAGATAATTTTGAGTCCGGCAGCGCCAGCAGTTGGTCGGTGGTTTCCGGATGGGGAACGTTCTCCGTTGTATCCGACGTGTATGGGTCCAAAGCTTACCTGTCTAACAATGCGGATAAAGGCGGGGTGAAATCCGTAGCAGGATCCACATCTTGGACCAACTACAGCGTAGAAGCCAAGGGAAAAATGGAGACGGCCAGCGGCCGAATAGGACTGGTGGCGAGGTTTGTTGACTATAACAACTATTACAGTATGTCCTATGATAACTACACCAAGAAAGTATACATCACAAAGCTGCAAAACGGTGTTCAAACCGATCTTGCCATTTCAGCAGCCATCCCGCCTCTTGCCGCAGGAACCTATCATACGCTGCGATTCACGGTGAATGGGAATACGCTGCAGGCATATGTAAATGGTCAGCTTATTCTTACAGCAACAGCCAGCACGTTCTCAGCGGGGAAAATCGGGGTATACACACACCTGTCGAAAGTTTATTTTGACGATGTTGTGGTGAATGCAGCTCCGTAAATAGGAGGTCGCACAAGTAGATGTCTCTACTCGTGCGACCCCAAATACAGAATAACGTCGGACGGGGGCATGGACGGCTAGTTTGTTCAGCAGCCAAAAGATTGGCGCGGACTATTTGCATGACGGCAATACAGGGAAAGGGACATTGAGCGTCCAGTATACTCCTAACGTATTGTCGGCAGGCACTTATGACGTGTATTTGTGGTGGAATGCCGATACGAATCGAGCAAGCAATGTACCGGTCACTGTCAAATATACAGACGGGACGACGTCTGGTTTGACCGTTAACCAGCAGGCGGGCGGCGGGATGTGGAACTTGATTGGAAGTTATCCCTTCTCTGCAGGGACGTCGGGTAGTGTGATTATCGGCAACACGGGGACAACCGGATATGTAGTTGCGGATGCGGTAAAATTTGTTCTAAGGGAATAAATGACAGCTGGCAGCCTATTTCTTTGTATTAAGCATTCACGGCGATACTTCTTGGCCGGTTCCCTTTGGAGTCGTACCTGGGATGATAAGCCGTTGACCCGGAGGTTGTTAAACTACGACGGGGAACGTTAGCAACAAGTCGACTGGTTATATTTAATTTGTCAGAAGTACTTCAAAACTAATTTGTAAATGAGACAATTTAGCCAAAAATCCACTTCAAAACTTTATTTGTCATTTTGTTTTCATCAACAAAGCCAGCAAACCCTTGAGTTTGCTGGCTTTCTGCACTTCAAAACTAATTTGTCACCCGACATGAACACAACAGATGGAAGACATTAAAGTTTTGAAGTAGACATTAAAGTTTTGAAGTAGACATTAAAGTATTGAAGTAAACAATAAAGTCTTGAAGTAGACAATAAAGTTTTGAAGTGCGAAATACARTTTGAAGTAGTAACAATTATGTTTTGAAATTAAATAGGCGTTCACTCTGTTATTGGGTGAACGCCTATTTAATTTTATGTTTGGAGAGAGAAGAGGAAGTCCTCCTTAGTCGTATCCAGCAGAAAGACGGGCAGGAGGGGAGAATAAACTAACGGCAGAATAGCGTGGTAATCCTATTGGAAATAAAGATGAATTTATCCATATTTCTCGAATAATTATTTGAACTTGCAGTGATCATCCGGCGCTTTTAAGCATTAGAACTAAGGTTTGTTTTAGGGAGGATACTATGGAAATAGATTTAGTAAAATATCTGGGAGATCTGCTTTTACATCAAAATGACGAGTTGCTAATTAAATTAAGGATAGGTGACGGTTTAGATAAAAGTAAAGTTGATGAGATTTGTGCAGTATTAAGTCAATTAGCCATCGAGTGGGAAAATGATGAAAAGATATCGAAAGAGGCAGTTGATTACTTTATTCAAATAGATCCAATTATGAATGCAACCCTTGAGTCGATATTCCGAGAAACAGCAAGCAGAAATCTTAATACAATAAAAAACTGACTGGGGCTTTTAAAGAATACAAATACCAAAGTGAATCGGGGGGCTTTATGTACGATTATATAGGCATCCATTCTGAAAATTATGCGAAGAAAATTAAGTCGAAAGTTTTGGAGTCCAAAATATTCATATTATCGCCTATGAAGTGAATGCGGAGGGCATCCATTTTAGTGGCTCAAGCCACGGTCTCATTACAGGTGTATTTATTCGAACGCCTGATGATGATATTGTGATGTATCACTATGGCACAACCTCCCATAATACCGTGCAAAATAGTGTGCTATGGGGAGATGACGCACATACGATTCTCATAGGTTTGGGAAGTGTACCGGATGCCCATATCTCAGATTTAACGTTTCAGAATATCGACGTGCTGAATGAGCAAGGGGTGTATATCCTCGATAAATTTACTGGCGTGTTGAAATTATGGGCAAATGGGGGTGAACGCCTACTACTTTTTTTGCGTAAAAGTGTCAGGCTAACCATTTGAAAGGGAAATTTAGGTAACTAACAAAAATCGTACAGAAAGACCTAAAGATTCTTAAGGCCTGAAGTGGAGGGATCGCAGTAAAGTGTAAGCATCCATGGAGCGAGGCTTACACGGCAAATGAAAGCGGTTTATTTTTGAGCGATCATTTCCTTGCTGCCACAAAGCTCCACATACAATTCCCTAAGGAGGACATCATTGCAATGAGGAGAATAGGCTTTTTTGCTGTATCCCTGGCGTTACTGCTCGTAATGATACTGACCAATATCGCCTATGCGGACGTATCATCCCACTATCTTAACCCGCTGATGAAAGGAGCCGACCCGACCATTGAGCGGCAAGACGACGGATACTATTATTCGGCGGCAGGCGATGGCAACGTTGTATTGAAACGGCATGAAACCATTCTTGGCGTTTCCACCGCGAAGAGTAAAGAAGTATGGAAGCTACCTGAAAACCTGGAATTTATATGGGGTCCCGATGCGCACAGGATCGATGGCAAATGGTACATCTATTTCGCTTCCGGTCCGAAGGTTAGTGATGAAGCGGGGCGATTCGCTTATGGTCATCCCAGCGCTTATGTTCTGGAGAACAGCTCGCCGGATCCGTTTGAAGGGACCTGGGAACTAAAGGGAACCTATGATAATGGAGACGGACTGACACCCCAACAGGGACTGCTGAATACGCAAAGCTATGGACTGCCAACGGGCTTTGTCACCATCAAGGGGCAGAGATATCTTACGTACACCAAATATTTCTATTTCATAGATCCAAAAACGGGAAAAGAGAGATTTGATGAATGTCCAACAATTGTCAAAATGAAAAATCCGTGGACATTGGAAGGCGAAGAGATTACGTTAGCCAGGCCGACCTACGACTGGGAGAAGTATGTGGATAATGTGAATGAAGGCGCAGCCGTGGTAGAACGAAACGGTAAAGTTTATTTCGCCTATTCAGCAAGCAGCTACACGCATGATAACTATGCTGTCGGCCTGTCCTGGGCCAATCTTGCCCAAAGCGTAGAGAATGAAGCGGCATGGAATAAGCATCCCGAGCCGATCATGAAACGTTCGGATGAAAACGGATCTTATTCGACAGGCTCGCCGTTATTCCTGAAATCCGAAGATGACACAGAGGACTGGATTACCTACCATGGCATACCGACCCATAGTCAAGGCGGCAAGAACAGGGAAGTTCGAGCCCAGCGGATCAATTGGGACGATAATGACTTCATCAATCTGGGTATCCCGTCCAACCCCGGCACCGTGCTTAGCCGCCCTTCGGGGGAGGAGAAGAGCGAAGTCTATGAAGCGGAAGTCGCTGAATTATCAGGGGTCACAAGAGCAACGATGAACAGCATCTATGCCTCGTCCGGCAGATATGCCCGGTACAGTAACAGCAATGTCAACGACTATGTAGCGTTCACGGTCAACACGAATGCAGGGGGAGTCTACTCACTGGATTTCCGTTATAACAACAATACAACAGAAGAAGTTACCATGACACTTGGAGTGAACCAGGAGGCTCCTGCCACGCTTGTATTCCCTTCGAATGCCGGACCGGAGAACAAGCTGAACTTCGATTTAAAAACCGTTCATAACATCAGGCTGAATGCCGGCAGCAACATCGTACGTCTTTCCGGAAAAAGTACTTTGGGACTGGACGCCATTATTGCCAAGAAAAGCGTCTTATACGAAGCAGAAGGCGCAGAGTTGTCCGGCGGCACGGGAATTGCTCAAGATCATACCGGATTTAGCGGTTCAGGCTTTGTTAGAGGGTTCACGGAGCCGAACTCGGCGATCAGCTTTGCCGTAGACGCTTCTCACGCGGGCAGCTATTCGGTCAAGCTGGCTTATGGCTCTGGTCTAGTGGACGATCGAACCTTGTCCATGTATGTGAATGGCTTCAAGATCAAGCAATTGAATCTCTATGGTCTGAAGGACTGGGACAAGTGGGCTGACAGATATGACAATGTATTCCTGAAAGAAGGAAGGAATGTCATTACTTATAAGTATGACAGCGGCGATACGGCGAATGTTAATCTGGATTATATCACCGTTACCGATGCGACGACTTGGACATATGAAGCGGAATCCGCCAAAACGGCAGGTGGGGCGGATGCGGTAATCGTCCAGGCGCAGGATGGAAATACGGGAATTGGTTATGTGAGCGGTCTGTCTCAAGTGAACTCGTCCGTGGAATTCACAGTGGATACCGAGTATGCGGCCTCTTACGATCTCAAGCTGCGGTACGCTACAGAGCAGGGCGGCAAAACATTGTCGCTGGAAGTGAACGGCGCGCCTGTGCAGGAAATCGCACTTCCACATTCCGGAGGCGCTAAGATCTGGAAAGAACAGATTGTAACCGTTCCGCTGAACAAAGGGAAAAACAGTATCGCTTATAGAAGCGTACCCGGAGACTCAGGCGTCATCCATATCGATCATATTCATCTGAATAAACGTACTCCCTGGGAATATCAGGCGGAAGCGGCAACCCTCTCAGGCACGCCGGGGATCGGCAGAGACCGTCTATGGTTTGAAGGCAACGGTTATGTCGGCTTATTCCAGAAAAAAGGGGATGCTGTCCGCTTTGAAGTGAATGTCCCCTATACGGCGGCTTATACGTCAACCTTGCGCTATTCGGGTGTACAGTCGTCGAATCGTACCATGACCTTATATGTGAACGGTAACCGGGTCAAGCAAGTTTCCTTGCCGCCGACAGCGAATTGGGATACCTGGGCCGATGTGACCGAGACGGTCAGTCTGCAGGCCGGGAAGAATACGATTGAATTTCGCCGTGAGGAAGGGGATACCGGACAGCTCAATATAGACAGCCTGATCCTGGACAAATTCAGCGGTGGATTCATGAGCACGAAGGCCAAGGAGATTACCCCCGAGAAGATGGTGAAGATCCAGCCGAAGCACAGCGGCAAGGCGCTGAGCGTGGCAGGTGAGAAGTTCAACCAGGGTGCAGCCGTCATCCAATTTTCCAATGGCGATTCCAATAGTCAATTGATGCGATTCGTAGATCTGGGAACCGGCTATTACCGGATTTTGATTATGCGTGGCGCACGCTTCCTCGATATCAAGCCTGATTCTGGTATCCAAGAGCTTATTCTTAATCAGACTATTGAGGAAGCCCCCATTCCCTCTGATACCGAACAATGGCGCCTGGAGCAAGAGGGCGATTATTACAAAATAATTAACAAAAGCAATGGAAAAGTGATTACGGTCAATGAAGCGTCCAAAGGAAATAACGCTGTTATCCGGTTGGCCGATGATGAGGGGAAAGACCACCAGCGGTTTAAGATCGAGCTGCGCAACTTGTATGATAACACCTTCCACGCGGTGTCTGACATTACTGCTGCTCCGGAGGCTGCGCAGGCCGGCCAGGAGCTGACTCTCTTCGGAACCGTATCGCCGGATTGGGCCACACACAAAAGCATCACTTGGAGCATCAAGGATGCGGGTCAAACAAGAGCTGTCCTAGAGGGGAATGTGCTATCCGCCACAAGAGCGGGAACCGTCATTGTCACCGCTATGATTGACGAAGGAAGCGAGAACGGTGTGAGCTACTCTAAGGACTTCACCATTACCGTCTCCAAGAAGGATGCGGATGTTAGTCCCGAAAAGGCCACCTATGATCTCTATGTTCCCGGGGATATAAGCGCCAGCATTATCTGGAATGAAGCCAAGTCTGTGACCGGAGTGGTTTACGCAGCAACAGTAACTGGCACCGTATATAATGGCACATTAGGTACGGATGGTTATACAATTAGCGGTGATAGGTTGACCATCAACCGCGAGACTATGGCCGCTTTGGGATTAAAGAACGGCGATAAGGCGGACTTCTCAATCCTGTTTAATGAAGGGAATCCCGCTGTGCTAAGTGTCAATGTGGTAGATAGCTTCGAATTGACCAGCCATAGGATTACGGTGAAAACAGAAGGAAACGGCACTGCGGGCGCCAATGTGTCGTTGGCGATCAAGGATACGGCGATTACCTTAACTGCCACACCAGGTCCTGGACAGCTCTTCAAGGGCTGGAAGGTGAATAGTCCCAGCGGTCTTCTTGTGACTGACAATACCTTCACCATGCCAGACGAGGCAGTTGTGATCACAGCGATATTCGAAGCGCCGTCCTACAGCGTGACTTATAACAGCAACGGTGCGGCAAGCGGTTTCGTTCCGGTAGATAACAGCGGCTATGAGCAGGGCGCCACGGTATCGGTCTATGGCAACACCGGCAATCTGAAGAAGTCGGGGTATCACTTTGCGGGATGGAATGAACGGGCGGATGGCAGCGGAACCAGCTATATGGATGGCCAGCTCATCACGATGGGCGGGGCGAATTTAATCTTGTATGCGCAATGGACGGTTAGTAATTCCGGTGGTTCTCCCGGAGAAGGCTCAAATGAGGATTCTTCCACGGGCAGCTTGCCTTCAACACCAACGAACAATGGCGTTATTTCGAAGGATAGCAGGCAATTTAAGGTTCCTGCAGATAAGAATGGCGAATACGGTATCGATGATGAGATTATGATCAAGATCCCTGCAGGTGCTTCCCATAGCGAATTTCAACTTAACATCAGCAAAATAACAGACACACAAAAGCTTCCTGCAAGCAAAGCTGCTCCAGCTAGTCCTGTTTTCGAGATTCAAAAGGATTTCCAAGGGGAATTTGACAAGGAGATCACGCTGACCCTTACTTTCGATCCTGCCCGAATAGAGAAGGGTCAAAAGCCGGCAGTATTTTTCTATGATGAAGTGAGAAAAAGCTGGATGAAATTAGATGCGCAAGCCAGTGGAGCCACAACGATTACTGTGAAGTTGAACAACGCTGCCAAGGTTGCGGTATTCGGCGTCGATCAGGAAGTGAGTCTGCCCGCTCCGAAACCGACGGTAACCTTGAGCGACCTGACGGCGCACTGGGCGGAGGCCGATGTCAAACAAGCGATTGATCTGGGAATTGTCAGCGGTTATCCGGACGGCACGTTCAAGCCGGATCGAATCGTAACACGCGCCGAGTTTGCCGCCATGCTTATCCATTCGCTTAAGCCGCAAGAGAATCTCCCCTACAGCGCGCCGCTTATGTTCACCGACAAGGAGAAGATCGGGGATTGGGCCCTGAATGCTGTGGCGCAAGCGGTGCAAGCAGGGATCATTTCCGGATACGAGGATGGTTCATTCCGTCCGGATGCCGAGATTACCCGCAGTGAGATGGCCAAGATGATTGCGAGCGCTTTGGGTCAGTCAGACGCAGATGCCGAATCCACAGGGTTTGCGGACGACACGGCTATTCCTGAATGGGCGAAGGGTGCCGTGGCGGCCTTGAGCCAGCGGGGCATTATTGAAGGCAAAGGAGKGAACGAATTCGCTCCCGTCGATCAAGCAACAAGAGCAGAGGCCATTAGAGTCTTGCTGAACATGCTGCGGAACAGACAATAGAAGTGTGAATGCTTTAGACAACAGGGTGAAATGATTCCAAGGAGGACAGCACATGGTCAAAAAAAAATTCAGACATCTGCTGCTTTGTCTCGCAGTACTGCTAATGCTGCCGCAATGGAGCGGAGCGGCATCGGCAGCAGAGCCAACGCCGGCTAAGCCGGAATCAACATCCTCACAGGAGGGGAAACATGTGTCGGATTTTTACAATGTCATCATGCAGACAGGCGCCGATCCCTGGGTTTATAAGCACACGGACGGCTATTACTACAACACCTTTGCAAACGCCAGCGGCGTCGTGATCCGCAGATCGAAGACGATCACCGGCCTTGAGGCGGGCGAACGGCGGCTAGCCTGGACACCGGTCAAGGGCACCATGTACAGTTCCAATGTTTGGGCGCCGGAAATGCACTATCTCAAGGATAGCGACGGCAAATCCAAATGGTATATCTACTTTGCAGCTGACAACGGAACCAATGCAAACCACCGAATGTACGTGCTGGAGAACGCCAGTGAAAATCCGTTGACCGGCACCTGGGAGTTCAAGGGGAAGATTACCGATTCCTCTGACCGCTGGGCGATCGACGGCACGGTGCTGACTGTAAATGAGAAACACTATTTCATCTGGTCGGGCTGGGAAGAAACGGATGGCAGTTTCCAAAATTTATATATGGCGGAGATGAGCGATCCACGAACCATAAGCTCGGAACGGGTATTGCTCTCGACGTCTGAATATGATTGGGAATCGTCGCCTGCCAGGATCAATGAAGGTCCCGAAGTTACGATAAAGGGCGACACGATCAATCTGGTTTATTCCGCGAACGGAAGCTGGACAGACAGCTATTGCCTCGGGCTGATCACAGCCAAGATCGGCGACGACTTGATGAATCCCGCTTCCTGGGTGAAAAAAGACACGCCAATCTTCTCCAGCGCCAATGGCGTTTACGGTCCGGGCCACCACAGCATCGTCACGTCTCCTGACGGGACGGAGGACTGGATCATCTACCATGCCGCCCGCTGGCCCGGATCGGGATGGACACGTAAAGTCCACACGCAGAAATTCACGTGGAACGCAGATAATACGCCGAACCTAGGAGAGCCCGCCGATCCGAACACACCGATTGCCAAGCCTTCAGGCGAGCCGGAGCGGAAGCGCTATGAGGCGGAAAACGCGCTGCTGGTGAAGGATCCGGGCGGTGAAACTTCTCCCGCTGTCCGGCTGGAAAGCACCGCTTCCGGCGGGATGAAAATCGCCAACATTAAGAACGCTAATGATTATGCCCAGTTTACCGTAAACGTGCCGGAAGCGGGATTTTATGTGCTGTCCGTGCGCAATGCCAACGGTTCGCCCAATGCGGCCGATGCCTCCCATATCTTGTCAGTCAACGGGAGCACCGGCGCCAATTTGAACATCGTCTATTCCGGCCTGAATCATTGGGGACTCTCCATGGCGAAAGTCTATCTTAGGGAAGGCGACAATATCCTCCGCTTCTTTAAGGGGAACAACCTTGCCGAAATCGACAGCATGGATATAGTTAAGCTGGATGCATCGGAAATGTTATTCGATGCCCCGGGGTACACGTTGGGGTTGGGTGAAACCCGCAGCTTGCCCCTGTATACCGTAACAGACACTACTTATACCGCTGTTGATACAGGAGCAATCTTCAGTTCTTCCGATCCGAAGGTCGCCGTTATTGACGGAGGGGTAAGGGTTAAGGCTGTAAGTGCAGGCAGTACCACAATCACCGCCACCTATAATGGTAAAACGGCCACAGCCACGGTTACCGTTGCTGCGGAGCCTAAAGCTGTGCAGTCCGTTGCCATCTGCGGTTTGCACAGCATCTTGACAAGCGGGCAGACTAGCGGACCCTTGCAGGTAACGGCTCACTATAACAGCCATGAGTTTCAGAATGTGACAGCGGCTGCCCAGTATACCAGCAGCGATCCCGGGGTGGTCGGAATTGATTCCGTAACCCGGTCGGTCTATGGAGTTAAACCGGGCACAGCTCTTATTACAGCTGAATACAACGGCAAGATAGCAGCACGCAGCTTGACTGTTATTGCAGCTTCTGATGCGGTTCAGGTTCCTTCCGTAATGAGGACCCCTTCCGGAGTGGCCCCTAAGTTGCCTATCGTTGTTGATGTTGTCTACAACGGCCAGTTGATGAAGGCGGAGGTTGTCAGCTGGGGGCCGGAGGGACTTGACTTCAGCTCCCTTGGTACTGTTCAGGTGCCTGTCACTCTGAAGCTGAATGGCCGTGATTTTCCATCCACCGTTGCCGTAAACGTTATTCCGGGATGGGGTCTTGATGAGATTGTGAATCAACTCCGCAACAAGCTGGCCAACTTCTCCTATCCTTTGGGCGATGGACTGGGCAACTATAGCCAATCCAAGTATGGTGCCTTAATGGCCGAAGTGAACAAAGCGGAAGAGATGGCTGAAAATGCCGATCTAAGCAAAGAACAGTTTGACGAGGAACGGGATAAGCTTGCTCAAGCGGAAGATGATTTGTTAGGTTCTCTGAACAGCATTCAAGACGGCGTCATCTATAACGCTTACCGGGATTTCTCCGGCGACACGGTCGGCAAGTATCCTTACGGGTTTACAACCGAGGATTTGACCAATGGCGCTGCCGCCACTTTGCAGGAAGAGGCAGGGAATAAATTCCTCCGGCTGACCACAACAGCTGCTTCGGGCAAGGCCAACCTGATCCTGCCGTATGCAGGTGAGGTAAAGGCCGAGGCGGATCAGCGCATCGTCATCGAATACCGCGCCAGACTAAACACCAGCTTCCAGTACGCCAATGGCGCCATGATGCGAAACGACAGCGGCACAGGCAATTATTCCATGGTCACGGCTTTTGATACGGGTAAAATTGTCGTGCAGAATGGACCGTCGACGAAGGTTAAAGTCAAAGACTATCAGCTGAATACCTGGTACCAAGTCAAAATGGTGGCAAATTGGGAGGCCAAGACTTATACAGTCTATATCGACGACGTTGAGGTGGCCACCGACTTCAACTTCCGCCACACAGGCGGAAACAAGCTGACCGTTCAAAGGTTCGGTATCGATGGCTACGCCAACGCCTCCATCGACTTTGACGATTTCAAAGCGATGGTAACCGGAGTACCGAAAGCAGCTCCCGAGGGGCTCAAGATCACTAATGAAACAGCGGTTGGGGCAAAAGATGGACGTATCGCCGGTGTCAATCCATTCATGGAATGGTCCACCGATAATGGAAGCACCTGGTTGCAGATCGAAGGGGATACCCTTTCAAACCTTTCACCCGGAACTTACTGGGTTAGGTACGCCGAGACGGCTACACATAAAGCTAGTCCCCATGTGGAGTTGATCATTGCAGTCTATACAAAGCCGGTACATGTCACCGGAGTGAGCCTGAATCAGACCGCCGCCCAACTGTATACCAACCAAGGGGATTCGACTGTCCAGCTTACCGCAAAGGTGGAACCCGCTGACGCAGCCAACAAGACCGTGACCTGGAGCAGTTCCAATCCGGCTGTGGCCACCGTGGATGGACAGGGGCTTGTGACGGTTCATGCCTCTGGTAAAGCCGTTATTACGGTTACCACTGAGGACGGCGGCTCCACAGCTTCTTGTGTTGTAACAGTGGGTGTATATGATAACGACAGCGGTGAAAGTGGCGGAGGCCTCCAAACGGGCGGAAGTAATCCCGTTGTCCCCACAACGCCGTCTACTGAGGTCAAGAATGGGGATGGCAGCACGACCACCAGTGTCAAGGATCCAACTACCGGTACGATGACAGAGACGACTGTCTGGCCGAACGGCGATCGCAAAGTAATAACCAAAGAAAGCAATGGTACAGTTACCGAGATTATCATTAAGAAGAATGGAAGCAAGCGTGAGACGGTGAGCAAGTCCGATGGAAGCAGCCGCACGGTCTCAACGGATACGCAAGGAGTCAGGGTTGAGACCGTCACAAGTCCGCTGGGAGAAGTAACAGCTACAGTTCGACTGCCTGATGGCGTACAGCAAGCACGGGTCACAGTTCCGTTCAAGAATGCTTCCGCCTCCACGGTAGCCTATACGGTTCGGATTAATGGAACCAGGGAAGTGATAAACACGGTTATTACTGAAGCCGGATTAAGCTTCACTGCCAAGAGCAGTATGACGGTGCAGCTGATTGACAATAAGGTTGTTCTCCGGGATGTGCCTGGCAGCCATTGGGCTGCGGAGGCGATTGCCTTCATAGCAAGCCGCGAATGGCTGCTTGGAACGGAGAAAGGGATCTTCGCTCCCGATGTATCCATGAGCCGGGCCATGTTATTTACCGTGTTGGCCCGTGTGCATGGCGTTGAGACCGAAGGCGGGGAATATTGGTACAGCAAGGCGAAAGACTGGGCTACCGCTTCCGGGATCAGCGATGGCAGTGTGCCCGAAGCTTCCATGACCCGGGAACAACTGATTACTGTCCTGCACCGTTACGCAGGACAGCCAGCTGCAAGCAGCAATGGCAAGAACTTTGCGGACAGCGGTGAAGTGTCCGCCTGGGCCAATGATGCTATCGATTGGGCTGTATCGGCAGGTATTCTTAACGGTAAACCGGGGAACCTTCTGGAGCCTGCCAGTGTTGTCTCCCGGGCGGAAGTATCCGCCATGATCATGCGCTTTATAGCGTGGCGCAGCAATTAAAGTGATTGAGTGGATCACAGGACAAAACCAAGGAGCCAAGCGGGAACACCCGCCAGGCTCCTTGGTTTTTGTCTCTGCGCGGGCGGCCGGCTGGTTGCCATTTCCGGGAGACTTCTGATGTTTTGAAGGAGAAACAAAAATCGCACAGAAACACCTAAAGATTCTTAAGGCCAGGAATTGACGAACTGCGGTACATTATAAGCATCACATCCAACAAATACTTTCAACTGAAAGAAGGGGAGCCATGAGAACAACGCCAGCCGCCGTAGCAACGGATAGAGCACCGGCAGCCAAAGAGGCCTTTTACCAGACAAAGCGGTTTCGGCAGAATATTCCGCTATTTGTTATGCTTATACCGGGAGTGCTGTATTATCTGATATTCCGCTACTTGCCTATGGGCGGTCTTGTGATCGCTTTCAAGAACTACAATTTTCACGATGGCATATGGTCAAGTCCGTGGGTGGGGTGGAAATACTTCGAGCTTCTATTCCAGTCCCACGTCACGCTGCAAATTATTTGGAATACCCTTACCCTTAGCGTTCTGAGCCTGATCTTCGGGTTCCCTGCGCCGATTATTATCGCCATTGCCTTGAATGAGGTCGGGAAGAGCTGGTTGAAGCGCTGGATTCAAACCATTATATATTTGCCTCATTTTTTGTCCTGGGTCATCGTTGCAGGCATTATCCTGACCCTGTTCTCCATCGACGGCGGCACCATCAACAAGCTGCTGGGCCAATGGGGGATGGAGCCGGTGCCTTTCCTGTACCGCGCAAACTCATGGGTCGCCATCTTTATTGGCTCAGGTATGTGGAAAGAGATGGGCTTCGGCGCTATTATCTATCTCGCCGCTCTCTCCGGCATTGACCCCAGCCTGTACGAATCCGCTGGGATGGACGGTGCAGGCAAGTTTAGGCAGATTTGGCATATCACTCTGCCGGGCATCCGTTCTACGATTATCCTGCTGCTGATTCTAGGAATGGGCCGTCTGATGGAAGTAGGGTTTGACCAGGTTTACAATCTGCAGAACCCCACTGTCCTGCAGAAAGCGGAGGTCATCAGCACCTACGTATACAAAGTGGGGCTGCAGCAGGCGCAGTTTGGCCTGACCACAGCCATGGGCTTGTTTGAATCCTTTGTCGGTCTGGTGCTTGTGCTGTCGGCTAATGCATTGGCCCGTAAATTCGATCAGGGATTATTCTGAAGAAAGGTGGGAATTCCTCTTGAGGGAATCAACAGGCGGTAAAATTTTTGTAATCGTTATTCACGCTGTACTGATCATCATTTCGCTCACCTGCATCCTGCCTTTCCTGCATTTGATTGCGCTGTCCGTAAGCTCGGGGCATGCGGTTGATCTGGGTCAAGTCTGGTTCTGGCCAGTAGGGCTTGATTTCACCGTGTACAGATACTTTTTTGAGAATACGCCGGCCCTGCGCGCCTTTGGCAACAGCGTGATCATTACCTTATGCGGAACGGCCTTGAGCATGCTGGCCACAGTGTTGACGGCCTATCCCTTATCCCGCCGTTACCTCTACGCCCGCAAGCCGATCACAACGGCTGCATTGTTCACCATGCTCTTCAGCGGAGGCATGATCCCTACTTATCTGGTCATGAATAGCCTGCATTTGACCAATACTTACTGGTCCCTGTGGCTTGGCGGGCTGATCAGCACCTATAATATGCTGATTATGAAAAGCTATTTTGAGAGCACCCCGGGAGAAGTGGTGGATTCCGCCCAGATTGACGGTTGCGGCGAGGTCCAGCTGCTCATGCGCATCATACTGCCCTTGGCTCTTCCCATGCTGGCTACGCTGACGTTATTCTACGGGGTGGGCTACTGGAACATGTTCATGAGCGTTATTCTTTACATTAGTAAGACGAATCTGCAGAATCTTACTGTTATCGTTCAGGGGATGCTGCAAATTCAGGGAAACTTCAATGTGTCCGCCATGGATATGATGCAGCAGCAGGAAATGGTATCCGAAAAGCTGAAAGCGGTTGGGGTTATGGTCATGGTCGTGCCCATGCTGGCGGTATATCCTTTCTTGCAGAAGTATTTTGTCAAAGGCATTATGCTTGGTTCTATCAAGGGTTAGCGGCAACAATGAAATTAATCATAGATTGAGGGGGATACCATATGTTTGGACAAACATCAGTACCAAAAATGAAGATCACGCTGGCGCTGGGACTGTCGGCGGTTATGGCGGCAGGGGCAACAGGTTGCAGTCAGAAGGAAGGGGAGACTAAGGGGCAAGCCGAAGTAAAAGCCACAATTACCGTTTCCAACTATGACAGGGGCAATATTCCCGCAGCGGAAGGAACAGTTGAGGAGAACCGTTGGACCAAGTGGATTAATGAGCATTCTCCCGTAACAGCTCAGTATGTGCCGATTTCCCGTGCGGAGGCAGTCAAGAAGCTGAATGTGTTGTTCGCATCGGGCAGTGCGCCGGATATCGTCAATGATTTCGACACGGGCTTCCGGAATTCTCTATACCAGCAGAAGCAGTTGATGCCTCTGGACGATTACTTGAAATATGCGCCTGAATACCAGAAGATGCTGGATAAGTACCCTCAGCTTCGCAAGATAGGCACGAAGCCGGACGGCAAGCTATACGAAATCGGCAAAATTAATGAGCCCCACCTGCAGAGTGTAGCCTTTATCCGGATGGATTGGCTGAAAAAATTGAACCTGGAGGTTCCGAAGACGACCGAAGAATTGCTTGTCGTTCTGAAAGCATTCGTTGAGCAGGATCCTGACGGCAACGGGAAGAAGGATACCTATGGAACCAATATGAGCTACACCTCGGACGGCATGGTGGACTCCATGTTCGGCTCGTACGGCTGGAAAATCTCCAGTGACGACAAAATTATCCGGACTTGGGACAATACGCTGGAATCTCTCAAATTCAAGAAACGATTGTTTGAGGAAGGGCTTATCGACAAGGATTACCTCGCGGACAAAAACGGAGCCAAAGCCAAGCAGGATTTCCTGAACGGAAAAATAGGCGTATATCTTCCTCCAGCTATCACCAACTGGTTTGAGAATACGGTAACGGACATCAAAACGCTTCGCAAGGTCGTTCCGGAGGCGGTAATTGCGCCGATGGCGCAGCCAAAGTCCCCCATGGGACAATTCGTTCATCATGTGGTCAATCCGGTTCAAATGACCACAGTGATCAATGCCGCTGCCAAAAATCCCAAGGCTGCTATGGAATATATTAACTTCATCATCAAGCCGGAGACCGGACTCATTCTGAAAAAAGGAATTGAAGGAGAGCATTGGAAAAAAGGGGCGGACGGTTTTCCTAAGGTCATCGATCCTGTCAAAAACGCCAAGGAACTGGATTGGGCCATGGACTACTCCATGTTTTACTCCATCCCCGAGAACCCGCTTCTGAATTCCACCACGGCGTTCGACGTCAGTGACCCTGACCAGAAGGCCGGTCTGGACATGCTGAAGAAAGCCGACGAGTTCTTGCTTAATCCTGAGGCCAAGTATCCCGCGCTGAGTCACTATGAGCATATGCCTACTCTGCCGAGTGAGTTGGTCGTGATCAATACTAATGTCGACAAGGAAATGAAGGACATCTTTGCCAAAGGCATTATCGGCGGGGCCAAATATACGCCTGAGCAGGCCGTAGCGGATGCCAAAGCGGCGTGGGAGAGAGGCGGCGGCAAACAGATCGAGGAATTCATGAATACCTGGTACAAAGAAAATAAAGATAGAGCCTTCCTGGGTAAGGATATCCTGGAGTTGGTTCGCTCCCAGCATAAGAAGTAAGGGCTGATGGGGTTGGAATAGAATGAATGCAGACTTGGTTCGGCAAAGGTCGGGCCAAGTTTGCTTTCGAAACATTTTATATGAGAAGGAGTATAAGAATCATGACAAACGAAATGCTGCTCCAAAAAGTCGGACTGGTCGTAGACAAGCTTATGAATCTGGGCGGCAGTGACTATGAAAAGGATAAAACCGTGGTCCAGGCCGATACAAGAAAAGGGATTGTCCAACGGGATTTCGGAATTGAAGAATGGGACTGGCCCCAGGGCGTCGGTCTCTATGGTCTGTATAAACTGCAGAAATATTATAGCGATCACCGCTATATGGCGTTTTTTCAGAACTGGTATTCCCGCAATTTGGAGGTGGGTCTGCCATCAAAAAATATTAATACGACCGCCCCTTATCTGGCTCTGGTTCTGCTCATGGATCAGCTCGAGCCTTCTAACCAGCTGGAACAGCTATGCCAAGCTCACGCGGATTGGCTCATTCACGAGCTGCCCAAAACCAAAGAAGGCGGCTTCCAGCATACAGTCACTGCCATTGGCAACCGGGATGGAGTCCATTTACACAATGGGCAATTATGGATCGATACGCTCTTTATGGCGGTTCTGTTTTTGAACCAAGCCGGGCGCAAGTTCAACCGGCCGGAGTGGGAGCAAGAAGCCGTACACCAGATCCTGCTCCATATCAAGTACTTGTTCGACAAACATACCGGACTGTTCTTCCACGGCTGGAGTTTCGAACGCAATGATAATTTCGGCAGCATCTTCTGGTGCCGCGGAAATTCCTGGTTCACCTACGGCCTCATCGATTACTTGGAAACTTGCCAAGATACGATGAACCCGGGCGTTCGTCAATTTTTGGTTGATACGTATAAGGCTCAGGTCAATGCGCTGGTTCCGCTCCAGGCCGCTTCCGGTCTCTGGCACACAGTCCTGCAAGACCCAACCAGCTATGAAGAGGTATCCGGATCGGCCGCAATTGCTGCGGGTATCCTTAAAGGCAAAAAAGCCGGTATCCTGGACTCCTCCTATCAGGCTGTTGCAGACAAGGCTATCCAGGCGGTTTGTCAAAATATCGGCGGGGATGGAACCGTGCTGAATGTGTCGGCCGGAACCGGTATGGGAATGGATAAAGACCACTATAAAAATATTGCCATCATGCCGATGGCATACGGACAGTCCCTTGCTCTTATTGCCTTGTATGAAGCTTTAAAATAATACGGGTAAACCGGACCGGAACGTGACGCGCTTTCTTCCTACGTAGACAGGTAAAATGAACCTTGTTTGCTTGGATGGAAAGCGTTTTATCATATAATATGAAATTAAGGGGGGAGCTGATTGAATCCCACAAGCTGGCCGGGGTATATAGCCGGAAAAATAAAGGGCAGCTTCAAGATCAAACTGATCGTGCTGCTCTCATGTATGGTAACACTTTCCTTTGCCTTGGCGGGCTGGATGGTTTACCGCTCAAATATCCAGTTAATGGAGGGGGAAATTAGCAGGCAGTTCTCCATCGCCAACGAACAGGCTTTGGCCCGGCTGGAGATGTCCTTCCAGGAAATCAACCGGGTATCCCAATCCATTATCCTCAATCCGAACATTGAAATGTTCCTCAGGGAGAACATCGTTCCCGTGAGCGATTCTTACACCCAATTCAAGAACCGCAAGTATGTAGAAGAGCAGTTGAATATGCTGCTGGTGGATGCGCCGTCTATCCGTTCCGTTTTCCTGTACAATGAGAACGGCGAAATGACGGTTCTCTCCAAAACTGGTGTGTCGGGAGAACCGAGAACGGATGACTTGACCAGGATAATGGAAAAACTTAAGCCCCATCGGGGGAATATGGTCTGGGGCCGTGCCGAGGCGAACAGCACCATTGATCCGGACGGTCGCAGAACGGTTCTGGTTGCAGCCAGACGGATGCTCAATGAGAAGCTGATCCCGTACGGCACCATGGTGATGGTGATAGAGGAAAGCCTGATATCCAAGGTGCTTCGGGATCTTACGGAGAACGGCAGCGGCAAGGTGCTGCTGCTAGAGCCTATGGGCGGTATGCTCTACTCCAATGCCGACCAGAGCGAGATGGATCAACTCTTGCAACTGACAGAGGCCAATTATCCCCGTTACGTCAAAATGAATGGCATCACCTATTTGTTTGTCCGCCACGAGCTGATTCCAGCAGGCTTTATCCTATACGGAGGGGCTTCCTTGCAAGAGATACAGAGGAAAAATAAAGACATCATCCGGGTATTGGCATTTGCCGGAATCGGCGTGATCCTGCTCAGTGCACTGCTTATTATGATTTCCACCCGGACGCTCCTGACTCCTCTGGCCCATCTGATGCAGGGACTGCGTATGCTGCGTTCCGGCGATTTCACGGTCCGTGTCAGAGTGGATTCCGGCGATGAGCTGGGCTACATCGGAGACAGCTTTAACAGCATGGCAGAGCAAGTGAGCGAGCTGATTAATAAGGTATATTTGGCCCAGATCAGCCAGAGGGAATCGGAACTGAAGGCGATCCAGGCACAGCTGAACCCCCATTATCTGCACAACCTGTTCAATGAGCTGTATTGGAAGCTGTACAGCGACGACCAGGAGGAGGCGGCGCTTCTGATCAACGCAATCTCGGAGATGTTGAAGTATTCCCTTAAATCTGTCCAGACGGATACGACGCTTGGCGAAGAGCTGCATCAAATCCGCAATTACATCAAGATCCAGACAGAGCTGTTCACCGGCGAGATTGAAACCATTATTCAAGCTGAGGAGTCCCTGCTGAATCTGCGGATGATGCGTTCCCTCTTGCTGCCAGTGGTGGAAAATGTTTTTGTGCACGCTTTCCGTGATATGGAGGAAGACCGGGTGCTGCGGATTAAAGCGTTCCTGTTAAATGAGGCGCTCCATATCGAGGTGGCTGACAACGGATGCGGCATGGATAAAGAAACCCTGAGAACCTTGACAGAGGCGGAGGCTGATCTTCCGGACGGCAATAAGACGGGAATCGGCTACAAAAGTGTGCTGCGGCGCATTCAACTGGTATACGGACCCGCATATGGCGTGGAGATTAGCAGCAGTAAAGGGAAAGGAACGGTTGTTCACATGGCGCTCCCTATTAAATCCGGGACACTGGGGAGTCATGAGGAGGGGAAAGGATGAAGGGCAAGCTGTTTATTGCAGAGGATCAGCCCAACTTCCGCAAGGGGCTGCGGAGGCTGGTGGGGAAGCGGTCCACCGAGTGGGTGGTGATGGGGGAAGCGGCCAATGGCCGAGACGCCTTGTTCATGATGGAGAAATGTGTCCCAGATCTCTTGCTGACCGATATCCGGATGCCCCATATAGATGGTCTGCGGCTGGCAGAAGAAATCAAAAGCCGCGGTTGGCTGACGAAGATTGTGATTGTAACCGGATTTAAGGATTTTTCGTATGCCCAGTCCGCCGTCAAGTTCGGAGTGATGGATTTTATCACGAAGCCTTGTGTAGAAACGGATATATTAAGCATACTCGACCGGATTTATGTGCAGCTCATTGAAGAAAGCCAGTCCCAGCTTTTGGTGGAGGGCTGGAAGCGCCAGCATGAAGACAGCGTGCTGCGCTCGGCTATTATGGGCATGCCCTGCAACGGCGAAGAGGTGGAGGCTCTGCTGAAGCAATGCGAGCTGCATTTTCTCCGTATTCCTACCTATTTCCCCCCGGAAAAGCATTATACCGACCGGGATGTGCCGCTTTTGCAGTTCGCTTTCGCCAATATTGCCGGGGAGCACTTGAATAAACGGTTTCCCGACGGCTTTCGCCTGTTTCCTTTGAACGCATCGGAGTGGGCTTTATTGGTGGACCGGAGTACTACTCGGCCAGATACAACCCCCTCATGGCTGCAAATACTCACCGATTCAATTCATCAATATCTAAGGCTGCCTCTTGAATGCAGTGGACAAGGACTATGCGCCAGCACGGAAGAATTGCACCAGGGCTATAGACGGTATTGCCGGGGAGGGGAAAGGGAACACGGTTCTGCCAACGAATCACTGCTCAACCAGACGGCGCTTTACGAGAAGGAGAAGGAAATTGTAACCTGGCTTATGTCGGAGGATAACAACCGGTTGAGCCGTGAGCTGCAGGAGCAAGCCGTCCGTATCAGCCATTTGCCCCCGCAAAACGCCAAGATCGAAGCGCTGCTGCTGGTTGCGGCCATTCTCCGGTTGGTGCAGGTCCAGTTTCCCGAATGGCAAATGGCCTTGCGCCCCATAGAGTGGGATTCTATCTACAAATGTGCGACGCCGGAGAATATTGCCGCATGGTTGCAGGGATACATCCAGGAATTCCTGCAATCCCACAATAACTGGCTTGCCAGCAAGAATGATAATCCGGTCAAGCAGGCCATCCGGTTTATTGAAGAATCATACATGGGCGTATGCGGCTTGGCCGAGGTGGCGGCCCATGTCCATCTCAACCCCAGCTACTTCAGCAATCTATTTAAGAAGGAAACCGGGGAAGGTGTAACCGGCTATATCCAGAACCTCCGCGTACAGAAAGCGAAGCTTCTACTGAAAAGCACAGATATGAAAATATTCGAAATTTCTGAGGCCACCGGCTTCAACGACTCCAATTATTTCACCCATCTGTTCAACAGAATAGCGGGAGTCTCCCCTAAAGAATACCGTAAGCAGATGGCTGGCCAGTGACTAGAAAAACATAACCTGATTATCATGAGCAGAGGCGGTAACGGCCCCAATGGGAGATACGTTCTCTTCAAAAAGTACCTGACGAAAAAGAAGCGCTCTGGCTTGGAGCAGAGCTTTAAGACTTATGAGTGTGAAGAATGCAGTGATTGTCCGATGAGAGCGGCGTGCACAAAGGGAAAAGGCAACCGCCAGGTTCACTGGAACACGGTATGGGAAGAGTTGAAAACAAAAGCGAAAAGCGCTCTTGGTGATGACAAGAAATCCGCAATCTATGCTCAGCGTAAAGTCGAGGTAGAGAGCGTATTTGGTCGCATCAAGGGCAATCGGTCGTTCCGCCGGTTTTCCTTGATGKGGTTGGAAAAGGTTCACGGAGTTTGGGATTGTGGCTATGGCCCACAATCTCCTGAAAGTAGCAGGCATTCGCCTCGCTGCTTTCCTACAAAACAGTGCCAAAAAAAGTTGGACGGAAAACATGTCGTTTTTTCCGCCCAACTTTTTTATTTTAGGGACTTATTGGATAGCACCTTTGGCATGCCAAAACCAATTTGTCACCCAACATCATGCAGATGGGATGGCAACTGCTCCTTCTGTCATTAAGCGAACAAGCAGGATTGCTCATATCATTCATTTGGCTACCGAATCTGCATGCACCTGCCGGTATTCCGTGGGCGTCATGCCGTAATATTTCTTAAAGTTGCGCAGGAAGCTTGAAAAGTTGGCATACCCGGTTTGAAGCGCAATCCCGTTCAACTTGAGAGCGGTTTCGAGCAGCAGTCCGCTAGCGGCCTTCATGCGCACTTCGATTAGGTAGTCGATGAAATTCATCGTCGTGTGCTCTTTAAACAGCTTGCTTAAGTAATTGGGGGAGATGCCGAACAGATCAGCCATGTAATTCACTGATATGTCGCTATTTACATAATGAACCGTCAAATAGGCTTGGATGGCTTCAATGAGATCATTCGTCTTCTTGCGGGCGCTCCGCTTCTCGATCATGGCCATAATCAGCCCGCACAATTGCCCGCCGAGCACCGAACGCATCTCCTGTATCGTTTCGCAATGCTTAAATCGGTCAAGTACGGTTTCCTTATCCTCTCGAAACCTCTCGTCCAGACTCGAATCCGCCGCGATCCGAAGCGCCTTGAGCAGCACCTGAAGGCAGAGCTGCACCATCATATCCTTGGTTAAATTGAGACTGCCGCGTTGTCGAACAAGCCGTCCAGCTGCCGGTTCGTCCGATC
Source organism: Paenibacillus sp. 2RAB27 (assembly GCF_052115445.1). Lineage (NCBI taxonomy): Bacteria > Bacillati > Bacillota > Bacilli > Caryophanales > Paenibacillaceae > Paenibacillus > Paenibacillus sp. 2RAB27. The sequence continues at coordinate 283,526 of NZ_JBFRGR010000003.1, forward strand.
GGCATCCGCCTGCTTAATGGCCTCGAGCACCGCGTCCACGGCCTCGAACACATCCATCATTTTACGGCTATCCCAGGAACCAGCCTGCTCCGAGGTGATAATCGCATTCGGGCCGGTCAAAATTTTATATGCAATAAACGCCGACGATTCCAGATATGACGTTCGAATATCCCGAAAATCGGGATAAGGGGAGCCTACCCCGATGCTGATCGTCTTTTTGAACAACTGCTCGGTTTTGGCCCGCAATCGTTCCGCAAAGGACAGCGCCAGTCCGGCGTTATCGGCAGGACGGCCACAGGCGAAGCTCAGCAGAATGACCGCTTGATAATCGTTGATTTGTACGGCTGACCCTTTCATGGCCTCCCCATCTTGGAGGGAGCCGATCGATTCCTCGGCAACGTTGCACAGTGCGTAGAGATATAGTTGCAAATCGCCGGAGCTCTGCACCGACTTGTRATCGAATTCGGCGGTGAGCACGATATAGTAGGTTGTAAGGGACTTGGAAAGCAAGGGACGTTGCAAGAAGGGCTGTTACCCAAAACGGTTGCAATAAGGCATATGCCGAAATGAATTTATGCTTGTGAGGGTAGGTGCACGACCGAAGAAACCTCTGTAATGGATCTGGAGGAATAGCCCCAAGCGAATGTGGGGACATCACTTCGTCAGGAGGGATGCCATAGTGTAAGTTTTACGAAATTGGGAGATGAGTCTCAGACGTTCGATAGCCTCGTCCGAATGGTTGCGTTAGTTTATCGTCCTCTCTCTGGACATGCCGACTGTTAACAAGCCTTTCTTTTCATGGTAACGAATGGTGTGAGCTGTTACTCAGTGTAAATGGATGGTTATCATGAAGTAATTAATCGTGATTGGTTACTTTATACTCTCTTTCGAATGAGAGCCACACCAATCATGCATAAAGGAAGTAGTACTCCAAATGTGAAGGCATAGGGAAACCATATTTTTGATACGAAGTGAAGGAAATAGCTTTCGTTTGGATATGCAATGATAGATAACACAATCAAAATCATCCCAAAAGGGAAAAACAAGGGGCGGATTTCTTCCATTTTGATAACCTGAGCGAAACTAAGGACTGAAGCATAGAAACAAATCGTTAGTTTAAAAAAGATCGTAATAAACCAGATCCCCGCCATTATGACTTCTAATCTTTCTAGAAATTGTCCAACGCTAATCATTTTCGCTAAACTATAGCTTGGATACAAATTCCTTGCGGTAATACCTGCACCAAGAACAAGAATCGAGATCAAAGTTATCACAATCAATAATATTCCCGCGATCAGCGTCCCCACGAAAAACGCTTTATTTGCTTTTTTCACACCATTCACGAAAGGAATAACCATCAATAACACGATAAGTTCCATAAAAGGGGTTCCTGTAAAAGGTAAGCTCGCTCTGATGACAGGAATAATACCTTCGCCGAGATAAGGTTTAAGCTGAACAAGCTGGAATTGCGGTGCCAGAAATAAAACCATAGCAAAAAAGAATATCATAACCCATGGAAAAAAAATTTCCCCGGTACGTGCAATAGTTTCTATACCCTGCCAACTTGCCATTATAACAACTGCGAGAAAAATCATAAGTATAAATTGAAGCGGTGTATCGGGGAGAACCTGAGTTACCACAAAGTCGCCGATGTTCCGCAATACAAGCGCTGCAAGAAGGAAGAAGAAACAGAAATAAAGCAAAGAAACTATTTTACCTATCCAAATGCCAAATAAAGTCTCACACATCTGTACCAATGTTTGGTTCGGAAATTGTCTTACCAATGCTTGATAAAGAAAGACGGTCAGCAAACCAATACACACGGACAGAATGGCGGCTATCCATGCGTTTTGCTTCGCTTCCGCTGCTAGACCAGAAGGGCTTATTAATATGGAGCTTCCAACTGTGAATAGTATGACAAGAATGGTAAATTGTCGGATGCCAATGATACTTTTTCCCATTTCTTTGTTATGCCTCCTCTCGTATGTACGCAATTTCACTGTAAAAACCCTAGAATGAAATCGCTACACGGTTGAAAAACAAAGGTGATGAGATCTAAGGGATTAGGCAATTCCATATGCATACTTTGAGCAATGCTTAGTATTGTACCTAGCAATACTAAACAACAAACGATAACGAATTCTTTATACAGCTTTTTTTTCATAAGCGATGGAAGTTCCAACATCGCGATAGTTGCAGAGGCCAAAAGTATCGCTGTAATCGTCCACATTTTTGATCATTCCTTTGTTTTTTGTACCAGAGAATCACTTACAGTGCCCAGACGACGAATTTTCACTTCTGTCTTCACAAGTACAGGTAAATCGGAAAATTGTTCTTTCCAACTTTCTTTATTTTTATTCCAATATTTAGGGTCTGCTCGATTTATCGCTTCACCAAAGCCGAAAATATCAACATTATATTTTTTTGCTTTTTGAATGGTGGCCTCCAGAATATTTTTCACGTCTTCTTGCGCCAATACCTCCAGATTCTGGATAGTTTCCGGATTAAGCAGATCGATCTTGCATTGGACTTCACCCACATTCTCCTCGAGAAAAACATCAACCATGATTTGCGGTTTGCCATTTTCTACTTTGCCTTTCATTTTTGTTTTAGTGCGTACTACATCTAATGCTAAAATACCCCCTTTTGGACAATCGATATGTCCGATCGTACTTTCAACGTTGTTTATTAAATAGTTGTAGCCTTTGCTTTCTTTATCATTAAGCCAACCGACAAGTTTGTCATTTTCAAAAAGCGCTAAACCCGCATATACCAAAGATGTAGGAGGATCTGTTCGGTATACATTACTCTTTTCACTACCTTTACTCGGATCCCCCTTAATTAGGATACCAGTTAGTACAGGATCTTTTCCCTCTGTTTGCAGATCGGAAATTAATTTGTCTAATTTTACTTTTACAGTAGGCGCCCAAACCTTTTCTGACATCTCCAACGTGGAAAATAATTTATTTGAGGGGATTTTCTCGATGGGCGTAAGTACATTTAATACATTCTCAGCGGTTGTTCCTCTGGCTATGACGATATAGAAATCAGAACGCATTTCATGATTTCTTGAAATCCCATCCAGAACCGGCGTAATCCCTTCTCTAGCCAATTCTTCACTAATCACAAGCATCCTAAGATGGGAAGAGTACACCTTTCTTGGACTTTGTGTGGTAATTTTTCTTAAAGATTCAAATATCGTTTTGGATGTAGCTTTAAAGGTACTTACAGGTGTCGTTGTTCCACTCCCGCCCTTTTTTGAAGCCACTTCACTGGGGTTAACAACTTGAATCGTCACCTGCACTTGATCATCTTTTTTATCGAAACCCATACCAACCGAAATCGCGAGGTCATTAAGCTCGCGCCGACTCCAACATCCCGTGAGTAACCCAATTGTGACGAATAAGGCAACAAATACCATAACATATCTTCGCATTACCGATGACTCCTTTATCTATGGCCTGTTTTCAGGCTTATTCGAAGAGGCATTGTTTTCTCGAATGTTGTTTTTTTGACTAATGAGCCTAGGCCTAGTAGACAATGCCCATTGCGGGAAACGAAAAATAGTATCTTTCTGATCCGCTAAGATAAAAGGTGCCATAGGAGACATGTACGGAATACMGAATGACCTTAAACTACTCAAATGAATAACGATAGCGATTAGCCCTACAGTTACACCAAATAATCCAAACGAAGCCGCTACTAGCATCAATAGAAATCTCAAAATCCGAATCGTAATCCCCATATTGAAGGATGGAATAACAAAATTGGAAATGGCAGTAATGGCCACTATAATAACCATCGCAGGAGAAACCAAACCTGCTTCTACTGCTGCTTGACCGATTACTAATGCCCCTACGATTGAAACAGCTTGTCCGACAGTCTTCGGCAACCTCACACCGGCTTCTCGAAGGATTTCGAAAGTTACTTCCATGACAACCGCTTCGATAAATGCTGGGAAAGGAATCCCCTCTCTTTGAGCAGCTAAACTGATTAATAAAGAGGAGGGCAACAATTCTTGGTGAAAAGTGGTTATGGCAATATATAGGGATGGAGCCAACAAAGATATGAAAAAACATGCATAACGAAGTAATCGAAGAAGTGTTGCGAAATCTGCTCGTTGATAATAATCTTCCGCAGATTGATAAAATTGAGTAAACAAAGCAGGCGCCATAAGCACAAAGGGAGTGCCATCGACAAGAATAGCAATACGTCCTTCCATTAAGCCTGCGGCGACAACATCGGGGCGTTCCGTATTGTACAGGGTAGGGAACGGTGAGTAGGTTTCGTCTTGGATCAGCTCTTCGACATTACCACTTTCAAATATCGCATCGATATCAATACGTCCAAGCCGTATTCTTGCTTCCTGTACCAACTTGTCATTCACAATGCCATTCATATACATGATGGCTACTTCTGTTTTACTTTTACGCCCGATTGTCATGGATTCCATCCATAGGTCAGGGTCTTTTATTTTACGTCTGACGAGTGCGGCGTTAGTACTTATTTGCTCTGTAAACCCTTCCCGTGGTCCTCTTACAACAGATTGCGTGGTCGGTTCTTCAACGGAACGGTGCTCCCCACCTTGTGTATTCGCCGCTAACCCCTGCCCCCACCCATTCAATAAAACAACTGTTAACCCCGCTAAAATAGCTTGGTATAAGGATTCGAAATCGGGAATTTCGCGAACTTGACCGAGTGTACTCATTGCATTTTTTAAAGCATTAATCGGGGACTCACTTAAATCAACTTTTAAATTTTCGGTAAGCAGAGCTTGAATAGAACTTGGATTAATCAGTCCATTAATATAAATAAATCCAATTTGTGTCGAATCCGATTCATTCAGATTGATGGTTTGCGTTATGATATCTTTACTATTTCCAAAGGTTTTCTTGACTCTGTCCATGTTAAGTTCAAGCGACAGCTCAAGTGATTCTGTTGAGAACGACGAACTAATCTGATCGGGCCTTGTTTCAACTGCGCGCTTCTTATTATTCCGAAAAATTTTCTCGATGAAATCCATGATAAATGATATCCCCTCCTACTCAAGTATTCTTATTCTTTGACATTGGCTTTCGAATGGCTCCAACCCCTAGTATGAGTAGTGGATACACTAGCCCAATAGTTATTACATAAGGGATATAAGTTTTGGAATCAAACTCTGCCATATAAGCAACATTGGGATAAACAACAAGTGAATAAACAACCATAATCATTCCTAATGGTAAAACAAGCGGTCGATAATCTTTTACATTCAATATTTGAGCTAGCCCCATAACAAAAGCATAAAAATAAAAAGTTGTCTTAAAATAAACCGTTAGAAACCAAATCCCAGCAATTAGGATTTCAACACGTTCCAATAAATTACCAATGTTTATTTGTTTGGCTAAAACATAGCTTGGAAACATATGACTTGCAGTTATGTTAGTTCCCAATACGGATATGCATAGAAAGGTGATCATTACGAAACAAAGTCCGCCTAATAAGGTAGCAATGAGGAAAGCTTTTTTCGTTTTTTGATTTTGATTGACATGGGCTGGGAATACCATGAACAGCACGATGAAAGGAAGTGAAGAAGTACCAGCAACCGACAAGGCCGCTTTTATCAGGGGTTTATATCCAACTGTGAACATGGGCTGCAACTTATCAAATTCAATCTCCGGTATGAGACATATAACCAAAATAATAAATAGCAGAATGATCCATGGAAAAAAAATCTCTGCCGCGCGGACTATGGCTTCAAGTCCAAGACGCACACCCATAACAACGACGATGCCAAAAATAAGATTGATAGCTTGAATGGGTGTATCAGGCATAACTTGTGTGTTCACAAAATTCCCCATATAAAACAAGACCGTAGTTGCCCCGACAAATGCAAAGAAAATAAATACGAGGGAGAGCAGCTTCCCCAGCCATTTCCCAATTAATATTTCATTATATGCAGTAAGGCTCATGTTCGGAAAATAATCTCCAACCTTGTTGTATAAACAGACGACTAACAAATTAAGGCCAACTCCGATTATAGCGGCGAGCCAGGCATCCTGTTTAGCATCCACAGCAAGCCCCGATGGAATAACCAGGATTGTAGTTCCAATCGTAAATATCATTACGAGTACTGCAAATTGGCTCACGGATATTTTAACGTCTTCCATACTTCCCTCACTAATGATTCAATTTATTGATACTATTCCCCATATTTCCAAAAATCATCAATAAAGACAGCTTACCCAATTGTTTGCACGATGATTGCCATAGAAAATACACCTCTTCGAATTGCAAAGGGGTGTACTCTACTACTTGTTATTTCATATCCATAATTTGGATTAATCAAAAAAATGTGGGTAAAATAAAGCTTACAACATGCGATATGTTGTATAAGATACGAAGGTGGTCAAATTCTATGCATGTTGTAATAACTCTATTTACTATTTATTCAGTTTGGCGTTGGGCAGATTGGAAGAACTGGCACAAGTATCACACAACTATGCTCTTTATCCTGGCTGGTGGTCTTCTGTATGAATATCTAACCAAGGACTTTACTTTGTGGGTTTTTCATCCCGACTTTCTTTATAATCATCAGATAACGGTCATTGTATATGCAGTAATAACAATGCCCCTAAGCGTTCTTTTGTTCCTCTCAAGATACCCTACTACGACTAAATTAAAGCAGATTAAGTACTTATTCAAATGGGTTTTTATTTATTCACTTGTAGAATTAGCTTTACAGATCTCTGGTAGAATCTCATATGATAATGGCTGGACTTTTTGGCACTCAGTGATGTTTGATGTCATGATGTTTCCTATGCTTAGACTGCATCATACTAAACCACTACGTGCCTACTTTTTATCGTTAATAATTATCGTAGTACTAATGTGGTATTTCAAAGTTCCACTAAATTGAATAGTCGATTGGTCAAGATGCTATGTTGTTACACCCCGTGTTACTTTCGATTGGAATGAAAAGAGAAAGCTGCTCAAGTGAGTACAATGGGACGATGTCGGGGGGACCGTGACTTCCAACCCTATAAGCTCCATTGTTATATCTAACATGTGGATTACTAATGCGATGGAGCATAGGGGATGCGCAAGTGCTAGGTCAATATTTCACCTTAGACATGGTGTAGCACAAATGATTACTCTGATTTTCATGGACACGAAAGGCAGAAGTGAATAAACCGTGGCTATGAGGTGTACAATTCAAATGATGAATCGAATTGGGTGGGGAGTCCGTTTGTTAACGGATTTGGCAGCTATTAAGGGATTGGCAAGTGAAATGATTTCAGTAAAAATTTTGTAATTCTCTATAATGCTGCACCTGCAATTTTTCATAATAGTAATATCTATGATTGTCAAAAATGTATACGGTACGCTTACATGGGAATCGTAAACAATATATATTTTTTATATCCGTGGAGGTTAAGTTCGTGGTGATATTGAATATTGTTTTGCTTTTTATATGCATTGGGATTTTGTATACATTGCGATTTATGCGTAAAATTTTCCGACCTATTGAGAAAATCATATATTATATGGTCATAGTAGTTGTGATTGAGCAGTCACAATCTGCAATTTTTGATAATTTAAATCTGATCGAGTTTTCGAGGTCACTTTCCACTTTTTTCTTTTATAAGATGAATCAGTTAATTGTTATGCCTAGTGCAACTATTTGGCTTTTATTTTCTTTTCACAATAAAACACGGTTTCTCATCAAAATGCTTTTTTTAGGGCTATGGTTTTTTGGTTTGACAGGTTTGTATGTTGTATTTCATTATTTAGGCATTTTGAAATTTATCGGATGGAATTTTGGGTATTCAATCGTCTTGTGGTATGTAGTATTGGTTGAGTCATTTTGTTTTAGCTTATTGTTCCGAAAAATGCTTAGAAAGTGTGAAAACTGTGATACTATACCCACCCGAACGATTCGACATAAATGAATGGTTTACATTACTTTCATTTGCTGTATTGCTAACCATAGTAATATTGCTTCCAAAACGCTTTTGTTCACTATCAATAACTGTATTTTTTGTACTTACTGTATTTATTTCGCAGACAGTCGATTCACTTATAGCTGTTAAACCATTTGATTTGTATGACGTAAGTGATAGTTCTAAATTAGAGATAATGGATATTTTCATTTATTATTTTAATTATCCTTTATACACGTACATTTTTTTGTACTTTTATGATAAATGGAATTTGAAAGGAATGAATCGGATCCTCTTTTTAATCGGTTTTTCTCTAATTTCATTGTTTTTTGAATGGTTAGCTGATTTTTTCCAAGTGTTTACATATAAAGGTTGGAGATTATGGTATTCCTTCTTTGTCTATATTGTTACCTATATTTTGTATATTTTTATTCTTCATCTGACACGGAAATTGTTGAGTGCCGAGCAAGGAATGAAAAAGGTTGAATATTCAATAAAAGTGGGGAAGGGTAGTAAAAATTAGTTTCAAATAACGAAATCAGTCGGGACAGTGATTATAGCTGTCTCAATTGGTGTTGATTCCATTAAAATACAAATCTTGGTAATCCAATGATTTCCAAATTGATTGTTTTGAGAGGATAGATTGTTGAAGATTTAGAAACATTTTGATTGAATGACTTCTGTAACCTTTTGGTCAAGAGCCACGGTTTGCATAATACAGTCGTGGAAGAGCTTCTTAGTATCTGACCGCGAATACAGGAAGAAGCTATCCGAGAACAACAGCTTTGCATTTACGTTGACATCTTTATCAGTAAAACCTTGAGGAACAGGGAAATCTTCAGAAGTAAAAAAGTTAGTCAGTACTTCAATATGATTATTGGAGATATGAAAGTCCTGATTCATGTATGTGTTTTACTTCGGTATCCTCTACTTTATTCTAGAAGTAGCGCAGTACACATTTTGCAATACTATCATCTAAACGCAGATCGTTAGTTAAATTAATTAACGAAAGTCTAGGATTTTATTTTCTCGTCCACGGCTGCCGCTTTTTCTATATTAGGGTACAGTCAAATAAGGGATAAAACCAATCAACTATTCACTCTTTTGGAATTTTGAAGTACCACATTAGGGCTAAAATGATTATTAGCGAAAAAAGGTATGCACGTAGTGGTTTGAGATGATGTAGTCTAAGCATAGGAAACATCATGCAATCAAACATCACACAATGCCAATAAGTCCAGCCATTTCGTACGTAATTCTACCGAAGATTTGTACAGCTAATTCGACAATTGAATAAATAAGTACCCATTATCTGATGATTATAAATAAAGTCAGGATGAAAAATCCACAAATTAAAGTCCATGGTTTATAACGCTTTGGGGATCTTCTTATTCTTAAAATCTTTGATTAATCCCAAACTATGGATATTTGGAATGAATGGTCGTTTAGACTACTAACTTCTTGTAAGGAGAAATTGCATCCGCTGTTTTTGTTAAAACACATATATCTATTGAGGTCTGCGTGAGAGCGGATATTTTTATGGCTAAAAGTGTAATTTATTCATGTAGATCAAGAAATATTAGAGCGGCCCAAGCGAGAGCAAACGAATCTTGAATGAAGGAAGTCTAATCGCTTATGAATCCCCTTATGAGACTCGTACTTTTACAACACACAAAGAGGAACTCAACTTTTCAGAAACCTATCGGAATGAATTTATGAATAAGAAGATTACAGCAGTAATATTAACTTTACAACCGAGGATGGGAATGACGGAACCATGTATCCCGAAACCATCCCGCCAATACTCCTGCGTGCGTCATTTTTAACAGAATATGAGGTGTGAAGTACAGGTAGATTCGGCAGAACGAAGGCTATAGCCATTCAAATAGAAAAAGGTATGCCAATGGATATGTCGCGCGGCTGAAAAACTAGATATGGTGAATCGTAGCCCACCTTGCTGCACTCCCACTCGCCAAACTGAACTCAATCGCCAGAGGCCGTCCGCAAGGACGGTTTTTCTTATTGTAAAATAACTGTAGCTACTTACTTTTTCACTGCATGATTTTGAAGCACATGCTCAACACCAAAAATGGGAATTATGATTGTTAATGAGCAGGAGCTGAGAGATGCTGAAAATCATCTTTCTTCAGTTTGTCCAGATTGGATCAATTAAACGATTGAATGGGAGAGATGTTCATGGAATTGCACAATAAGACAGCAATTATTACCGGAGCGGGGAAAGGAATCGGAAAGGCGACTGCGATTGCTTTGGCCACAGAAGGCGTACAGCTTGGTTTAATGGCAAGAACGAACAGCGACTTGGAGTCTTTACAGGCAGAATTGACCCGAACTTATAGAATTAAAGTTTTTATTGCAACCGCTGATGTATCTGTTAAGGCTGAAGTGGATGCCGCCGTTTCCAATTTGATCGAAAGACTCGGGTCCATCGATATTTTGCTTAATAATGCGGGAATTGCGCAGTTCGGTACACTGCTCGATATGGATCCCGATGTGTGGGAGAATATCATCAAAACGAATGTCCTTGGGACCTACTACGTAACTCGTGCTGCTCTGCCTGCCATGCTGAAACAAAGCAGCGGTTCTATTATTAATATTTCTTCCTCCGCCGGCGAGCGCGGAAACGCTACTGCTTCCGCCTACAGCGCCTCCAAATTTGCGGTGATCGGAATGACCGAATCCCTTATGCAGGAAGTACGGAAATCCAATATTCGGGTAACGGCCCTTACACCAAGTACCGTTAACACCGAGCTGGCATCCAATGCAGGGTTGAAAATAGGGGAAGAGGATCGGATGATGCAGCCGGAGGATGTGGCAGAGTTGATTCTGATGACTTTAAAATTACCACAGCGTGTATTCGTCAAAGCCGCTGGAATTTGGACAACCAACCCTCAATAAGATTGGAATCGAATGGGACTATGAACTCGAAAATTTACTTTGGCCGGGTTATGGGTTGACATTCTGTTGCGAAGTAACTACAATGGTTACAACGGTGGTGATGCTAAAGTGAAACAGATTAGTAGCAGATTTTCCATTGCTGTCCATATCCTTTCTCTGATCGCAGTTAGCTCCAAAGATTGTACCGGCGATTTCATAGCKGGCAGCGTGAATACGAATCCAGTTATAATCCGCAGGATAATGGGGATGCTTAAGAAGGCGGGTTTGGTAGACATTCGTCTCGGGGTGGGCGGCGCTTCCTTGCTGAAGGATTCCGATCAGATCACGCTTCTGGACGTGTACCGCGCCGTGGAAGTCATCGAGGACGGTCAACTGTTTAATTTTCACGATGAACCGAATCTCCAATGCCCGGTTGGCCGGAATATTGAAGCGGCTCTTCGTTCGGAAATGAAGGAAGCCCAAACCGCGATGGAACAAAGGTTGGCTCAAGTGAACTTAAGTCAGCTAGCTTCTCAGTTTGTGTAAAAAAAGCTCTAAGAGCTTTTTTATGCCGTCGTTGTAACCAAAGTAGTTATAACAACTGTGATTATTAGATTCATACTATAGGAGGAATTACGATGAAAATTTTGGTGACAGGCGCAACAGGGAAATTGGGATCACTTGTAGTAGAAACTTTATTGGAAACCGTACCGGCTAAGGATCTTGCCGTCAGCGTTCGCAACCCGGAGAAAGCGGAGAGCCTTCGAGCTCGCGGCGTTGATGTAAGGCTTGGGGATTTTGAACAGCCGGATACGCTAGATAAAGCGTTCGCAGGTATCGACCGCCTCTTGATCGTTTCCACGGACGGCGACAACGAAACTCGGACTCGCCAGCATACTGCGGCTGTAGCGGCTGCTAAGCGCGCTAATGTCGGTTTCATTGCTTATACCAGTTTAGGAAACGCTAGCGAGAACACGATATTCCTTGCGCCGGTGCATCGTGCCACTGAGGAAGCCATCAGAAACTCGGGGATTCCTTATTCCTACCTGCGCAACAACTGGTACTTGGAGAACGAGACTAGCAGCATTCAAGCAGTCCTTGGAGGAGCACCTTGGTTGACTTCGGCGGGATCCGGCAAAGTAGGCTGGGCGACCCGTCGCGATTATGCACAGGCAGCTGCAGCCGTACTGGCGGGCGTTGGCCATGAGAATTCCGTGTATGAGCTGTCCGGCAAACTTGCTACACAAGAAGAGCTAGCTTCTGTCCTTGCCGGTGTCTTGGGCCGGGAAGTTCCCGTTCAACAAGTGGATGACGAAACTTATGCCAGCATAATGAGCAGCGTAGGTGTACCTGAACCGGTCGTTCCGATTCTGGTTGGAATTCAGAGTGCGATTCGCGATGGCGCATTGGAAGTCGAGAGCAATGATCTTCAGAAGCTGCTTGGACGTCCGGCCACGTCACTCGAAGAGGGTCTACGTCAAATCGTAAACGAAATTCAGGCTTAATTGAGCGTGCGAAACAGAGGTTGTTCCCGAAGGTCTAATGCGACCGGAGGGATTGCGTCTTTTTTATGCGTGTATGGAAAGTCTAGAGAATGTTTGGGGAATAGTACTTCATTATGAACAGTAATGGAGCGTAGAGGAATGAAAGTATTATCCATGATTCAACCGTGGGCGACTCTGCTTGTCCAAGGCGAGACTCTCTATGAAACAAGATCCTGGAAGACCCGGTATCGCGGACCGTTGGCCATTCATGCAAGCCAGAAAGTCGATAAGCAGGCCTGCAAATATGAACCCATCCGTTCTTTACTCGCCAAGAATGGCTATACGGAACAAAACCTCCCTACGGGGGTTATCCTTGCAACTTGCGAGCTTACGAATTGTTATCAAGTCATCGACGCTAATCATACGTCAGCCATTCTGGATTGCGGGAAGGTCGTGACGGGGGATGACTTCCTGTTAGGCGATTACAGTCCAGGTTATTTTGCGTGGGAAATAGCGGGTTTCCGTCTGCTGAAGCCCTATATTCCAGTAAAGGGAAAACTGGGACTATGGGAATATCCGATAGGCGAAGAGTTGATGATATGACCTATGTAAACAGTCAATTAATGGAGGTTCTGACTTGAGCAATCACTTATTTTCTCCTTATGAAATTAAAGGTTTACAATTGAAAAATCGGGTAGTCATGGCCCCCATGTGCCAATATTCCGTAACCGCTAGGGATGGCAAACCCAACGAATGGCATTATGTTCACTACCTTAGCCGCGCAATTGGCGGTGCAGCCTTGATCATCATGGAAATGACGGACGTTGAGCCGGATGGTCGAATAACCGACTTTGATTTAGGGATTTGGTCCGATGACCATATTCCGGCATTTGCCAGAATTATTGATGGGGTTCATGCTCACGGGGCCAAGATTGGGATTCAAATTGCTCATGCTGGCCGAAAAGCGGAAGATGCTAAAGAGCCAGTGGCCCCTTCCGCTATACCATATCCGGGATCCCGCTATAAGATGCCCCGTGCACTTACAGTTTATGAGGTAAATCAGATGGTACAGCTCTACGCTGATGCAGCCCGCCGGGCTGTTCAGGCAGGCGTAGATATGATTGAGCTTCACGGGGCGCATGGATATTTAATTCATCAGTTTCAATCCCCTTTTACCAACAAACGCGAAGATGCGTATGGACAAGACCTGACCAAATTTGGGGTAGAGGTCATACAGGCGGTCAAAAAGGAAATGCCTGCAGATATGCCGTTATTTTTCCGAATCACTGCCGTAGAGTACGCGGATGGGGGTTATGGTATGGAACATGCCATTAAGTTATCTAAAGCTTACCATGCAGCAGGTGTAGATGTCTTTCATGTAAGTTCTGGCGGGGAAGGACCTGTAGGGGAAAGAAAGCCTGGCAACTACCCAGGTTATCAAGTTCCTTTTGCGCGTAAAATTCGGGAGGCTCTTGGGGTGCCCGTCGTAGCTGTAGGCATGCTTGAGGAACCGGCACTTGCTCAATCCGTCATCTGCAGCGAAGAAGCGGATTTAGTGGCTATCGCCCGTGGCATGCTTCGAGATCCTTACTGGACTATCCATGCTGCTAAATCGCTTAGAAGTGAATATACCACCATTCCAAAGCAATATGAGCGGGCTTATCATTAATGGGAAAATAGGGAGGCTATTCGAATGTCATTGAAAGAGAAGCGAGTCATAGTTGTAGGAGGCACATCAGGTATTGGATTATCGACTGCCAAGGCATTTCTGGATGAAGGGGCAAAGGTAGTTATCGCAAGCCGTTCCGTTGCCAAGCTCTCGGAAGCCAAACAAACGCTTGGCGGGAATGTTGAAGCTTACGAGCTGGATTTTCGGAGTGAAGAGAAAGCCGCGGAATTTTTCGAAAAGGTTGGCAAGTTTGATCACTTGGTGATCACCGCGGGCGAAGGCACGATGGGTGAGTTCCGCGAATTGCCGGTTGAACAGGCGCAAACTGCTTTCGACAGCAAGTTCTGGGGCCAGTATATCACCGTTAAAGCGGCTATCCCCTATTTGAATCAAGAAGGTTCCATCTCCTTGACTTCCGGCGTTTACGGCAAACGGCCTCCGAAGGGGGCATCCACGTTGGCTGCGATCAACTCTGCGTTGGAGGGTTTAATGCGGGGATTGACGGTGGATCTTGCCCCGATTCGGGTCAATGTGGTTTCTCCCGGAATCGTAGATACGCCTGTCTACGCAGGTATGCCGGAGGAAGACCGGAAATCCATGTTCAACGCCATTGCGCGCCAATTGCCTGTCGGACGGATTGCGCAGTCGGAAGATATTGCCGAAGCTTATGTTTACCTTGCGAAAAACGGATTCACCACTGGCTCCGTTATCCTGATTGAGGGCGGGGCGCTCCTGTCCTAAACTGAGTACGTAAAACATATTATAAATGCACTGAGAAGGTCATGAATATCTACGCGAGTAGAGTTCATGGCCTATTTTTCAAACAAGCTGGTCATTGGGGTTGCAATTGCGGTTGGGAATGTGCTTCTGCCTAGTTTAATTAAAAGGGACTTTCCTGACCAAGTTGGACCCATGACTGGAGCCTAATATATTCGGAGCGCTGGCCTCCGGAATAAGCATATCTCTCTCGGTTGGAGCCGGATTAGGTTGGAGAGGGTCATTAGGGTGCTGGGCATTGTTAGCAGGACTCGCGGTTTTGTGTTGGCTGCCGCAGCTGCGGAGTCGCCGCACCTATGCCTCTACTCCAGCTAAAGGAGGCTCTGTCTGGCGCTCCAAGCTGGCCTGGCAAGTTACTTTGTTCATGGGTCTGCAATCTTTTCTGTTCTATATCAATGCCAATTGGTTACCGGAGCTGCTTCATGAGCGGGGAATGAGCATCGCTACCGCCGGATGGATGTTAGCTGGAATGCAGTTCATTAGTCTTCCGTTTCTGCGAAAGCGGGGAGCATGATGTTGTGCGCAGAGAAGATCCTTTCTTACTGGGGCGGCATGATGGAACGGGGAGCAACGTCCTTCTGGGAGGAGTATGACCCGACTATGGCGGATGATGAGCATTACGGGATGTATGGGATGCCTTTTGGTAAGAGTCTCTGTCATGCTTGGGGGGCTAGCCCAATTTACTTAATTGGAAAGTATTTCCTTGGCGTGAAGCCAGTAAGTCAGGGTTATGAAACCTTTGTCGTGGAGCCCCATCTTGGCGGTCTAGCGTGGTTGAAAGGAACGGTTCCAACGGCCAAAGGGGAGGTTGAGCTAGATATGAATGATGAACGTATTTGTGTAAGGGCAACAGTTGGGCAGGGTGTTCTTCGATATGACAAACATGGTGAGAAATTTGAAGTGGCGATTCCAAGTGATGGAAGTTGGCTGGAGGTCTGCCTTGTCTAACGTGAAGTAAATAAATTTGTTACTGATGATCAATAAATCTATTCCTTATTTGAAGCACGGTTGCAGGTGATAATGGAGTCACGACTGCGCGATTAAAGGAGAATAGATTCGTATGAGAGATAGACATCATCAAACAGATTTATGCATTATAGGCGGAGGCATGACGGGTATGTGTGCGGCTATAGCCGCTGCAAGGCGTGGTGTGAGGGTTGTTTTGATACAAGATAGACCTGTTCTGGGTGGAAATGCCTCTTCAGAGATAAGGATGAATATAGGCGGTGCCCATGGTAAGAACAATCGTGAATCAGGGCTGCTGGAAGAGATTGAACTGGAGAACCTGTACCGAAATAACACCCCCAACTTTTCGATATGGGATAGTGTGCTTTATGAAAAAGTGCGTTTTGAAGAAAATATTACGCTACTGCTAAATTGCAGCTGCTTGGGTACGGAAATGGAAGGTACTACCATTAAATCGGTAAAGGGTTGGCAATTAACGACCGAAACTTGGCATACCATAGAAGCTAATTACTTTGCGGACTGTTCAGGAGATGGCATCCTAGCTCCATTAACTGGCGCGGAATACCGAATCGGCAGAGAAGCGGCAAGTGAATTCAACGAATCGATTGAGCCAGAAGTGGCAGATGAAAAAACGATGGGCTTAAGCTGCCTATTCCAAATCCGCGAAACGGATAAGCCGCAGCCTTTTATACCGCCTACCTGGGCACATACCTTTACAAGTGATGAGGATCTACCGCATCGACCACACGATAAACGGACGAATTTCTGGTGGATTGAGCTGGGAGGCGATGGTGATTCCATTCATGATACGGAAGAAATACGGGATGAGCTTCTAAAAGTCGTGTTTGGCGTCTGGGATCATATGAAAAATCAGGGCGATCATGGTGTAGAGAACTGGGTGATTGATTGGATCGGTTTCTTGCCTGGTAAAAGGGAGAGCCGCCGCTATATAGGTGATCACATCCTCACGCAAAATGACATCGAAGCAGAAGGGAAGTTCGATGACCTAGTGGCCTATGGCGGCTGGAGCATGGATGATCACTTCCCTGAAGGCTTTTATTACAAAGGCGGTCATCCTACCATTTACCATCGTGCTCCCTCACCATACGGAATTCCTTACCGGAGCCTGTATTCGAGGAATATAGAAAACTTATTCTTCGCAGGAAGGAATCTTAGTGCCACGCATGCGGCACTTAGTTCAACCCGTGTCATGGGAACCTGTTCCATGCTGGGGCAGGCGATTGGCACGGCAGCAGCAATAGCGGTTAAGGAAAATCTGACGCCAAGAGGCGTCTATCAAACTAAAATACGACAGCTGCAGCAAATGCTGATGGATGATGACAGCTATCTACCTTGGCACCAAAGGAAACTGCCGCTAATAACGCAAATGGCCAGTTTGCAGGCATCCAACGGGGATGCGGAAGCACTTAGGAACGGTTTTGACAGATCGATTGGAGACAATGATAACGGATGGACAGGAAGTGTAGGGGATTGGATTTCCTACAGCTTTGACCAACCTCAACAAATAAGTGAATTGCGGTTTGTCTTTGACAGCCATTTGAACCGGATCATCAGAAATATGCCGAATAGCTACCCACTAAATAATAACAAATGGCATGTACCATTAACGATGTTAAAGGATTTTAAAGTGGAGTTTCTGGATCATAACGACCGTTGGATGGAACTACTGACGATTACCAATAATTATCAAAGGCTGCGGAAGCTGAAGGTCGATATTCAAACAAAAGCGCTGCGCCTAATCCCTTTATGTACTTGGGGATCGGACCACGTACATATTTTTTCATGGGACATCAATGAATAAAAGGGTGGGGTGAGTTAAGATGAATAGATGCCTGAATATCAATGTAACAAAGCTGCCGGAAACAGAAGTGATTTATGCTACGAATAATCGTTCCTTGCAAACGCTATACGACCTGTGTGAAGACATGGCAAAGAAGAACATTCAAACTTTTTCAGATAAAAAGGTACTGGTAGAGGGGTCTTACTATCCCAATGTGTGGTTGGAAACGCAGCCGATGGGCGGAGAAATGTACGCCAAACGCGATATGGAGGCAGCGCTGAATAACCAACTGATTTTTATGGAAAATCAAAGGGAAGATGGCCGGCTGCCGGGGATGATTTCGGTCATAGAAGGAAAATTACAAGCGGATTTTGCTTGGTTCCAGGGCTATTGTTTTCCAGTGCCAGCGTTGAACATGTATTACTGGATGAAGAAGGATAAGAATTATCTTCAGAAGCTATACGATGTGCTAGAAGGATTTGATAGCTATCTCTGGAAATACCGAGATTCCGATGGAGACGGCTGTCTGGAAACCTGGTGTGTGTGGGATACGGGAGAAGATCACTGTACACGCCTGGCGGGGGCGCCGGATAGTTGGGCAGGCGAAACACCGCCATCTGGCTTAGGTCAAGTTCCTTACGAATCCATGGATGTCATGGGTTACTCCTGTAGTGGAAGAGATGTCCTTGCTGTCATTTCCAAAGAATTGGGGAACGGACAAGAGGCCTATTGGAAGGAGAAAGCGGACGAAGTCAGGCATAAAATAAGGTCCTACCTATGGCGTCCTGACAAGCACGCTTGTTACGACAGAGATTGTAATAACGAGTTTATGGATGTGCTTACCCATAATAATCTCAGGGTCATGTATTATGGCGGCTTTACCCAGGACATGGCCGATGAATTTATTGCTTTCCATATGCTGAATCCTGAAGAGTTCTGGACAACGATGCCCCTTTCCTCCATTGCAGTCAATGATCCACTTTTTAGGAATATTGCGAGTAATAATTGGAGCGGGCAGCCGGAAAGTCTAACCTACCAAAGAGCGATTCAGGCGCTGGAGAACTATGGGCATTATGCGGAAATTACTTTATTAGGAAAAATTTATTTGGGTGTGCTGGAAAAGCACTTATTCTTTCCTCAGCAATTTGATCCTTTCACAGCTGAACCAAGCAAGGCAAAAGATGGGTATGGGCCTGCCATACTTTCCGTATTAGAATACCATTCACGGCTTTATGGCGTGAGTATATCCAAGGATGAAGTTTATTGGGGGGGCCTTCAGGACGGGGAATTTGAAAGAAGATATACCCAGCGATGGGCACAAGATAGCTTTACACTTGAGAGTAAAGAAGGTTGTTTCAGCGGCTATATAAATGACAAACAAATGTTTAACGCTACAACAGGAGTTAGAATTGTTACCGATCTACAAGGGCAAGTCAAAGAAATCATCGGGATCGATACGGAGGCGACAGCTATTCATTTGCAAATCGAAGAGCAAAGCTTTGACTTTACAATCAAGCCAAATGAAGTGTATGTCATCGAAAATAATAGCGTGATCAAGAAGAAGCAAGTGGCTTTTGACTACCCATTTGCCAGATAACATGATGCCACGAATAGGCCACTGCCAGAAAGAATGGCGGAGGCCTTTTTGCATGTATATAGAGCCGAATGATCCCTAAAAGTAAGTAAATTTGTTACTGCTGATGAATAAATCTCTTCCTTATTTGAAGAGCGGCTGCATGGGATAATGAAGGTACAACAAAGAGTTGATGGAGGTAATGCCAATTGGCAGGATTGTGGAAGAATAGAGTGCTTTACTTCATGCTTTTACCGCTTATAGCCTGGTATGTCATTTTTAAATATATACCGATGTACGGTGCTATTATCGCGTTTAAGGACTATAACATTTTATCGGGAATCGGGGGTTCGGATTGGGCTCATCCTTGGTATAAATACTTTGATATGTTCTATAGTTCACCGTATTTCTCTCGGTTGTTTGGCAATACGCTGTTGATCAGCTGCTACAAGTTAATCTTCGGTATGTTGCCGTCCATCCTGTTAGCTATTTTGCTAAATGAGAGTAGAAGCGTTTTGTTAAAAAGATGGATTCAAACGTTGAGTTACATGCCCCACTTTTTGTCGTGGGTTATCGTGTATGGGATCGCGGTGGCGTTTCTTTCCGAGACGAATGGACTGTTGAACCGCTGGATCAGCGACCTAGGGTATGAGGCAATTTCATTTCTAGGTGAACCTGAGTGGTTTCGCTCAGTACTCGTCGGGACCGACATTTGGAAGGATCTTGGCTGGGGAGCGATCATTTATATTGCTGCTATTGCAGGCATAGATCCCTCGCTGTATGAAGCTGCGATGATGGATGGGGCGGGACGTTTACGACGGATCTGGAGTATTACACTGCCAGGTATATCGAATGTGATCATGCTGCTTTTGATTTTAAAATTGGGGTACATCTTGGATGCGGGGTTCGATCAAGTGTTCATCTTCTATAATATTCGGGTCTACGCTGTAGGCGATATCATCGATACGTGGGTCTATCGTACGGGGCTTGAACAATTGAACTTCAGTTTGGCATCTGCAGTAGGATTATTTAAATCGGTCATTGGTTTGATGCTTGTGCTATCCGCCAATAAGATTGCAAGAAGATGGGGTGGGGGCATATGGTAATCAATCGCGGGGAACGAGCAGCAGGTGCTGTTATTAATTTAATTCTTTGTGTAGTAGGTATTGCAAGTCTTTTCCCACTTCTCTTTGTGTTATCTATGTCGCTCACACCTTATGGGGAAGTGATTAAAAACGGGGGATTTCTTATTTTCCCCAAATCGATCACGTTTGAAGCTTACAAATATCTTTTCCAGACCAGAGAGTTGCCGCAATCCATGCTGGTGTCTTTATTTACTGCGACGGTGGGTACGGCTATTAACTTGCTAATTACGATGCTTGGCGCCTATTCGCTTAGTCGAAAATCATTACGAGGACGCACCTTTATTCTACTTATGATCGTATTTACGATGCTATTCAGTGGCGGATTAATACCGACGTACTTGCTCGTCAAATCCTTAGGCATGTTAAATACCATCTGGGCCTTGGTTATTCCAAGCGCAGTCGCAACCTATAACCTGTTGATTATGAAAACGTTTTTTGAAGGACTTCCCGAGGAGTTGTTTGAGTCTGCAAGAATCGATGGAGCTGGCGATTTGAGCATTTTGTTCCGCATCGTCGTTCCGCTGTCGGTGCCTTCGCTAATGACCATAGGTTTGTTCTATGCCGTGTCCAATTGGAATAGCTTTTTCCCAGCAGTTCTGTACATTACGGACGCAGATTTAAATCCGCTGCAAATTGTTGTGCGTAAACTGCTGCTCTTAAGTAATTCGGTGGATAACGCAACGGAGAATATCGTGCCTACGCCGACCTTGCAGATGGCTTCTGTCATTACCGCAAGTCTACCCATTCTAGTGGTGTATCCATTTATACAGAAATATTTTACAAAAGGCGTTCTAATCGGGGCCATTAAGGGTTGAATCGAAAGTGTATAGCAAGATCTCGCATTCAGATAGACGAGACATTGCGTTCACATATAAAATAATAAGTGAAAGAAGGGGTAAACATGAAAAAGAAATCTGTAACCGCTATTTTTCTTGCAATGACGCTACTTGCAGCATGTTCGAGCACCAAATCCTCAGAAACCGCTGTATCAACGGGAGGAACGGCAGGAACGGCATCGACGAAACCAGCCGCAGCTCCTGTGAAAATTGAAGTCATGCAAGAAGGGACTGTCACTTCTGCCGATGGACCTGGATTTCCTAAGGAAGATTTTGTGAAGAACGAACTGAATAAAAAGCTAAATACCGATTTGATGATGACGATGGAAGCCAATGATTTTGTAACCAAACTAAACACTCGAATTGCGGGAGGAAATCCCCCAGATCTCATGCTGGTATCGAAAGATCTGGTACAGAAACTCTCCCAAAGCGGTGTGCTGCTTGATATGGGGCCTTATCTCGACAAGTTGGCCGATTACAAGAAATTTGTAACCGCAGACCAATTGCCAAAGGGTGTTGTCGGTGGTAAGCAGATTGCATTGCCTAAGGCGCCTGGCATTACCATTTTTACATACTGGATCAGGAAAGATTGGCTTGATAAATTGCAATTAAAAGCGCCAACAACAGTTGATGAGTTGTTTAATGTAGCAAAGGCATTTACCGAGAATGATCCTGATGGCAACGGCAAGAAGGATACGCTCGGAATCACGGGGACAGGTATGGATACCTTTGCGCCTGTATATGGCGCTTACGGGGTCACCAATAGTTCCTCGTCGTTAACGCCAAGTATTTTATTAAATGGAAAATTAACTAACGCACTTTATGACCCGGCTATGAAAGATGCGTTATCTTCAGTGAAAAAGTTTATTGATGCTGGCATCGTCGATCCAGAGTTTTTGAGCAACAAAGGGAATGCATCCAAGGATAAGGCGTATCAGGGGAAAGTTGGCATCATTTATGATGGCTGGAGCGGTATTGTTCGTGATGAGCAGGTAAAAGTGTGGAAGCAAGCCAATCCAAATGCAGATTGGGTTCAACTGTCGGCGCTAAAGGGACCGAACGGTCTGCAATTTGCTGGTACCAAGGATGTTGGTGCTTCAGGCGCGATGATCGTTCTTCCGAAGTCGCTCGAGAAACAACCGGATAAGCTGAATAAAATTATTGAGCTTCTCAATTATGTTTCTACAACAGAAGGCAATAACTTAGTTGATTACGGGGTTAAAGATGTTCACTTTAAAGTGGACGGCGATAAGATCAGCATCACAGACCAAGGTAAGAAGGAAAATGGGTATACATTTGTTTACCAATTCACAGGTCGCCCTGAGCTTCCGTATTTAAAAACGAAATTCCCTGGGCAAGCATCCTTTATTGATCTTGAAGCTAATTTACCGCGTTTGCCCGTTGTGGATAAGATGATCGATTTGCCGACTGGCTTCAATAAAGCGGATGCGGACACATTCATTCAAGAAGAAATGACGAAATTCGTTTATGGTAAAACGCCGATCACGGACTACAACAAATTCCTTGCTACGTTAGAAGGGACATACAATTATAAGTTGTATACCGATGCGGTTACGAAGCAAGCTGCGGCTCTCGGATTGACCAAGTAAATGGAAGGCCCCCATCACACAAAAGCGGTGGGGGATTTTCCCACCGAGTGTGTGCGCAAACAGCACAATACAGGAGATGAAATCACCATGAAACCATACCCTTGCACACAGGAACCCATTAAAATTTATGGTCTGCAGCATCATTTATTGCCACATCGTTTTTGGCGTCTGCCAGAGGAGATGCTTGGGGAAGTGTCGGATGGGGTAGCAAAGCGAGCGAAGTCTCCCGTAGGTGGACGTATCCGATTCCGCACCGATTCAACGAAGATTACTATACATGTTAAGTTGAAAAACAATTACGTTGACTGGGCGATACCTCTATCGGGTTCTGCTGGATCAGATGTGTACATCGGTTCAAAGCTGAATATTCGTTATGCAGGTTTAATTGCGCCTAAAAGTTATGAAGAGACAACAGCTTTGCTTACTTTTGAGAAAAATAATGAGCTAGAAGATATCACCATCCATTTACCCAGAAATGTTGAACTGGAAGATATGGTATTTGAACTTGAAGATGATGCCCATCTCGAATCTCCAACTCCGTACACTTTTGAACTGCCTATGGTATTCTATGGCTCTTCGATTACGGAGGGAGGTTGTGCTACCCGGCCAGCTAATGCTTACACGGCACTGCTGTCCAGATGGCTGGATGCGGATTATATAAATCTAGGTTTTTCAGGAGCGGCAAAAGGGGAACCCGAAATAGCCGCCTATATTGCCGGCTTGGCAATGAGCGTTTTTATCATGGATTATGATCACAATGCGCCGACAATCGAACACCTTGAACGCACACATGAACCGTTTTTCAAGGAAATTCGACGAGATCAACCTGAGCTTCCCGTTCTCCTTCTTACAAAGCCGGACTTCGATTTGAGGCCAGAGGAGGCAGCCCAAAGAAGAGCGATTATTCAACGAACTTATCACAATGCGAAAGCAGCAGGAGATGAATTCGTCTACTTTATGGAAGGTGAACGTTTCTTTGGAGATACGAATCGTGAATCGTGCACGATTGAGGGATGTCATCCCAATGATCTCGGATTCATGCGGATGGCTGAAGTCATTTACCCAATGCTTGACGACATGCTAAGATATCCAAAAAAGATCTAATGATGCGCCGGATCTAGAGGGGGAACTGCATGTTTCAACGAATTCGGAGGCTATGGCCTGCCAAATTGCAAAATCGGATTTTCCTTACCTTTCTCTTAGTTATCTTCATTCCGTTCTCGATTCTACAAATTCACAACTACAACCAAATTGAAACCATTATTGAGGAAAAAATTAGTGAACAGAACGTCATTCAGCTCGGCCAAATGAAATCCCAGCTGGATGAGTTGCGGCTGACCGCGTTGAATTCGGTTTTGCAAATTGAACGCAACAGCAGCATTCCAGAGTTAATTGCTGGGGCTAATCGCTCACCTGGAGCAGAACAGACCCGTATCGTCGAGGAAAAGTTAGACGCGATTAAGAGTACATTTTTACCCACTAGTGTCTATATTCAGTATACGTTGGCCGATGAGCAAGGAAGGGCGTATACCTCGCTTCCTCTCGCAGAGAATAACGAAGGCCCGCAGCATATCAGGATGGCTACTGAATTGTCGGCCAAACTCCCATTAGACGGTTTATTGCTTAAGTGGGAGTTCGAGCAAGTACTTACTGGATCGCTGACGGATACCAGGAGGAAGAACGTTCTCTCCTTATATTCGCTTTCACAGATGGCCGGCGGTGAATGGCTGCGCGTGCACGCGAGCGTGGATATCGATCAATGGTTGTTGAATTCGGCAAGCGGCATACAAGTCAAACAAAACTACTACATGTTAGATCAACAGGGGAAAGTCATTTCTCAAACTAATACGGCATTCGCGATAGACTCGCTCTTGAAGCCTCTCATTCTGAATCAAGGCAAAACGAAACCAAATGAATATACCATAGATAAATCTGGACATTACGTTTATAACGCTACCTATATTCCTTCTATATCTTCTTACTTGGTCAGTCAATTTCCACTTGATTTTTTCTTTGGAGATATCCAAGCACTTAAGCGCCAGGTATTCCTTACGTACCTGTTGATTATCGCTTTTTTCATAGGCATCTCTTTCTTGACACTATCCACACTGACTCGTCCACTTCGACTTCTGGAAACCCGGATGAAGGAGGCTGCGGAGAAAAGAATGAATATCAAACAGCCCGAGCACCCTCATCGGGGCGAGATCTTGTCCTTTGTCCGCGCTTTTAATGGGATGGTTGACGATGTGACAGGCTTGATCGGGCAGCTCAAATTAGAAGAGAGACAGAAAGAAGCGATTCGGTTTCAAATGCTCTTAACCCAGATGAATCCGCACTTTTTGCTCAACACGATTAATACTATTAAATGGACTGCCAGCAATGCTGGCAATGAAACGACGGCAGAAATGTGCAAAGCACTTGCTAAGTTGTTGGAAAGCAGTCTAAATACCGACAGGGATTTGGTTTTTCTGCAGGATGAAATGCAGTTATTACATTCCTATGTGTATATTCAAGCGTTCCGGTATGACCACCGTTTTGATGTGCAGTATGAGGTCCAGGCTGAGCTGGACTATGCGTTAGTACCAAAGCTAAGTCTACAACMGCTTGTCGAGAATGCCATTCAACATGGGCTTGTACATCGTAAGCAAGGGGGGATTATTAAGGTGACCGTGGCTAGCGAGGATCGCTTTCTACTCATCGATGTACAGGATAATGGCGTAGGTTTTCAAAAGCAAACAAACGAATTACCTCGCGTACGTAAAGGTATCGGCTTAAGCAATCTGAAAGAGAGATTGTCGCTCCTCTACAAGGAAGAGGGCAAGCTCGAGTTGATTCCCCAAGAGGAAGGGACGCATGTTCGTATCCAAATACCTTTATTACTATCGAATCCGTATCAACCTGAACATGGGGTATGATTAAGAAGAAAGGGAGTGTAGGACATGTGGAATCTACTGCTTCTGGAAGATGAACCCTACGTGCGTCGCTCGATTCGCCAAGCCATCGATTGGGAGGCACTAGGCTTCAKGGTCGTGGCTGAAGCTGAGGATGGCAATGAGGCCTGGGAGTACATGCAATCCCATCAGGTGGATGTAGTTTTATCTGATATCATGATGCCTGTTATGAATGGCATCGAGTTGCTTCGGCTGGTTAAGGAAAAGGGTCACGAGGTGGAGTTTATCATGCTTACCTGCGTGAACGAGTTTGAATATGCGAGGTTGGCCCTACAATACGGCGCCGTGGGGTATCTGCTCAAAGCCTCTATGGATACGGATGAGCTGCAAGCCATTTTACGAAAGACCAAACAAAGTTTAATTAAAAAGCGCGATGAACGAACCAAAGCGCCAATGTTTAATTTATATCTGAAAGCTTGGAGATCCATGCATGGCAAGGAGGAACTGGAGTCAAGTGAGGCTGAGGGAGGGGGGCATCCCCTTCCCGCATATGTACGCTTATTCGTCGGTTTGGCAACAGATGCATCCCTAGGAAAAGATCGGATTATTAGCCGATTTGGCATGGACTGTCAGGACAAATTACTTGTGCATCGTTTTGTCGATTGGGGAATTGTGACCATATTTGTCTGGGCAGATGAGTCTGATATTCTTTTAAACGAGGCAGATACGGAACCAATCTCTTCGACATGGCTATCTTCCAAGGCATGGAGAGATGGATGGGTATCAGCGCTTCAGCAGATTGGCCTAGATTGGTACGGTCTAGATTCCACGTTGCGTAAGGCGGGCAGATTGCCAGTTGAAAGCTTTTCATGGAAACAAGAGCGTTATATTCTTCAGCTATTTGAAGCTATGCAATGGGCGGAGTGTGAGAAATCATTAGCAATAGCATGGCATGAGTTCAAGGATCAACAAACGGCAGCAGTAATAGTTAAAGAAACTGCCGACCGATTGGATAAGTCGTTGGCTCGGTTATCCAATCAACTGCCTGCCGGAAAGGCATTCTGGGCAGAAGCGGCAAGTCATCAGCAAGCTTTAGAACAACTGTTACAGCGCATCCGATTGTATTCTGATCACCGAATGAAGCCTACAACTTCGGATCATCCAGAGGTCAACAAAATCATCGAATACGTGAATAGCAACTATGATAAGGAACTAACGCTCAAAGGTATGGCGAAATACGTCAACATGGGAGAGCAGTATTTAAGCGGTTTGTTTAAGAAAAAAACCGGCGAGCAATTTATCCAGTATGTGCAGCGTATTCGCATCGAGAGGGCTTGCTTTTACCTGGCCACGACCGAATTGCGCGTTGCGGACATATGCGAACAAACAGGCTTTGTTCATCTCAACTATTTCCTGAAACAGTTCAAGAAACGAACGGGTGTAACCCCATCGGAGTTCCGTGAAAGTAAAAAGACAGACTCGAAGAAACTACAAGAAATGAATGAGCAGCTATGAGTTGTTAAAATGACTTGGCCGTTGCATAGTGTTATCCAGGAATTTCAGTTGCGCATACGGCCATCTTACAGTTCGCAGCATGTTTTCTAATTGATTCTGAAAGCGCTTTATATAATGAAGGGGGGGTGGTAGTAGGAAGGAGGTAAGGGGACGATTTGGTAAGTTCTTGCATTGGACGAAACGAAAATGACCACAATTCAAGGGAGGAATATCGTAATGATGAACAAATGGATGTCAAAGTGCCTTCTAGGTGCTCTTCTAGTGGCCCTGGTATCACCTGTCTTCCAAGGGATTGGCGGAACCAATGCCTACGCCGCAACCCCGGCTAATCCGAATGCGACACAAGCTGTAAAGGATGTGTTAAATTATTTTGATACAGTTTATACGAATAATCAAATCATTTCCGGACAAATGGTAACTGGAGATAAGTATGGCTATAACGAAATCGATCGCGTAGCCGAACTAACGGGTAAATTTCCTGCCATGATTGGTTATGATTTTGGATTTAAACATTCGTACGGGTCCCTAACCGATTTAAGTACAGAGCGGAGTACAATAGTCGAACAATCGGCAGATTACTGGAAGAAGGGAGGACTTGTCCAGATTTCATGGCATGAGATCAACCCTCTTGAGTGTATACCCGATGATGTCGGCTGGGATAGTGTCATCTGTCACATGTCACAAGCGGATTTTGATGCCATAACGACCCCTGGAACTACCCAATATAACAAGTGGTTGACGCATGTCGATATGATAGCGGGTTATCTGAAATCCTTGCGGGATCAAGGTGTTGTTGTACTTTGGAGACCTTATCACGAGATGAACGGCAGCTGGTTCTGGTGGGGTGGAAAAAGCGGTGCCAGCTTCAAAAAACTATGGCAGAATATGTATGACCGATATACGAATTATCACGGCTTGAACAACCTAATTTGGGTTTGGTCTCCCGATAAGACAGGTACGCAGAACAGCACATATTACCCAGGGGACGCCTATGTGGATCTGGGCGGGGTTGACCTCTATACCAATAGTCGTACGGATACAGAATTTACGAGCTCAAATAGCGAGTTGACGACACTCCTTGGCAGCAAACGGTTCGGTCTAGCAGAGATCGGTCTCCTTCCGACTGAATCATCAGTTCAAACGAACTTTGATTATACATGGTTCCTAGTATGGACCACTGGATGGTCCGACAATAACTTCTATCCATACCCTACGTCAAATGCACCTGGCAACGATCCTGCCACTATTCAAAGCATGTATGGCAATGCTGTTACCATTACGAGAGATGAGGTTCCTGCACTTGGAAGGACGATCGATCCTGGAACGTTTATTTTCAAAGATACGATGAATACCTATCCAGCAGCAGGCGGTGCTCCGACGAACTGGACAACGGCGGCCACTGGGGGTGCCGTTACCGTGGAGAACGAGCCTAGCGTAGGATTGGCGGGGCCAGATCGAAGCATGAAAATCAACAAAACCGTCAACACGAATGACGCAAATGCGAAGAAAACATTCGGTCCGCAAACGGGCATCTTGACCTTCAAAGCTACGCTGCGCACAGAGGAAGCCAGTTGGAAAGATTTCCTCATCGCAGACAGCACAAGTAAAATTGCCTTGCAAATTGGCTTAAATAACGGTTATTTGAGAGCGTACAATGGAGCGACGCTTACGGCTTTAGAGCCAATGACCTATGGCAAATGGTACGATGTTAAGGTTGTAATGAATACCGCTACGAAAAAGTACGATGTGTATGTAAATGGCGCGATCAAGGCCAATCAATTCAGCTACAAAGATACGACAGCAGTAGATCTTAACAAGTTGGCGTTTGGTGTTGCTGGCAATGACACAGGCACCTTATATGTTGATAATGTAAGAATAACGAAGTAAGGGTATATTGTAAGAAGTACTTCAAAACTTATTTGTAAATTGATTTTATATTGATAAGCCAGCAAACCCTTATGTTTGCTGGCCTCTTGCGTTTCAAAACTTATTTGTCACCCAACAGGTGACGTTTAGACTATTATCGGGTGACAAATAAGTTTTGAAGTAGACAATAAAGTTTTGAAGTGGCAAATAATCATGAAAAAAAAGAAAAGTAATATTCCGAGCGAAAATATACAATTTTTTACATATATAAATATTTCTCAAGTTTATAGGGAGAAAAGGAGGACAAACCTTGTGAAACGGGAAATGATAGTGAAATAAACAGAGAGCAGATCGCCGGGGCCGGTAACTGTTCCTTTTTTATATTGAAGTATCTGGTAGTTATTTATGGTAGAATATGTATTATTTTAAATGAGGAGGGGCGCTATGAAGCGGTTTCCGATGATGCTTCAATTAGCATTAATTCTGTTCTGCGTTATGGCCATTCCAACAGCGACGTTAACATGGTACAGCGGTGCACAGATTTTAGGGAATTCGGAGCACGCCATTGCAGAATCTGCTCTCGCCGGATTGAATGCCAGCCGCAATCTGAACGAGAATACGCTCGACAACTTTGCCCAGAACACGATACGTCTTGCCGCGACCCATTTCTTTGACAAGATCCGCGCTTACAAAACCTTTGAAGAAATCAATTCGAATTACGAAAATGTCTTTAACGCATTATCCGTACAGCAAGATCTGATGAGTCTTAACCGGATCGGCGACGGAGTTTATTCCTCCTTCTTTTACGTAAGCGATTCGGACTATGTCGTGTCGACAGATAAAGGTATCACGAAGTTGGAGCGGTACGAGGACTTCGATTGGATGAAGGAAGCTCTTGCCGAGCGGGAAGGAATCAGTGGGGTCTGGTATCCGCGTAAGCTTGATTCGGGTGTGGATGTTATCTCCTATGTGCTGCCGCTCAACCGGCTCTCAACTACCATGCGCGGTACGATTGTCGTGAATTTGCGTGAAACCCAAATGGAGAATAATATGCGCTCGTCAAGTAGCGGTGAGCAAAGATACATGCTCATGAATTCAAAGGGAACCATTATCTCTCACTATGACAAGAGCATGCTGTTTAAGAACGGCAGTGAGGAGACCGTTATTCGTGAGATCTTAGGGCATGACAAAGCAGAGGGATATGTATTACGCAAGCTTGACGAAGAACGGTTGCTCTACACGTGGTCTCGGTCGAAGCAGTTCGGATGGATTTACGTGAAGATTTATTCGGTCAATGAACTAATGACCAAGACACATACCTTACAGAAAAATATCATTTTCCTTACGGCGGGCATTATTTTCGCAGGGACCATTCTGACCGTCATTTTCGCAACATGGTTATCTAAGCCGGCTAGGGAATTGGTCCGGACATTACGCAAGCGCGGTCATTTGGGTGTAAAAGGCAGGAACGAGCTCGCTTATCTGGATGCGGCGTTCCGGCGAATGCAGGAGGAAGAGGATGCACTCCATGGGCTGCTTTATGTCCGTGAACAGGATGCCCGCAGTCTGGCGGTTCATAATCTGCTGCGGGGCGAACTGACCCCGCCGGCCGCCCTCATGTTTCCGGCCCGTTATTTTATAGTTGCCGTCGTCTCGATTGATCGATACAGGAAATATGTGACCAAGAACAATCCCGAGACGCGCAGTACCCATCGTCAACTGCTGATCTCCCAATGCGACAGTATGTTTCCGAATGGGGTGAATACACGATGTGTATATCAAGGAGATGGCTGCTTCGCTATTGTGATTAACTACGGGCTGCTGGAATTTGAAAGGGAAGGTGCTGGCATTGACGTCGCAATCAGCGATATTCGTGATAAAGCGGAGGAGCTCTTGGAACACTCTGTCACGATAGGTATAAGCAGTCCGACAGAGTCGAGTGACAGCGTTGGGGAACGCGTGATCGAAGCGATGGAGGGAGTAAAGCACCGCATGATCGCAGGCAGTGGTGGAATCATCTATTGGAAGGAGCAAGAGGGGCGAGACAAGAGATATATTTATCCTGCCAACAGCGAAAGACGAATTCTAAACTACTTGAACCATGGTCAACTCGACAGCATCATCAAAGAACTGGAAATCATAAGCGGCGAAATCCGTTCCGCAGAATACATCTCCTACGATAATATCTTATTTATTTACCATCAATTAGTAGGCGTGACTATCAAGCACCTTAGAGAGAACTATGTAAACACGGCGCGGATTTTCGCGGGAAGAGGCAATATTTACGCGACCCTCGCATCCATCGATACGCTTGACGAGCTGGAAGATTATTTTCGCGATTTCTACGGGGAGATCGTGCAGCACCTGGCGCGTTCACCAGGCGAGACCAACAACTACGGTGAGCGCATCATCAGCTATATAAACGAACACTATCGGGAAGAAATCGTCTTTGAGGACATGGCGAAGGAAATCGGGATCAGCTACTCTTACATGCGCAAGATCGTGTACGAGATGACAGGCATGAGTACGATCGATTATCTCAACCAGTTGAGAATCGAGAAAGCGAAGCAGCTGCTCGTCGATTCCAGGTTGACCATCACGCAGATTGCACTCGAGGTTGGCTACTATAATGTACAAAGCTTCAACCGGTTTTTTCGTAAATTCGAAGGGATGCCTCCGAGCAGTTACAAGGCGGAGAAGACAAGGACATCCTGAAGAGAAATGAACGGCACTCCATACGTAAATCATGGGGTCATCAAGCTGTCTTTTCGGTCCTTATGGCCGTCGAAGGCAGCTTAACTTTTGCTCCTACCTATCAGAATTGATCATTAGAAAGTCCCAGGATAGCGATTTTGCTGCACATTAATCAAAAATGACGGGTTGAATCAATACTCATGATTTACCGATCAGCAAACTGAACGGTATGATGAGTCCGATCCGGAATGAACCGATGAGGTAAATCAACCGGAAACCCCAAGTACTGAGGAGGTGAGACTGTGAAATCAATGGCAACTTCTGATGCCAAAAATGTAACCGCTTTATCGTTGTCCAAGAAGTACAAATGGGGGATATATCACTATCTGCGCAGGGATTGGCAGCTCTACGTGCTGCTGCTTATTCCTTTAGCAATGGTACTGACCTTTAAGTATGCCTCCATGTTCGGACTCACGATCGCTTTCAAAGACTATAAAATCGCGAGGGGCTTCTGGGGCAGTGAATGGGTAGGATTTGAAGTATTTAAAGAGATTTTTGCCAAACCCGACTTTGGCCGAGCGATTCGGAATACGCTGATGTTGAATATCCTGGACCTTATGTTCAGCTTTACGATGCCGATTGTACTCGCTCTTATTCTTAATGAGGTCAAAAACCTTATGTTCAAACGCATGAATCAAACGCTGCTCTATCTGCCCCATTTCTTATCCTGGGTGATTATCGGTGCCATCGCCTATCAGCTCTTAAGCGAAGGCAACGGCATGGTGAATAATCTCATCGAGAAGCTGGCAGGCATCAGGATCCCGTTTCTACAGGAGGATACCAATTGGGTAATCAGTTATTTGGCCATCGGCGTGTGGCAGAGTATGGGTTGGGGGTCGATCATCTACCTTGCGGCTATCAGCGGCATTAATCCAGAGATGTATGAAGCGGCTATCGTCGATGGTGCGGGCCGATGGCGTAAAATGTGGAACGTTACCTTACCCTCGATCCGGATGACGATCGTGACTTTGCTGATCTTGAGCTTGGGCGGTGTAATGGGTGGCTCCTTCGAGCGGATTATGGCCTTACAGAATAAGGCGACTACTGAGTTCACCACGACCATACCTGTTCTGGTGTACCGCTGGGGGATTGAAAGCGGCAACTTCAGCCGTGCGACCGCATTAGGTTTATTTCAATCGATCATTGGGCTCGTCCTCGTCTTGGTCGCCGACCGGATTGCGAAGAAACTGGGCGAAGACGGATTGATTTAGAGAGGATGCGAACCCATGAAATCATCTGCTGGCACGAATGCCGTAAAACGTAGATTTCGCTTTGACATTTGGGATGTGATGATCCACCTGGTATTGATTGTTGCCTCCCTTGCGTGCACGCTGCCGTTCATACATGTCGTCGCCAAATCTTTTAGCGATGACGCGTTTGTAATCGCTAACAAGGTGTATCTCTGGCCTGAAGGCTTCACTGCCCATGCCTACGAGAAAATCTTTGCTGACGACAGTATCCTAAGATCCCTTTACGTTTCTGTCCTCGTTACTGTGCTGTTCACGATTCTGGGGATGATCGTTACGATTTGCGCGGCCTATCCGTTATCGCGCAAGCAGCTGAAAGGCCGTACGCTGCTGACTTTTATCTTTGTGTTCACCATGTACTTCCATGGCGGGATAATTCCCGACTACATGTTAATGAATAGCCTGGGAATGTTGGACAGCATATGGTCACTCATACTGCCGCTTTCGTTCAGCGCATTCAATCTGCTGATTTTGAGGAGCTCCATCTCGAGTAGTATTCCGGTTAGCTTGGAGGAATCGGCAAGGATTGACGGAGCCGGGCACTTCCGAATTTTACTGAATATCGTCCTCCCGCTCTGCAAACCGATTTTAGCAACGTTATCACTCTTTTATGCGGTAGGCCGCTGGAATGCATATCAAGATGCTCTGTTCTACATTAAACAGAATACCGACCTGCGGCCGTTACAGTTGAAACTCTATTATCTGGTTATCCAAGCGACCGAAAGCTTTCAGCTGGAGAGCACCCAAGTGGAGCTTAGCAATCCCGAGGTGCTCAAGGCTTCGGTCGTTGTATTCGCAACATTGCCGATCGTCTGCGTCTATCCGTTTATTCAGAAGTATTTTGTTCGGGGTACGATGCTTGGGGCCGTTAAGGAATAACCTTAAAGCGGCATTTGCATAGTAACTAATTTTATATTGGGGGAAATACGATGAGTATTAAGAAATGGGTCCCTGTGATTTTGGCCTCCGTGATGAGCACCAGTATTTTGGCGGGCTGCAATGATAACGGCAGCGGGAACAAAGCATCTCCATCCGCGACCACCTCGGCTAATCCAAGCGCGAGCGCAAGCACCAGCTTGCTTGATTCTTCGAATCGCTTCGCACAGACTGTCAACCTCGATATTCCGGTGTATGATCGAGCGTTCGAGGGTTGGAACGTAGCCGACAACTACTATACACGATGGATCCAGAAGGAATTCGGAGAGAAACACAATGTCAAAATCAATTTCGTGCCGATCTCCCGCAGTAACGAAGTGAGGGATTTCGAGCAGCTGCTGTCAGCCGGTAAGGCGCCGGATATGATCTTCCATTATGACATGCCACAGGCGCTTACCTACTACTCCGAAGAGGTCTTGCAGCCGCTCAAACTGGACGAGGTTGCCAAGTATGCTCCGACTTACTGGAAGAACACGAGCAAAACGATTGAACAATATGGTGTAGTGGACAAGAAGAATATGTTCATCTTCGCTAAGCGCCCTAACTATAACAACTTTGTGAGTCTCATCCGGAAAGACTGGGTCGAAAAGGTCGGCATGAAGGTGGAGGATCTGACGTCCCTAGAGAAATATAACGAGATGCTCATAAAATGGAAGGCAGCGGGACTCGGCGTATCAGGCGGATCCTTAACCCGGAACGTATTCAATTACAGCTATGCCTTCCGCGATTGGCCGATTGATCCGAAGTACCGTGCGCTTTATTCCGATCTTGCCGTTGCGGATTTCACGACCGCTGATACGGAGCGCTGGCTGAAGAACTTAAACTATCAATATAACAACGGTTTGATTGACAAGGAGTTTTATTTACGCGACGACGACAACAAGATCAAAGCCGAGTTTGTGGCGGGCAGGACCGGAACATATGGACTTTATCTTGCCAGTAATACTGACCTATTCGCCGCTACGTTGAAGAACAATCCAAAAGCCCAATTTGCCGTCATCCCTCCAGAGGCCGGAGTACCTCAAGGTCGCAAGCCGCAGGGACGTGCCGACTGGCCGTTTGGGTTCATCATGGGAATTAACCACAAATCAACCGAACAAGAACGAGTCGCCGTTTGGTTGTATCTCGAGTGGATGAGCCAGCCGAAGAACTTGTTCTTTCTGCAGAATGGGGTCGAAGGTCAGAACTATACCCTCGATGCCGATGGCTTGCCGAAGAAAGTTGCGGATTTCAAAGGCGAATCGAAGCTTTCCAACAACAACAATAAGGATTACTGGGCGCTTGTGACCGAAATCGCGGAATTCTCCACTCCGGAATTGACAACCAAGGCGAACCTGCGCAATTGGACGGTTCCTGGACAGGAGCAATTGACCGAACAGCTGATGAAAAATTGGAATGCTACCGCAGAATACCGTACGCCGGATGCTTTGTTCTCCGTTGTACTCAAGAATGTAACCGAGCATAAAGCGGACCTGAACGCCCTCTTCCAGGAACTCTACCTGAAGATTGTTATGTCTCCTCCGGATCAGTTTGATAAGCTGTATGCGGATGCCAAGAAGAAGTTCCTCCAGGCAGGCTACCAAGAGATTCTGGATGAGAAGAAAAAAGCGATTGATGCGGGTCAATTCCGCTAATCGCAATTATCGTATCTAAGCTTCCAGAGCCCTTGCCGTAAGTAGGGGCTCTAATTAATGGAGGGCAACATGAAACTGAAACTTGATGCAACAGCGAGCGATTTGCGACAGATTGCCGGTCGTGTGGCGGACAATACTTTCGGGATGGATTTGACGTGGGATTGGCCGGGCGGCGTTGCGTTCTACGGCGTCAGCCGATTGTTTGAAGTGACGGGCGAACGCGCCTATCTGGAACGGATGGCGGCGTGGTGCGACGAGTATATCGATGCTGGAATTCCGGGTTGGACGGTAAACACATGCGCCATGGGGCACATGCTGCTAACCCTCTATGATCAAACAAACGATCAGAAATACCTCGATCTCATACTCAGCAAGGTGGACTATCTGGAGAACAAGGCGCTGCGTTTCGGGGACCGGGTGCTGCAGCATACGGTGTCTTCTAACAATGATTTTCCGGAGCAATGCTGGGCGGACACGCTATTTATGGCGGCCTATTTTCTGTTGCGCGTCGGTGTCAAGCTGAAGGAGAAGCGATTGATCGATGATGCACTGCATCAGTTCTTCTGGCATATCAATTATTTGCAGGATGAGGAAAACGGGCTATGGTACCACGGCTATACGCATATCAACAAGGATCACATGTCCGGGATCCACTGGGCGCGCGCCAATGCTTGGGCGGCCTATACGATGTCCCGTGCGGCAAGGTCGGTGCCGGAAGGCTATCTGTATCCCCCGATGATGCATATCTGGAGTTCATTGCGCGACCAGCTTGCAGCAATCAAAAAGCTGCAGAAGGAAGATGGCCTTTGGGGCACAGTGCTCGATTACCCGGATGCTTACAGCGAAGTGTCGGCGACGGCGGGCATCGCTGCAGCGATGGTGATGCAAGGCAATCCGCTGCATGCGAAATACGTTCGGAAGGCATTAGACGGCATACTGGCTAATATCACCGAAAACGGGCGGGTCGCGAACGTATCCGGCGGGACGGCCGTCATGAACGATATCGAAGGGTATCTCCGGATTGACCGTAAGTGGGCGCAAGGCTGGGGACAAGGGCTCACGCTCGCATTCCTCGCAGCGGTCATCGAGAGGGCCGAAACGGAGGAAGAAGCCGGATCAGTTCGGGATTGAATGTAAGAGATCCCCTAGAAAGCAACGATTGGAAACAAACCCATAATAGTAGAGAGTAAAGCTCTATTAGATTGGGTTGTATTTCTTTATAATTGGCGAAATTCACTGATTTTCGACAAAAAAATGTAAAATACGAATATAAATAGGACTATATATCTATTTATCTCGTGAATTCATTTGAATACTCGAAAAGAGATGAAATGTAAGCGCAATCAAAAAAACTGTTTTTTTAACAAACAGATCGATTTTTTACATGTGAATGACAAAGAAAACCCATTATGATGTGAGAAGGATAACATTCCCAATAAAGGGGAGGTGTGAGTTGACGCAACGAGAACAAGCATCTGGGTAGAAGGAAAACCACGTAGAGAGCGAGGACTTTGTCTAATGAAAAAGCAAGCAAGTCGAATAGCAGCTATGCTATTATGTGGTCTTATGATTTCAAGTACTGCAATCCAAGTGCTGCCAAACGCTCAACCAACGGTACATGCTGCAGATGCATATGTAGGTAAATTTGATTTTGGTCCAGTAAGCAGTCCAGTCTTGGCGGGGTATAATCAAGTTCATGATCAAATGACTTATACGCAGGCGAGAGGCTACGGGCTTGAAACGGCATTGCCAACAGGCGCTTCAAGGAACCGTTCAGGCGGAACGGATCTGACGAACGATTTCATTCTGGGAACGCCGTTCACGTTCTTAGCGGACGTACCGAACGGGAACTATAATGTGACGATTTATTCGGGCGATCTCCTTGCGGGCACGTCGACAACGAAGACATCGGTTTCCCTGGAAGGTGTGGCGAAAGGGACGCTTTCAACGAAGACTGCAATTGCGCAAACAACGTATAGCACAACAGTTACGGATGGACAACTAACGGTTGGCATCACAACGGGCTACGCCGGTACAGGGGCTGGCTATCTGAACGGTATCGTCATTGAACAGGTGATAACTGTGGCTCCTTCGGCTCCTACAGCGCTCGCGGTGACCAATATTAATCCGACTGCTGGTGCAGCATCCGTATCACTAGCTTGGAGCAGTGTCACGGATGCCGTCTATTACAATATGTACCGTGCGACGAATAGCGCGACAAGTTATGATTTGATCTCACAAGTGCCAACGAATTCTTTCATTGATACAGCCGTATCGGCAGGAAATACATATTCCTACCAAGTTACAGCTATAAACGCAGGAGGTCTTGAATCCACAGCTAGTACATCTGTGACAGCGGATGTGGTGCAAACCGTCATCCTTCCAGCTCCTCCATCGAATGTAATGGTAAGCGGTGTCACTGCAGGGCAAGTATCCCTGCAATGGACAGCTTCAGCGGGTGCAACAGGGTATACCGTACTTCGTTCGGATTCTGCTGCTGGAACCTATACTGAAATAGGTACGGTTGCATCGACTTCTTTCACCGACACAACAGCTGATACATCAGTTGTGCATTACTATCAGGTGAAAGCTTCCAACACTGCAGGTATTTCTGCGGCCTCTAATGTGGCAGCAAGTACAGTATTTGTTGTTCCTAATGCGCTTCCATCTGACTTACCTTTGAAAATCGACTTCGGTCCTGGCGCCGTAGCGGACGGCTACTTTGGGATCACGGCTCCAGTTGCGTATTCCAATCAGCTCAAATACGGCTTCGCCGATCCATCGCTTGTTGGCTCTGGTAACAGCGGTACTGCAGATCCGCTGAAATCCGATTATTTGTTACCAGCAGGTACGTCCTTCAACGTGGATCTGCCCAATGGGGWTTATGCGGTTTCCGTTACCTCAGGTGATGCTAGTGCAGCAACGGAAGTTGCTGTATCCGTAGAAGGAATGACAGCGAATAAAATTGCGCTCACGTCTAAAGCAGCTGGCGAATATTTGGAGCAATCGTTCGAAGTTGCTCTCGTGGATGGTCAATTGAACATTTTCTTCTCCGGGTCTGCGCCCAAAATTAATGGACTTGTCATTTCAAAGCTGGCGGATCGCGCAGCTGGAGAAACGCCTACAGTATATATTGCGGGCGATTCTACCGTGCAAACTTATGATCCGTACTGGAAGCCTCAAGCCGGTTGGGGACAGATGATTTCCCGCTATTTTACATCTGACATTACGTTCAGCAACCAGTCAATTGGCGGGCGAAGCAGCAAAACCTTCCTCACCGAAGGTCGATTAGATACCATTTTGCGTGCGATTAAACCGAATGATTATTTCCTGATTCAGTTCGGTCACAATGATGCGACGATCTCGGTTCCAGAACGATATGCTTCCCCTGCGGATTTCAAAAACTATCTGAAGACTTATATCAACGGGGCTAGACAGCGTGGAGCGATCCCGATTCTGGTAACACCTGTTGGTCGAAGAGACTTTAACGCAACAACGGGTCTATTCAATATCAGTTTCCCTGAGTATGTCGATGGGATGAAAGCAGTAGCACAAGAGATGGATGTCAAATTGGTGGACCTCAGTTCATTAAGTCGTGCGTACTATAACACGATCGGACCAATCGGGACACTTGCAGTCTTCCTCCATGTACCAGCAGGTACATATACTGCCTTCCCGAGCGGCAGTGCGGACGACACGCATTTCCAAGAGTATGGCGCCATCCAGATCGCGCGTCTGTTATCAGGTGGACTTAAAGATCTGAGTATCCCGCTTTCTAACTATGTCACGGATGTGGCGCCACCGGCAGCAGTTCCATCCAAGCCAATGGGCGTTGTGGCAGGCAGTGTCAGCAATGCAGGTGCAGTCCTGACATGGAATGCTGTGGAAGGTGCGGATATTTATAAAATATATAGAAAATTAGCC
The DNA here is from genome assembly GCF_052115445.1 of Paenibacillus sp. 2RAB27. Lineage (NCBI taxonomy): Bacteria > Bacillati > Bacillota > Bacilli > Caryophanales > Paenibacillaceae > Paenibacillus > Paenibacillus sp. 2RAB27. The sequence continues at coordinate 322,974 of NZ_JBFRGR010000003.1, forward strand.
TCCGAAACGGCGTACTTCTTAGTGGGAACTTCGACAGTGCCAACCAATACGATTCAAGGGATGACGGAAGGGCAGACTTATAATGTCGTGGTAACAGCGATCAACGGTAAAGGCGAATCGGAGCAGTCCGATGTCGTTGTGATCACAACGAAGCATGCAACTTTGAAATACGACTTCGGTTTGGCCACCTCTCCCGTTCAAGAAGGCTATACGGGGATTAATCTTTCATCTGTGTATACGGCACAGAAAGGCTATGGAATCAAGGATCCAACGGGCATGATAGGCCGTGATCGGGCTACGGGCACGGATGTGCTTCGCGATTGGCTCGGCTATTTTAATGTCGGCTGGGAGTTCATGTTGGATCTGCCGAATGGTCTTTACTCCGTTAAGCTATATGTTGGTGACTATCTGGGAAGTGCAAGAACGACCGTTGCCATCGAGGGGACCGATTATGGAACCGTAACGGCAGGCAATAAGTCTGTGGTTGAAAAAATAATTCCGCAAACTTCCGTGAGTGATGGACAAATGAACTTCAAGTTTGGTGGTTCAACTGGCATCGTAAACGGATTGGAAATTACTCCTATTCTTATGGCACCTTCCGCGCTGAAGGTTGAGGCCAAGCAAGTAGATCCAGCGAATCCTTCCGTCACCTTGTCGTGGATTGGCGTCGAAGATGCTGCGACCTATAATGTCTATCGCAAAGTAGCCGGTGCATCGAAATTTCAGCTTCTTGGCAGCACAACAACGAACACCTATGAAGATCGCACTGTCGATGTAGGGATGGCCTACGAATACCAAGTGACAACCGTGGATTTGGCTTTAACGGAGACAGGGCCATCGGGGTCCATTACCGTTTCCATGATTGATCCAACTGTGCCGATCCCAGAAGTACCTGTACATCTACAAACGAGCGCCGTGAATAAGAACGATCTCACCATTAGTTGGGATGAGGTTGCTGGTGCCAAGACCTTTAACATCTACCGGTCGAAGTCAGCTGGCGGCAGCTTCGAGTTGATTGGCAAGTCCAACCAAACCAGCTATACCGATTCCACTGTGCTAACTACCATTCCATACTTTTATAAAGTGGCGGCAGTAAGCGCAGGCGGTGTATCAGGTCAATCCGAAACGCTGGAAACACCAGCTGTAACCGTGTTGAGTCGTCAAGCCGAGTATCTCGATCGCGCGCTTGTGGCGGTCAAACAAGATAAAGGTGTTTATGTGGGTTGGAAAATGCTAGGCACGGATGCGTCTGATATTGCCTTCAATTTATACCGCAGCGGTGTCAAAGTAAATGCAGAACCGATCACAGGCGCAACCAATTTGCTTGATGAAGCTGGCACAGATACATCGGTGTATCAGTTGAAAATCGTGAACGCAGGCATTGAACGCGTAGCTTCGAAAGAAGCGTCCGTGTGGCAGCATAACTACTTGTCTATTCCAATGCAGAAGCCAGATGGCGGAATCACGAAGGCAGGCGAAGCCTATACTTACAGCGCAAACGATACGAGTGTCGGCGATGTAGATGGCGATGGCACTTACGAGTTGATCGTGAAATGGGATCCATCAAACGCCCACGATAACTCACAAGCTGGTTACACAGGCAACGTATATATCGATGCTTACAAGCTGGATGGCACTCGCCTGTGGCGTATCGACCTTGGGCCAAACATTCGAGCAGGCGCACACTATACACAGTTCCAAGTGTTTGACCTGGATGGCGACGGGAAAGCAGAAGTCGCGCTCAAAACAGCTGATGGTACGATTGATGGAACAGGCATTGCGATTGGCGAAGCAGCCGCCGATCACCGAAATAGCTCGGGTTATGTATTGCAAGGTCCTGAATTTTTGACCGTCTTCGAGGGTTTAACAGGAAGAGCCATCGCGACGACCAATTATGATCCTCCTCGCGGAGTCGTGGCCGATTGGGGCGATGCTTACGGTAACCGTGTGGACCGATTCCTTGCTGGTACAGCTTATCTCGACGGCGAGCACCCAAGCTTGATCTTTAGTCGTGGGTATTATACAAGAACTGTCATTGTAGCCTACGACTATAAGAATGGTGCTTTGACCAAAAAATGGCGTTTTGATTCCAATGACGATGGACTTGGAGCAGCGTATACCGCTCAGGGCGATCATAACTTGTCCATAGGCGATGTAGATGGCGATGGCAAGGATGAGATCACATTCGGGGCTATGGCCATTGATGATGATGGCACACCGCTTTACAATACGGGGCTCGGTCACGGGGATGCTCAGCATCTAGGCGATCTGGATCCGTCTAGACCAGGGCTTGAGTTCTTCAATGTGCATGAGCATACGGATTCCCCTTACGGTATGGACTTCCGGGATGCGAAAACAGGTGAAATTCTATGGGGCATTCATACAGGCATTGATACCGGGCGCGGCATGTCGGCAGACATCGATCCGACCTATTTAGGTGAAGAAGTATGGGCTGCTACCATCACGAATGCTGAACATATTCCGCTCACAGGTCTATACAGTGCCAAAGGCGAATTGATCTCTACGACGATTCCAAGCTCCACGAATTTCGGCATTTGGTGGGATGGCGACTTGAATCGTGAGTTGTTAGATGCCAATCGCATCGATAAATGGGATTATGTGAACCATACGACCAACAATTTGTTTACCGCTGAGGACGCATTGTCCAACAACAGCACGAAAGCAACACCGAACTTGCAAGCCGACCTGTTTGGCGATTGGCGTGAAGAAGTCGTATGGCGCAACACAGACAGCTCTGAGCTGCGGATTTATACAACGAGTGCATTGACCGAAACTCGGTTGCGTACACTGATGCATGATCCGATTTACCGTTTAGGGGTAGCATGGCAAAATACAGGTTATAACCAACCGCCGCACACAAGCTTCTATCTTGGCGTTGGTATGACGGAGCCAGCTCAGCCTCACCTTGCCATAGTGAACCAGCCAGCACCTGCAATTCCGCCTGTAACGACGGATGATGCACCGACAGGATGGGTGAATCACCCTGTAAAAGTCACACTTACAGTGAGTGACAGTGGTTCTGGTGTTGGCGGCACTTTCTACACGTTGGATGGGAAGCCGACTCAGCAAGGCACCACGATTTCTTTGTCAGATGAGGGTTCGCATGTGATTACGTATTGGAGTGTCGATTCTTTAGGCAATCAAGAAGACGTAAAAACAACCAAAGTGAATATCGATACGACAGGACCAGTGATCGTGCCAACCAGCTCCATGCAAGTATTCTGGACGGATGGCGGCAGTCTGACGTTTGATATCTCCGATCCATTAAGTGGAGTTGTTAGCAAGTCTTTCGAGGTTGACGGCACGCAAGTTATTCTTCCTTATTTATTCAATCCATTCTCTCTTGAGATTGGCGATCATAACGTGAAGGTGACGGCTGCTGATTCAGCAGGAAATGAAACTATTGGAACGTTTTCGCTGAAAGTCCAGATGGATGCGAATCACTTGGATGAGGCTGTGCGCTATGCGAACCAACAGAATTGGATCTACGCCCCGGCCACTTTCACTAATTTGTTAGATAAGATCGAGACCCTGCAAGCACATTTGAGTAAGCCTCAGGCTAAGAATAATTTCAATATGCTCGAGAATTACGTTCGTGCGCAATCAGGTAAAACGATCGATATGCAATTCGCAGCATCTATCATAAACGCGATTTCTTTTCTAAAAAATGGCAGAGATATTGTAAAAGCTCAATAGCACTATGAACTGGTACTGAAAAGGGGCTATAGCCTAGACATAATAATCAGCCAACCACCTAGTTAATCGTTCAAAGCTCGGTGGTTGGTTGTTTTTTCAACAAATTGATCAAACACGTCGGATTGTTGACAGAAGACCGCAAAATTTCAGGATCACTTCTTCCGCTTAATATTCGATCCAATATGATCATTTCCAACATCAATAGCTATATATCAGTGACATCATGCCTTTTTGCTCTTCGACTGGATGTAATGAGTAACACAGAATGAAAACATAATATTTTATAAAGAAGAAGTTAAATGAAATCGACGCAGGCTGGTTAATAAAGCCGGCATCGATTTATATTTGCTTCAACGGATTTGAAATTATCACAGACCTTAAGGTTTCTTTTTTTACAGAGGTATATGTCTTTATTGTGTGTCTACTCTTACCCCTCCGGCTTCCTTTGTTTTTCGTTGAGCTTCGGATTTCCTTTCTTTTAGACGTTAGTATACATGCAGTTTTATTATCCCTATGAATATCCATACCACTATGTTGTAAAGAAAAACGGCGATCAATTTTACCGCCGTTTTTCTTTATCCTGATGTATATTGATAACTGATGACTTATGTCGGGCGATCGTTGATCTAACTGGCAGTTTAGTTAAACAACCTTCCCTAATGCTTTATTTCAAAAATGAGCAATCGAAAAGAAATCACACCCACCGTACCATGGTATAATCAAAGATATACATATACAAATAATTACATATTCCTTATAAAGAAGGGAAATGAGCAATATGGCAAATATCGAGCACTTACAGACCGTGAATGTTCCAGCTTCAATGGTATATGAAGCATTAACCACTACAAAAGGACTTTCAGAAATATGGACAAATGAACTAATAGTCAATAATCAGATCGGTTGTATAAATGAGTTCCGATTCGGCGGCAAAGGCTTAACAAAGATGCGAGTTGATGAGCTTGTTACCGATAAAAAGATTTTGTGGCAGTGTGTGGATTCAGATCCAGAATGGATAAGTACGACAATTTCTTTTGATATGGAGGAAAAAAACGGGAAGACTTCAATCATTTTTCGTCAGATGAATTGGGAGGAAGTGACCGCATTTTATCGCGTATGTAATTATAATTGGGCTATTTTTTTGTACAGTCTTAAACAGTATTGCGAAGAAGGCGAGGGTCTTCCGTATCATAAACGGAAGTTTTAGAACCATTGAAAACACGGATGGGTTGGATACCTTAGGAAGAATTATAACTGCGTATCCTATATATTAACCTCTCTTAAAACAATATCATGAGAAAATAAGGTGTGATATGAAAGATGAAATATAACTATCGAGTTGAGGTTCTTAAAATTGGCGGAGACAAAAGCTTTGTATTCAGGCTGCCAGATGAGCTTAGGGTAGTTGAGATATTTATGAATTCAGATATTCAAAGTAAGTATATGAGTAAAAAGTTTAAGGATTTTGTAATTTATGAATTACTCCTAGCCCCCAACTGTAGCGATACAGCATCGGGGCTTTTTCTTTGTTTTTTGCGCTCCATTGCAAACACGGAGATTGACACCACAAATTCGCCTATACAGAACGGCATTGATCTCGTATCATGCTTTCCAGTCACATTTATCCCCGCCCAAGGAGCGAACATATTAATCAGTCTTGCCAGGGGAGGTACCAAGGACGCGCTGATCCGAATGGGATTATTGGCGGCGACGAAGAAGAAGAAAAAATGTACGGCGACACAAACATATGCGCAATCGCAGTGATATTAAAGGCTGGATTTGTAATGGATTATTCACATTCACTTGTCCATTAAGCTATCGGTGAACGATAGTTGAGGGGCTTGCTTCGCGGCAACTCCTCTTTTGTTTATAATAGAAATGGGCAGGTTTGTTTAATAAAGGGTCAAATGGAAATATACAAGCTAATTAATGGAAGAAAAGAATTAAATTAGCAGACTCATAAGAAAGGGTGGCACATCTGAAAAAGTACAATATTATTCGTCCTATCATGCTGATTGTGGTTGCACTCCTAACGAAAAGCTTGGTTACCAATCTTTGCATGTTGCTGGGAATGGAATCCGAGTCAGCCAAAACCATGGGTTTCGGTGCGATGGTGATCGCAGCGCTCGTGGTCTTTTCCAGAAACCGAAGAAGTCCGAAATAGGATTTGCACCGCGCGCTCGGCATTTCGCCAGGGGTGTTCGGGATATTAATCAAGAAGAAGCCAGCAAAGCCTTATGTTTGCTGGCTTTCTGCACTGTGCGCCCAGCATGGGTGCTATCTATAGGGTGTAAATCCCGAATGGTGAAGGCAGTAGTAACCATTAGCTCGTCCAAGCCAAAGTCCATACTGCCGAAGGCGAATGGAAGTAAATGTGGCAGATAGGTGGAGAGAAAGATAGCGTTCTTACCTGGGGAGATCTGTTGGTAAGCGAAGTGAACTTCGTAATCCTATTTGTGAGAGTAGGTTGAATCAGCGCAAGTCAACAGAAGCCATAGTACGCAAGGTGTTGCAACACCTTGAGGAAGGGCTGAACATGAACTAGGAATTGAACGACTTGGCATTCGAGGGTAAGCGATGAAAGCAGACAATTCAAGAGAACTTATCTGAGGAAAGTAGCGGTGAATACGCGAGGGTACTCAGAAGGGCTGAGCTTACAAACGGCATAAAGAGAAGACGGACAGATACAGTTTATTGCGGAAAAGAACATGAACCTCCGTATACCAAACGGTACGTACGGTGGTGTGAGAGGTCGGGGACTAGCCGTCCCCTCCTACTCGATTCATAACTTATTTGTCATCCAACAGAAGTTATCGGGTGGCAAATAAGTTTTGAAGTAGACAATAGGTGACCACGAGGTGACGATTAAACTCCCTCGAATTAATTCAGTATCCAGACTCATGAATGCAGGATTTCAGTCCAGTAAGAAATAAGCTGCGTATTGAATATCTACGTACTATAGACTTCTCTCCAATAAGGCTCCAACTTGTTTTGCCATGGTTTGCGGCGAATACGGCATTCCATTTCTAATCCACCATTCAATTACTCCTACATAAGCGGTGCCAGCATATTGCAACATAACATCTTCATTTAAGTCCACATTTCGCCCACTTTTTCTATCAATCTCGCCTTTGAATCCTTCCATAGTGTAATTAAGAAGCCGAGTCCTAAAACCGGAGGCCCCTTTACTGGCTAACATAGTTGAAAAGAATAAATAGTTTTTCTCAAAGTACTCAAAAAAAGGGATAAGTCCATTGCTCCAATCCATTTTACATGCCCATTCATCCATCTCACCTAATTCATCCATGTGCGATTCGATGAGTTTATCCAACAAATCGTATTTGTCCTGATAATGAAGATAAATGGTTCCGCGGTTTAGGTTTGCCTGGTCTGCAATATCCTGAATGGTAATCTCATCGAAACTTTTCTCATTCATTAATTCAATAACAGCTTTTTTCAAGGATTCCTGCGTCTTTACAATTCTTCGATCCATTTTTGCCATCGTATACTCCGCCCTTAGATAATTAACAATTTCGAATGCGATGTTGAGATCTCAACAAACTGCGTTTTTTTAACCATTGAATATAGGTTGCTCACCCTTATAATAATAGACATAGGTTGATTAAACAAATTATATCGTTTATCAGCTTCGAGTTAAAGTTTTAGTTTACCCAAAATAGGGGATGTTATCATAACTGCGTCCCGCATTAATAGATCCAATGGATTGATTAAACAAACTCTTTAAATCGTTGTTGAGATCAAAGAGTTCTTTTTTTTAAAAAGCTTATGAATAAAAATAAAGGGGATATGGCATATGATTGAAAAGAAAAAAGTAACGCTGGCAGCTTCTAGTTTATTTCATTCGAAAGGTAGGAGTTGGTTGTTTTGGAAAAACGAAATCATTTATTGATATTCATATTGACAGTAGGAGTTTTCGGTATTCTAAATACTGAAATGGGGGTTATTGGTTTATTGCCTTCCCTTGCTGAGCGGTTTGATGTCAGTGTCACTCAAGCTGGACTGTTGGTGAGTGTTTTTGCCTTAGGCATTGCCATTTCCGGCCCAATCATGCCTTTACTGTTTTCAGGAATAGATCGCAAGAAGGTCATGTTGCTTGTATTAGCAGTTTTCGTTCTAGGCAACACCGTATCATTAATTACATCTAACTTTAACATTCTATTAATTGCTCGTATCATACCAGCCCTTTTTCACCCCATTTATTGTTCTTTGGCGTTTACATTAGCTGCTTCCTCGGTAAGTAAAGAAGAAGCTCCAAAAGCCGTGTCCAAAGTTTTTATAGGAGTATCTGCTGGTATGGTAGCCGGTGTACCGATCGCAAGCTTTATTGATAGCGCCGTTTCATATGAAATGGCGATGGCCTTCTTTGGAATCGTAAATGCCGTTGTATTTATTGCTACTTTGGTATTTTTACCATCTATGCCTGTTAAGGAAAGGCTTTCTTATGGCATGCAATTTTCCGTATTAAAGAAACCAATTTTATGGATTTCAATCGTGACTGTCATTTTATTAAACTCAGCTGTATTTGGAGTGTATAGCTATATTACCGAATATCTGAAAACAGTAACCAATATGTCTCCTAACCACATAAGCTTAACGTTATTCCTCTTCGGCGGAGCCAATATGATTGGAAACATTGTCGCAGGAAGGCTGCTTATTCATAGTGCCGCCAAATCTGTCATATATTTTCCTTTGTTATTGACTGTTGTCTACATCATTTTATTCTTTACAGGACAGTTTGCTCTTCCTACGGCTATTACAACAATAATTTGGGGAATACTGGCTGGAGGAATAATGGCAAATATTAATCAATATCTGATTGCCTCTTCAGCTCCCGAAGCACCCGATTTTGCCAATGGATTATTTATATCGGCCTGTAACGTTGGGACAACAGTGGGTGCAGCTGTAGGCGGGGTGTTTATATCCCAAATGGGTACGCCATACGTTGCATTAGTAGGAATACTCTCTTTAGTTTTTAGTATTGTAACCATCTTACTAAGACATTACCTGTTCACTCCCGCTCGTCAGCTTTCTAGTCAATAAACATATATCTGGGATAAGTGAGGATTAAATTGGAAAGACCAGATTATTTGTCACATGTTAACGTCATTAGATGGAAAAATTGCCATATCAGATGATGATGATCGATTTGGTCATCATATTGTAGAAGTACTTTCCGAGCAAGTAGCCGATGCTTATTTAGCTCATCTAAGAGAGCTAGGTATTTCTTATATTTTTGGTGGAAAGGAACGTTTAAAATTCACAGTAGTTGTAGAAAAGCTAAAGAAGTTATTTTCCATCGATAAACTACTTCTTGAAGGCGGGGGCGTTATAAACGGTTCTTTTTTAAATGAAGGTTTAGTTGACGAGGTAAGCTTAATTTTAATCCCAATTGTTGATGCTGCATCTAACTCTTTGACACTTTTTGAAACGAGTGCTCATCTTCAAAAGACTAAGCCAGTGAATTTCATCTTAAAGAGCGTTGAAAAACTGGACGATGGTGGATTATGGATGAATTATGTGATAAATCCATAAACTAAACGAGGGACGAGGAACTTTAGCTCAACAACAAGACACTTTTTTAAGCTTTCTGGGTTTTAAGAGTTCCCCGATCCCTTTAGCCAACGTTTACCCTCCATACCTTCTAAAGATACTTAACATATTAATTCCTTATGTTGATTTATCAACAAATCACGTTTCTTTAACCATTGAATTAACGCATCTTGATCTTATAATAATAAACACAAGTTGATTAATTAGGAAACGGTGGAATTTTACTATACGAATATATGTCCTGCAACTATCCGCCATACAGTGTTTGCTTCTTTGACAATTTAGTTGATTATCTTGAAACATGTCAGGAAGTTTGGTTGAAGATAGGACCGTTTCATCGGATTTATGAGATCCGGATTAAAGAAAGGGAGGACTTAAGATTTATGAAGAAAAGAACATTGGGTAACAACGGTTTGGAGACTTCATTGCTTGGATTCGGGTGTATGGGGCTGAACTATCATCGGGGTCCGGCAAAAGACCGTAATGAAATGATTCAGGTCGTGCACTCCTTGTAACTCCTGCACAAATAGCAATTGCATGGATTCTTTTAATCAATGAAGAAATCGCCAAGATCCAAATTGTTGGTGACCGTTATCCAGAAGCAGAAAAGAAGAGGACCGGCAAATAGGGAAATCCTAATTCTGCCGAAAGTTCAAATCAAAACATAAAGTCTCATAAATGAAAAGAGGGTTAATTGGAATGAAAGCAAATATGATGTACGCTGCTGGTGACGTTCGAGTAGAAGAAGTACCCGTTCCGAAATTGCAAAAACCGACTGATGCCATTTTGAAAGTGGTTACCGCCTGTATTTGCGGAAGCGACCTCCATCCTTATCACAGCATGCATGCCCATGAGCATGGCAAAGGTGAAGCCATGGGGCATGAAGTGATCGGAAGAATTGAAGAAATGGGATCAGACGTTACCGGATTCAAAAGAGGCGATTTGGTTGTCGTTCCTTTTGCTTTTGGTGACAACATTTGTCCTTTTTGCCAAGAAGGATTAATGACTTCATGTGTACACGGTGGGTTTATGTCCGGTTGCCAAGCGGAGTTTGTTAGAGTACCTCAAGCACAAGGAAGTATGTTCAAATTGCCTGACGAAATAGATGAGAACTCTCCATTGCTGCCTTCCCTATTAACATTGTCTGATGTATACGGCACTGGTTATCATGCGGCTGTGAAGGGAGGCGTGAATGAAAATACGACAGTAACGGTTATCGGTGATGGAGCAGTTGGTCTTCTTGCCGTCCTGTCAGCGAAGAAACTCGGTGCCAAGAAAATCATTCTCATGGGTCGCCATAAGGTAAGGACAGATCTTGGTGTTGAATTTGGCGCAACAGATGTTGTTTCTGAGCGCGGAGAAGAGGGCATTACGAAAGTTCGAGAGTTGACGAATGGGGAAGGAACACACGTTGTTCTTGAATGTGTCGGACTAATGCCTGCTTATGAGATGAGCCTTGGTGTAGTAAGGGCTGGTGGGGTTATCAGCCGTGTTGGGGTACCTCAGTATGAGGATGCTCCCATCGGCTTTGCTAGTCTCTTTGGGCGTAATATAACGCTAACGGGGGGACCAGCGCCAACGCGTGCATATATGGAAGAATTATTACCCGACATCCTGAACGGTACAATTGAGCCTGGCCGTGTATTTGATGTAACTGTTGATCTGGATGGGGTTCCAGAAGGTTATCGTACCATGGACAAACGCGAAGCGCTCAAAGTACTAATTAGACCTCAATAAAGAGAAGTGTAAGAGAAAGAACTTGTACATTAGAGAGCATTACTATAGTGGTTAACAAAGGAGATAACAACTTTGCCAGAAAAACAAACAGCAGGGCGAGATTTACTTGGAAAATTCGCACCTAAGTTCGCAGAACTTAACGATAATGTATTATTCGGTGAAGTATGGTCCCGAGAGAATGAATTATCTCCTCGAGATCGCAGTATGATAACAGTTAGTGTTTTAATCGCTGGTGGGAACCTTTAACAATTACCAGCTCATTTACAAAGAGCAAAAGCGAACGGAATTTCACAAGAAGAGATGGCAGAAATCATCACCCACCTTGCCTTCTATGCAGGATGGCCAAAAGCTTGGTCAGCATTTAACAGAGCTAAAGAAATCTTTACTAAAGAGGAGGGTGAATAAATGGCATATGCAGTTATTGGGAATGTAACCTTTGCACCAGGTGCACGAAATAATTGGCATTCCCATAAAATTGGACAAGTTTTATTAGTCACAGGTGGAGAAGGATGGTATCAAGAAGAAGGGAAAGCTACGCGTCTCCTTAAACAAGGCGATGTCGTCAATATCCTTTGCGCAAAACTGACTTGAAGATCACTCCACCGAGAAAACTTAAGAAATGAGGTTTGGTGACATATGGAATATGTAAAGCTCGGAAATACTGGTTTGGATGTATCCAGGGTTTGTCTAGGTTGTATGGGTTTTGGTGTAGTTGTGCAGGGTGGACATCAATGGGTTCTTGATGAAGCGAACAGTCGTCTAATCATTAAACAAGCCCTGGAGCTTGGTATCAATTTTTTTGATACGGCGAATGTCTATTCAGCCGGAACAAGTGAGGAGTTTACTGGAAGAGCTTTAAAGGAATACTCAAAACGTGAAGAAATTGTGCTTGCTACGAAGGTTAATGGGCGTATGCATGATGGTCCAAACGGTGCCGGACTATCCCGAAAGGCAATTATGAGTGAGATTGATAACAGCCTAAAGCGTCTGGGAACTGATTATGTGGACCTATACCAAATTCACCGCTGGGATTACCATACGCCTATCGAAGAGACAATGGAAGCCATGCATGATGTAGTGAAGGCAGGGAAGGCACGATACATAGGTGCTTCCGCCATGTACGCATGGCAGTTCTTGAAGGCCCTTCACACAGCCGAGAAAAATGGATGGACCCGGTTTGTTTCGATGCAGAATCATTACAACCTCATCTATCGCGAAGAAGAGAGAGAGATGCTGCCGCTCTGTAAGGCTGAAAAAATTGGTGTGATTCCCTACAGCCCACTCGCAGGAGGTAGATTGACAAAAGATCCGCAGGAAAAAACAAATCGTTCGGAAACCGATCAAATTGTGAAATTGAAATACGATGCGACTGCGGATACCGATCGATTAATCATCGATCAGGTGGCGGTTATCGCAGAAAAATACAGCGTTCCCCGCGCCCAAATCGCACTTGCCTGGCTGCTGCAGAAAGAACCGGTAACCGCCCCAATTGTCGGTGCAACAAAAACATCCCATCTTGAGGATTCAAAAGCTGCACTTTCTATTAAGTTAACATCTGAAGAAATGGCGTTGCTTGAAGAACCGTATGTACCTCACCGGGTCGTAGGTCATCAATAATGAACACTGTAGAACGTATATGGACGAAATCATTTATTCAAATGATGATAGGAAACCTGTTTCTATTTATCGCTTTTTACATGMTGTATCCGACACTGCCGCCATGGACGATTGAGCATGTTGCAGCACCCTTTCGACCACAAAGGTGATTTCGCAAGGAAAGGAAAAGGTACGCTTATGACTAAAATGAGAAACTGGATTAAAGTAACGACGATCTTAGTGATTTCCTTATCAATTGTCATGCCTTCATTCTCAACAATGGATACGGCAGTCGGGCAATCGCTATTTTCATTGAATGCTGATTCTAGTAATTTGGGTCCAAAAATAGGTAAAGAGTCTATCTATGTTGACGGCATCCACACGGCGACAGGTAATTACGGGAGCCACGACTCGTCCATCTCCGTGACTATTACCTTGGTTGATGACGTCATCATAGGTATCCAAATCATTCCTCATGCGACGGATCGGATATGCCTCGACTTGGAACAACGCTTCGCCGACGTGATCCCGTCGGTAGTAGTCGGGAAGCATATCGACGAGATTGAAGTGGACCGACTTGCAGGATACAACCTTGTTACTGACGGACTTGAGTCAGCGATCGACCAGATTAAGGAGCAGAATCGGATAGGACCGACGATGCGTTGGAAATAGGAGGTTGCCTGTTCATATGGTCGGAAATTGAGAAAAGGGAATGTAGATGCTCCAGAACGAGATTTTTAAAAAATGAGTACTCAAAGCACTCTTTAATCATTGATCTATTCGAAGTAAATGTAAACAAAAGCTGAGCTCTGCTATCCAAGCAGACGCTCAGCTTTTCTTATGATTGCAACAAAAATTTACAAGTAGTTATGAAAGTGCACACTTAGGTGGAATTTAACCACACACTAAAAATGTCCTACTAATTATAATAAGTCTTAGTAATTATTGAATCCTCCGACTTACTGATAATTTGAAAGGAGAAACTGGACATGTCTAGTAAAGCAATATGGATGAAGGAAGCGAGACATTTCGGTGTAATGGTTCATTATTTAAGTAGCACACAACCCAGATCAGGCGAGCATGAACAAGACTTCAATTCAATGATCGATCGTTTTGACATGGAAAAGTTCATGAAACAGTTCAACCACACTGGTGCTGATTGGTTAATTTTCACCTTAGGTCAAAACACGGGTTATTATTGCTCTTATAATAGGTATCTAGAATCAATCGCTCCAGGATGCTGTTCAAGACGCGATCTCGCATTGGAGCTTGCAATCCGCGTGAAAGAGTCAAGTAATAAGTTTATTGCATATCTTCCATCAGAAGTTGATGCCAATATTGAAAAATTACGCGAAGCTTTTGGCTGGGATCTCCATCCCCCAGATAAAAGTGAATTTATGAAAAAGTACATGTTGTTTGTCAAGGAATATTCCAATAAATTTGGCCATCTAGCAGACGGCTGGTGGTTTGACGGCTGTTACAATGCCACAGAAAAATCATTCTTAAGAACTCGTGAATGGGATAATACCCGCTTTGATCAGGATTTATGGTTCGCTGCTGTAAGATCTGGGAATCCCCAAGCAGCCATTTCGATGTGTCCGGGTGCGAACTCAATGAAGTATGTGTTTGATATGGAGGATTTTCTAGCAGGAGAGGCAGACTTCGGAAAACTTCCTAATGAAGAGCTTCCGGCTGGCATGCAGCCGCATGCACTTTTCTGGCTCGACTGCGCTTGGGGACACTGGGATGCACCTGGCGAGATTGTTCCCCCTAAGGTTTCTTTGGAGGAGCTATTCGATTATATAGTGTCCTGCAAGCAGAAAGGTGTAGCAGTAACGATCAACATTGGCATTTACGAGGATGGTTCGATGGCTGAACAATCTGTTGAAATGCTGCACCAAGTCTCGAATTTATTGGATGAGTGGAAGGGGGCATAACATTTCCGTTTTAGGATTTAGGAATTATGGTTGACTCGAAAGATTGTTTTAAATTTAAAATTGGAAAGGACAAGATTACAATGATGCTTTCTCAACAAATGATGCCCGCACCAAGAAATGGCGGATTTAAAATGGAGGGATTCTGGGTTTGGTGCGGTTCCGTTATAAAAGGTGATGACAACCGATATCATATGTTCGCATCAAGATGGTCCAAGGATTTGCCGATGCATCCTGGCTGGCTTGTTGCTTCAGAGATTGTACGGGCGGTTTCGGATACCCCAGAAGGACCTTACCAATTTGAAGAAGTTATATTGCCTTCTAGAGGGGCAGAATATTGGGATGGAAGAAGCACCCATAATCCACAGATTCTTAAGCATAAGGATACTTACATTTTATACTACATGGGGTCAACCCACCCCTTTAAGGATGTAGATTCGGAAGAACAATTTGATATGAATGATCCAAGGTGTATCGTAGCACGATCCAATAAGAGAATAGGAATTGCTACTTCGAAGAGTTTAACAGGACCTTGGACTAGGTTAGACAGCCCCATTTTGCACCCTAGACCGGACAAGTTTGACAACTTTTTCACTTCCAATCCGGCACCCTGTATTCATGAAGACGGTTCCGTTCTGCTCGTGTATAAGTCGAGAACGTATAAATCAAAGCCGTATCCGACATTTTTACATAGTTTTGAAATGTCATTTGGTGTGGCTCGTGCCGATCACTATTTGGGTTCCTATACGGCATTATCAGGTGAATCCATTTTCCCTACTGAAACTTTTAATTTAGAGGATCCGTTTATTTATCAAGTGCCGGGCGGGTATGAAATGATCGCCAAGGATATGACCGGCAATATTTGCGGCGAGTACCATGGGGGGATTTTAGCACGATCCAGAGACGGCTTGAAATGGGAAGCTATTAAGGACCAGAAATCATATACGCGGATGATAAAGTGGGATGATGGAACGAAGCAAAAAATGGGAAGTCTAGAGAGGCCATTCATCTTATTTGAGGATAATAGACCGACACATATGTTTTTCGCGACAGCAGACGGTCCTGGGGAATTTACAAGTGCTTCAAATACGTGGAATATGGTTATCCCTTTAAAATAATAATTTTTATAGAAGCAGTCAGGTCATCCTGGCTGCTTTGTCATTATGTAGCACTTATCTAACACGCGAATGCGAGTATGCGATATGAGCCTAAAAGGTAAACATTGTGCACACTTGGGTAAAATCCATATCTCGTTGATTGTTATTTTTTTGATTATCATTACAGTATATCGATCGCGGAAACGTGAAACAACTAGAGAAGGAGTGAGTCGAAGTGGCAATGAATTTGGATATAAACAAGGTAGAAGTGCAGCCAAAGGTTCGTAAAAGATCCTATTGGACAAATCAGAGAAGAGAATCTGCTATAGGTTTAATGTTTGTTGCACCTGAATTTCTTGGCATAATACTATTAGGTGTTTTCCCGTTGCTATTCTCGTTATATTTGAGCTTTACGGAATGGAATTTGGTAGGTGGGGTAAAAGCCATTCATTTCATTGGATTGGATAATTTCAAAGCATTGTTAGCAGATAAGAAGTTATACCTCGCTCTAAAGAACAATGCGCTCTATACGCTTGTAACTGTTCCAATTGGCATGGCGCTTGGCTTGATTTTTGCGGTAATTATCAATTCGGCCGTATATCTCAAGGAGTATTTCAAAGTAGTTTTCTTCATTCCTTATATAGCAACCGGTGTTGCTGTAGCAACTGTGTTTACGGCGCTGTTCCACCCATCTAAAGGGCCAGTCAATCATTTGCTTATGAGCATAGGGATTACTGATCCGCCTAAGTGGTTAGGAAGCACAGATTTTGCCCTCTGGGCAATTATTATTGTAGCCGTATGGATTAATATCGGTTATAACATTGTGATTTACTTGGCAGGATTAACGAATATTCCAGAAGATTTGTACGAGTCTGCATCCATCGATGGGGCGAATTGGGTTCAGAGGTTTTTAAATATTACATTGCCCTTGCTCGGACCAACGACGTTTTTCCTTAGTATCACATCCATCGTCGCTTCCTTTAAAGTTTTCGATTTAATTGCTTTTTTGACAGATGGTGGTCCTAATAACTCCACAAACGTACTTGTGTATTATATCTACGAAGAGGGCTTTAGAAACTTTCGTATGGGTTATGCATCTGCATTGTCTTGGGTTCTATTTCTCATTATTTCCGTTGTGACTGCCATTACGTGGCGGATTCAAAAGAAACAATTTTAGAGAGTTGGTGAAACGATGGGTACAACCAAAATTACGAAGAGTGTCATTACTGTATTCATGGGACTCTTATCCTTATTATTTATATCGCCATTGCTATGGATGTTATCTGCTGCCTCGAAAATTGAAAAAGATGTGATGGTGTTCCCGATTCAGTGGATTCCTACGCAATGGAATTTTATCAACAATTTCAAAATTGTGTGGATGGGAACCGTTCCATTCGGTTTGAATTACTTTAACTCCTTTAAAATTGCGGCCATTTTGACATTACTCACATTGCTTTTCTCATCGATGGCTGGTTTTGCATTTGCAAAGCTCAATTTTCCTTTCAAAAATCAGATGTTCATCTTATTGTTATCCTTTTATCTTGTCCCAGCAGAGTCGACATTGGTTCCTCGATTCATTATGATTAAATGGCTGGGTCTCTACAATACACATGCTGCCTTAATTGTGATGGGGGCTTTCTCGATTGCCTTAACATTCTTAATGAGACAGTTCATGTTGAGTATTCACCATGAATATTTAGAAGCAGCCAAAATCGATGGGGCAGGTTTTTTTCGAATTTATTGGCAAATCGCACTGCCTATGGCTAAGCCGATCGTCGCAACTGTAGGAATCCTGAAATTTCTATGGACTTGGAATGACTATCAGAATCCGCTGATCTTCTTGCTGAACAAAAAATTATTTACAATTCCTCTGGGCATGGGAGCTTTCAAAGATGAATATGCCACCAGCTATGCAATCACTATGATGGCTTCAGTCTCAGCGATTATTCCGCTTGTCATTATCTTTATTCTTTTACAAAAACAAGTGATTAACGGAATTGCCGGCGGCKGGGTCAAAGGATAAGAGACAATAATAGTGCACAACCAAATCAAAATAGTGCACACAACGATAAGAAATAACCATATACAATAGGTTTATCAACACAGTCCAATTCAAATAATTCATAGGGGGAACAAAGATGAAAGCTTTAAAAATGATTTTAGTATCAGGGTTGGCAGTCTCCATGTTGGCAGGCTGTGGAAAACAGCAAACACCGAACGCGACGGTGACTCCAGCTGCAACGGCTGCAACCGCTGCCAATCCAGTGACGATTAATTATTACAACTGGGCTACTGGCCCATCCATTGAGCAGATCAATCAAATTATTGGTAACTTTGAGAAGAAGAACCCAAATATTCATGTAGCGAATGTACAATTAGTCAATAATGGTAACACACTGGATTTTTACAAGAAGCTTGATCTCATGGCTGCATCCGGAGAAAGCATCGACGTAACAGATTTTTCAAATGTTGACTTCGTAACTGAAAGAGCAGCTCGTGGTGTATTAGAGCCACTCGATGAATATCTGAAAAAAGACAATATCAATGCTGATAATACCTACTTCATGACACCGAAATACGATGGTAAGGTATTTGGACTGGAAAATAGCAGTCAGCTTTGGTTGGTTGCAATTAACAAAGATGCTCTTGACGCTGCAAAATTGCCTGTTCCAACATGGGGCTGGACTTGGGATGATTTCCGCGATTACGCGAAGAAGATGACGAAAGGCAGCGGTGATACCAAACAATACGGCGCTTTCTTCCATACTTGGGGAGAATATGCGAACATGACAGCCTATACCGAGCTGCCAAATCCATATTTGAAAAAGGATCAAACGCCGGTTTTCGGAGACGAGTCGTTCAAAAATTTCTTTAATCTTCGTCGTGCAATGGAGAAAGACGATCAATCCGTTAAGCTTTACTCGGACATTATTGGCGGCAAGCTGCGTTACGATTCCGAGTTCCTGGGCGGCAAGGCAGCAATGATTCCTACTGCAAACTTTGTCTTGAATCTGATTAAGGATACAACCAAATTCCCGCATACATTCAAAACCGTATTCGCGCCGATGCCTGTCTCCTCTAAAAATGTAGAGGTTGGAACTTCCAATCTCGGTGGAGGCTTTGTAAGCGTAGGGAAAAGCTCGAAGTATAAGAAAGAATCTTATGAATTTGCCAAATACTTGACACAGCAATTGGACCTTATCCGTGACTTGCCAGGTTTGAAAGATGTCGATAAAGATAAAGTTCTTAAAGCACTCGTCGGTGACAAAACGGATTTGATTGATGTTAACTCCCTTTCTGCAACGCTGTTCGACAAGCGCATTAAATCGGTTTACGACCCGTCCTACTCTACATCGTACTCCAGTCAGTTGAAACCGGTTCTGGAAAACGGATTAAGCACATTCTTGCTTGATAATCTAACACCGGAAGCTGCACAAAAGAAAATGATTGAAGATGCGAATAAAATTATTCAACAAAACAAAAAGTAGGTTAAAGGCGGCCAAAAGGCTGCCTTTCTCTGTTCTCAAGTATCCGAAAATGTATGCTATAGTGGATGTAAAGAATTTGAGACTGGAGTTAAGAGAGCATGAAATGGCTAATGAGATTTTCTTTTTACAGGAAAACCCAACTATCATTTTCGATATTCATTTTACTTCCACTCACGTTTGTTACTTTAGTGTCTTATACTTTGGTAAAGAACATGGTCATAGACAAAGTGCACGATACGAATCAGAGTGTCGTTAATGTCATTTCATCCGACTTGAACAAAAATGTGGAGGATATCATATACGCTTCGTATTTATTCAGTAACAAAGATAGTAGTTTTTACAATGATTTGTTTTCCTTCAAGGATGTCCAGAAACTGAGCACATCGCTAGACTACTTCACCAGTAAACGAATTTCCGAATATTTAGATATAGCTTTTTCGAAAACTTCAGGGCTAAATGCACAAGTGTTCTATGTTAACAAAAGTAATTTTGTCAGCTATGCTACCAATAACTCTTTGGACTACACGGATTTAACCCGGTGGCTGTCACAAGTAAACCCATCTGAATTGAACAATATACCCACGAGTCCTGTCCAATGGTTAAAAAGTAAACGGATCAAACAAGTATACACCAATGTGTCAGAATCATATTATTTTGCCGTGAAAGTAATTCGAAATGCTGACAATGGAGAATTGATCGGAACATTGTATGTAGGCATACCCGCTGAATACTTTGACCATTCGTTCGCCAGAAGCGGTTCAGGTCAATTTCAGCTTTATAACTCAGAGGGAGAACTGATTTATAGTTACCCCAAAGAGCACTCGTTATTGGAACGAATGTCTGAACTAGAAGTGCAGTCCACAATTCCTCGAGCAGGATGGAGGTTAGTGTACCAATTTTCTTCAAAGGAGATTACCGCGGAAATCTCCAAGGTGTTCAGTTTTTATGCCATTATTTTATCCTTGTGCATACTATTATTTTTAATTATTTCCTTTTTCATCGCAAAAACGCTGCATACGCCGTTGAACAAGCTTCGAAATACGGCGGAGCAATTCGGCGGCGGAAACAGGCTGGTCCGTTTTCAAGTAAGTGGAAAAGATGAAGTGTCTGTTCTCGGGGGTGCCTTTAACCATATGCTTGATCAAATCAATCTGCTTATTACGGAAGTTGAACAGGAGCAGGAGGAGAAGCGGATTATTGAACTTGACGCGCTGTTCTCGCAAATCCGGCCTCATTTTCTGCTTAATACGCTGAATTCGATCAAGTGCAACTTGGTGACGGAAGGGGACTCTGTCAATAGTAGGCAAATTGATGCTTTAATGAGCTTACTGCGAGCGTATATGCGCGTTAACGAGAGATGTACATTATTGCAAGAATGCAAGCTGCTAGGCGATTATATCGAAATCATGCAAATGCGCAATGATATAAGTGTACAGTTAGATATCCATATCGAAAAAGAACTTGAGGATATGGAAGTTCCGCGTCTATGGCTTCAGCCATTGGTCGAAAATTCTATCGTACACGGATTTGCTGACATTTCAGTTCAAGCAGCTATTTGGGTTAGCGCGGAAAAACAGAAAGGGCAATGTCGAATCGAAGTGAAAGACAATGGGACAGGCATGAACGAAACGGAAATGAATGAACTGCTGAGGAGGGTGCTGCAATCTGGTTTGGAACCTCAGGCGTCCAATCAACGGATCGGTTTGGCCAACGTATATAACAGACTTCGGCTGACATACGGCAAAGATGTTAAGATGGATATTCGATCAAATGAGCTTGGCGGCACTTCAGTTATTTTCATTTTCAAAAATATAGATAGCACAATGGAAAGGTGATCGGAAGATGATGAATGTGATGATTGTTGATGATGATGCCCCGATGATCAAATATTTGCTAAATCTAATCCCCTGGAATGAAATGGGCTTGAAAATCGTTGCGACCGCCAATTCCGGAGTTAAAGCACTACAGTTATTTGAAGACACCGGTCCTCATCTGGTTATTACCGATATCGGTATGCCGAAAATGGACGGAATCGAACTGTCTGAACAACTCAAAAAGCTTCAACCCCATGTGAGGATTATCTTTCTTACCTGTCACGAAGATTTCCATTATGCTCGGAAAGCTGTGAAATTAAATGCAGATGATTACTTAATAAAGGACGAATTAACCGCCGATACACTAAAGCAAAGCGTTGAAAAAGCTGTGAGACACCAAAGTTTAATGAAGGAAGGCACCGAAAGATTGTCTTATCAGGAGGAAGTAGCCAGAAACAAAGATTTGCTGAAACGATCGTTCTGGAAACAGATCATATCTGGGGATCACTCGGAAGTGACTTTGACTACCGGAAGGAGACTTGGGATTGAGTGGAAAGATCCGTTCTTTATGCTTGGGCTAATCCATATTGATTATTCTACTCTAATCAAGTGCTATGAAATAAAGGATAAGCAGCTTATCTATTACGGGTTATATAACATTGCCCAAGAATTAGCCTTAAGCATGGATGGCATTTCAGTTTTTGCTGAAGAGGGGCTGGAGTTACATTGCATAATGAATTATCGTCATAATTTGGCTGTCAATCCTGCTGAGTCATTTCGTAGATTTGCATTAGATCTGCAGAGTAAGGCTGAAACGTATCTTAGGCTTGATACCTGTATCGTGTTTAGCAATGAGTTTCAGGGTTTAACGGGAATTGGCAAGACTTATGAGGAACTGAATCAGTACAATTTAGGACTTTATTATGAAAGAGCCTCGCTCCTTAAGATGCCATCCAAATTTACTGGCTTAACGTTTAATGGTTTCGAGACCAAAGAGGAGAATTTTAAAGAAAAGCTGCTTCATGCTTATCGTGAAGAAGATATAGTCGCCGTTTCAGATGTTTTGGATAGTGCGGCAGAGCGAGCGGCAGTTGAAAAGTCATCGTCTATTTCATTCATCTCACAAATATCTCAGTGGGTACGACTATTAGAGAATGAGTCAGGTTATGACAAGGATCTCTCCTCATTTCACTCAGACTTAGAAAAAACGGTACGTTTGCAAGAGACATTGCAAAGTGTAAAAGAACGGGTTCGTACTATCATGCACGAAGTTGAGTCAGAAGAAACACAAGGGATTGATAAACACAAGCAGCAAATGATTGATCGTTATATACTGGAGCATCTGTCTGAAAATATTTCCTTGGTCGCAATCGCCAATCATTTGTATTTGAATCCGAGTTATTTTTCAAGGTTCTTCAAAAAAATGACGGGACTCAACTTCACTGATTATGTACATCATTCTAAGATGAAAATTGCACTTCAAATGTTAAAAAACAGAGAGCTGACGATCGAAATGATCGCTGCCAAGCTTGGTTATTCCGATCGCACGTATTTTTCGAAGGTTTTTAAGAAATATAATGGAATAAGCCCGGTTGACTATAAGGGGAAGCATGGAAGGCTTTGATCCGATCGTACAGATTCGAAAAAAAATGCACCGACGCATGAAATAGGGAAATGGAAGTTGCTAGACCATCCCTATTAACCAAATGCGAGGTGCATTTTCTTTTGTTGCAAATCTTCTCTTTTATATGACTTTTGCTAAAGCAGAAAGGGTTGAGATTGCACATACAGGTAAAATATTCACACATTCATAAAGCAGTTTTTTTTGTATTCTATGATTATGCGGAGGTGAATGTTGGAAAGCGTTTTACTACAGTGAATGAAACTACCTGAATATAGCCAAAATTACCGGCAATGGACTTCTTGCAATGCATACAGGTGTGCCACGGTGACAGCAAAAATTCAGGTTATTTGACTCCAAAATACCACTTCAAAAATTAATTTGTAAAAAATCTATTTTATTAGAATAGCCAGCAAACCCTTGCGTTTGCTGGCTTCTTGCACTTCAAAACTTATTTGTCACCCAACAACCACCTGTTGGGTGACAAGTAAGTTTTGAAGTAGACAATAAATCGTTAATTCGTAACCTTATTCAGATTATATTTACGACTTTTCCCGGGGGAAATCGTTCCTTTCTCCGGTTTTTCCGCCTGCTTACTTCCTCTATAATCTTATTCATGTAAGCACTTTCTTTAACAGGTGCACCGGAGAGAATAGGAGGAGAACCGTTAGATCCACTGAAACGAAAGAGACCAACTGACGAGGAAATTCAAAAGGATATGGAAGTATGAGCTGTTATATATTTTGTTTTTTCCTGCGTTAGCATAGGTGATTGATTATATTTGATTTTCTCCCGCCAACTACGGTTCGACAGTAGAGCTGGAGTTCTTGTTACACATTCAGGAGGTGAATTAGCGCATGAAAAGAAATTTGATTCGGACTTTGTGTTTGCTTCTTGCCGTTCTTCTCTTGCCATGGTATTCGTTACGCGCTGAGGCGACGGTGGCGAATCCGCTATTTACGGACAGTTTCGCTGGGGGATTAGGCAATTGGGATTTATTTGGAAGTACAGCATGGACGATTGAAGGAAGTGGAGAAGCTGCACAACTTAAAGGGGCAACATCGGCAACATCTCCGCAGCGGGCGGTGGTCAAGTCTGCCAAGCTTCCATATAGTTCTACCGATTACATCGTCGGATTTTCGGCAAAGGGAGATCGGTTCCGTGTTATATTCCGGTATTCGTCCAGCACGAATTATTATTTTTTGGAATTTAAAAATACGAAATCTGTTGAGCTGTGGAAATACCCCAACTCATCAACTAACGTTCAGGTAGGCGCGTCTGTAGATATCGGTTCGCATATCTCTGGATTCAATTTGACAGATTGGCATCAGTATCAAATTGAGGTTAAAGGAAGCAACTTTAAGCTTTCCATAGACGGAGTTGCGGTGACAACTTTCACGGATACATCGCTCACCGCAGGCGGAGTCGGCCTTTCTGTAAAAAGTATGGGTCCGGCTGTCAGCTTAAATGTTGAGCAATTGACGGTTTCGCCTGTCGTCGTCGAGCCTGCATTTACGATCGAGCACACGCCTCTGTCAGAAATTCCGTATAATACCGATTTACCGGTTTCTTTTACACTAACGGGTTCGAGCACACCTGTATCCGCAGTTATCCATTATGGTTACGGAGACGAAGCCCTTGATCAGGACATTCAAGCGACAGGCAGCGGAAATGGCCCGTATACGGGGACGATTGCAAGCACGAACCAGTCCAGCCACATTCGCTATTACTTGACTGCTGGATGATGAAGGAAAAACCGTGAATGCAGCGCCTGCCAATTGGAAAGTGGGCGGTAATACCAGAGTCATACAGTTACCCGACGGCAACAAGGTATTCAACCTGAATGGTTCGGGCAGCGCCAAGCTGAACTTGCCGATGTATCAAAATGCAGACAATTTCGTTGTCAAGTCGGGCCTGATACAAAGTGTATCAGGCGGTAGTTTTGCTACGACAGCCTCATTACCCGCGAGGAAATGGCTGATCTGATGGTTAGAGCCTATTCATACCAGTATGGCGCCATGAGTTTACAAAATGACTTGCTGGTTGGATTTGTAGATGGCGATCATGCTGCAGATTGGGCGAGAAACGGTATTAATCAAGCGATTGAGCTAGGTTTGATGACAGGACAGGCGGATCGCCAATTTGGTCCCCGTATCCAAGCGAATCGGGCTGAAACGGCACAAGTAATATACAACTACCTGTATAGCCCAACTGTGAAACGAATAAAAAAATGAGATCATGCTGCGTTTTCAACAGGAGGATTAAATGGAAAAGATCAATTCGGAAAAATATGCCCACAAGGTATACTCGTTCATGATGCATAGTCAACAGAAGGAATGGGGCAATCACGCGTGGGCCGACTGGGCAATGAATATCAACAAGTGGGATTGGAACCCTGGAGTAGGTATTGTCGCTTTATTAGAATATGGAAAAGACACAAGGAAACATGAAATCTTTGGAGAGATTGAAGCCTGGGTGGGTAAAAATAGTGAACAAGCGGATAAAGTGAAGGTTATTAATGCTATGGCGCCTTATGCTGTCTTTCCGCATCTGTATGAAGTGACGAGAAACGCGCAATATGCAGAGAAGGCAGGAGAAATCGCGTCGTGGATGATCGAGCAGGCCCCTCGCACGAGGGAAGGCGCCTTTGAACATACGGTGACTGAGAATGCGACGTTTCGCGAACAGATTTGGGCGGATACCATCTTCATGGCAGTCTTGTTTCTGGCTCGCGCTGCACGGTTGAAATCGGACCGGCGAATAGCGAAGGAGGCATTGTTGCAGGTGTTATTGCATCTTCGCGCCTTGCAGGATGAAACGACGGGACTGCTCTTCCATGGCTGGAATTGTGAAACGAGCGATTGGATGTCCGCTTCCCAGTGGAATCGTGCGAATGCTTGGATTGCCATGGGAGTACCCATGATTCTGGAGGAGATCGCGGACGACTTTGTTGATAATGAATTGCTAGGAGAAATTAAAGACAGGTATCACAAACTCGTTGAGGCGCTTGTAAAGCGGCAAAATGACAGCGGATTATGGCCTACGGTACTGGATCGACCGGATTTTTATGAAGAAACGTCGGGCTCAGCTGGTATTGCCTGCGGGTTGTACAAGGCAGTTCGCATGGGACTGGTTCCTTCCTCTATGCAAAGTAGCGCAGATCAGGCTTTAACAGCCGTGATATCCCAAATTTCTGATAGCGGAGCCGTTAAAGGTGTATCCGGGGGTACTCCTGTGCTCGCGAGTGTTGAAGCATACAACGAAGTTCCTATTTTTCCTACCTTGTACGGGCAGGGCATGACCTTACTGCTTCTTTCAGAGGTGCTAGGTCATCAACAACGATAAACAAATAACCTGGGGGTACGCAATGCTACAATCCGCAAAACAATCCAAACATCGTTATCAGGTGACAGGCGGCGGCGACAAGTTTCAAGCTCTCTTAACCGTCGAGGTTCCTGAAGAAGGAATCGAACTCGTGCATATCTCTGTTACGGCGGAACAGCCTGAAACACCGTCTGTATTACGGCTGACTTGGGAGCAACCGATCATGGATATTCAGGGCGCATGGCATCCAAATGGGAATCGGAACCGCGGGCTGATGCCTGATTTTGTAAAAGGTGGCTATCCAAGTAAATCGACCAGTTCGGCGCCGGTCGTCTGTCTGTTTAACGGTGCAAGCCGAAATCGAATGACGTTCGCTTTGTCGGATACGCTTAATCCCGTTGTATGCAAAGCGKGGGTTCACGAAGAGACCGCAGTGTTCCATTGCTCCGTTACCTTGTTTGAAGAACCTACATCTCCGTTTGAAAGTTACGAAGCGACGCTGCGGGTGGATGTGCGTAATTTGGCTTATTACGATAGTTTACATGAAGTACAGACGTGGTGGAGCGGACTGACGGGGTTAACCTCGTCGCCGGTTCCTGCTTCCGCACGCGAGCCAATGTATTCAACGTGGTACAGCCTCCATCAATCCATCAATCCAGAGGCGATCGAGGAGCAGTGCCGTTTGGCGAAAGAACTCGGATGCGAGACGATCATCGTTGACGACGGCAGCAAACCTCCGATATTGCCCGCGGTTACGCCTTTTGCGGCGACTGGGAAGTATGTGCGGATAAAATACAGGATATGAGAGCCCATGTCGGGAGAGTTCACAGCCTCGGCATGAAATACATGCTGTGGTATTCCGTTCCCTATGTCGGACGCCATAGCAAGGCTTGGCATCGGTTCCGCGACAAGATGCTCTATACAATTGAATCGCGGGGCTACGGGGTTGTCGATCCACGCTATCCCGAAGTCAGGGAATATTTGATCAGTCTTTATGAAACGGCCATACAGGAGTGGAATTTGGACGGTTTCAAGTTGGATTTTGTTGATAGCTTCTACCTTCCCGAGGAGAAGAAGCATGACGTAGGCAGAGGCCGCGATTATGTTTCAGTACCCGAAGCGGTTGACCGTCTCATGTCCGACATCATGGATCGGCTCCGTAGAATTAATCAAAACGTGATGATTGAATTCCGACAAAGCTATGTAGGGCCTTACATGCGCAAATACGGAAACATGTTCCGTGCGGCAGATTGTCCGAACGATTCCATCGAAAACCGGGTGCGGACCATCGATATCCGATTGCTGTGCGGCGATACGGCTGCCCACTCCGATATGTTGATGTGGCACCCGGAGGAACCGGTGGAGAGCGCAGCGCAGCAACTGATCAACGTTCTGTTTGCGGTGCCGCAGCTCTCTGTGCTCCTTGAACGTCTGCCGGCCGAACACGTCAAAATGACCGCCTTTTGGCTCGCCTTCTGGAACGATCATCGAAGCGTTCTGTTGGATGGACGCCTTGAACCCCACAATCCGGAACTGATGTATCCGCTCGTCTTGGCGAGCAATACGGCTAAGTTGATTGCGGCTGTCTATCACCGAACGGTCGTAACGCTGGATCGTGATTTGCCGGAGACGATTATTCTTGTCAACGGTACGCGGAGCGACGGTGTCATTATGGAGCTGGACAGAGATGGCGGAAGCCGGACAATAGAGATTAAGGATTGCATGGGGAATGTTGTGGAACAATCCGTGTTTCATATGCAGGCAGGCGTCCATTCTCTTCCTGTTCCGCCAGCGGGTATCGCAACTCTAACCGGAGGGATTTGATGGGGGCAAACCCGAATGAAACGATCTCTTGTTTTAAAAGCTTACCCGGGTTCCTCGTCCAGTCTTGTGGGCAAATCGAATGCGACTTTTCCCCGGTACTATTGTCCTTCACTCCGGTTTTCCGATCATCTTATTTCAGGTAAGCTAACTATTGTAAGCACTTTCTTATTAAGTGCGGTTAGAGAGAGATAGGAGGAGAGTAAGATGGAGTTGGTGACCGCTAGGATCGCCGAGACTAGAAAGACGATGCTTAGGAAGCGGCTAAAGTGGATTTTGAAATACAAATTGTTATATATCTTGCTGCTTCCCGCTTTTGTATGGGTTTTCATTTTTGATTATCTCCCTCTTTACGGGATCAGCATTGCGTTTATGGATTATAACGTTATTCAAGGATTCTCAGGCAGCGAGTGGGTCGGGCTGAAATATTTCCGATTGCTTTTCGAATCCGAGATGTTCCGCAATGCTTTCAAGAACACGCTGCTTATCAGTCTGTACAAAATGATCAGCGGCTTCCTTTGTCCCATCCTGTTAGCGCTTGCACTGAACGAAATCCAGGCTGCCTGGTTCAAGAAGACGCTTCAAACCGCGGTCTATCTGCCGAGGTTCGTGTCCTGGGTCGTATACGGAGGGATCATCACGCTGCTGCTCTCGCCGGAAACAGGCGTCATCAACAAGATCATCGAGTTTTTCGGCGGAAAATCGGTTTATCTGCTTGTTGAACCCGCTTACTTCCGAACGATCCTCGTCGTCACCGACGCGATGAAGGAAATGGGCTGGGCCGCTATCATCTATATAGCAGCCATCGCCGGGCTCAACCCGGAGGTTTACGAAGCAGCCACGATGGACGGAGCTACGCGGTTTAGTCGGATCTTTCACATCACCTTGCCAGGAATTACGGGGTCTATCATTGTTATCTTCATCCTGAGAGTTGGATACATCATGAGCGCAGGGCTAGATCAGGTCATCAACTTGTACAATCCGATGGTATTTGAGATGGGGGACATCCTGGATACCTACATTTACCGGATAGGCATCGAACAGTTCAACCTCAGCCTTGCTGCAGCTGCTGACTTCATCAAGGGTGTCATCGGGCTAGCGATGGTGCTGCTTGCCAACCAAATCGCCAAGCGGATCAATGATTCCGGTATTTTCTGACATGGGGGAAACGTATCTATGAAACTCACGAGAGGCGAGACCGCCTTTGTCACCACCAACTATATCGTTCTCACTGTATTAACAATATTGATTGTCATTCCATTTTGGTACGTCATTTCCGTATCAGTTACGCCTTATCATATTTTCAGCGAGAAGAATGGGATGATTCTATTTCCGACCTCTTTCAGTTTTCAATACTATGAATATCTGCTGAAGAAAGGCTCCCTGATTTATACCTCATACGGAAACACGATCCGCAACACGGTGGGGGGCGTCATGCTTGCTTTGTTTCTTACCGTCACGGCGGCTTACGCATTAGCGGAGAAGAAATTGCCCGGCAGGCGGGTCATCATGCTTTACTTTGTCTTTACGATGCTGTTCAAAGGCGGGATGATCCCCACCTACATCACCATCAAGCAGTTGGGTCTGCTGGACACCAACTACGTTCTCATCTTGGTGATGGCCTACAGCGCTTTCAACATGATTATTATGAAATCATTCTTTGAAGGCATTCCAGAGAGCTTGAGGGAATCAGCCTCTATGGACGGAGCTTCCGAGTTCAGAATCTTGTGGCAGATTGTACTTCCTCTGTCCATGCCAGTTATAGCAACCATCGGTCTCCTCTACTTGGTTGTATATTGGAACGATTTCTTTAATGCTATGCTGTATGTGACCGACTGGCACAAAGCACCCGTACAGCTGGTTCTCCGAACCATTATCGCTAGCTCCAGCCTTCCGCCGGAGCTGTTAGAAGCAGCTGGTTCGTCACCGCCGCCTGCGATAGGCATCCAAATGGCCGCTATCGTGATCGTAGCCATGCCTATGCTGATCATCTACCCGTTCATCCAAAAATATTTTGAACAGGGTATGCTGGTAGGTTCAGTAAAAGGTTAAGTAACTCAGTCCTTTCCAAACGGTTTATCCCCATTAGGGTAAATATAGAAGTTAGAAGTTATACCAAGGAGGTCTATTATTCATGTCAAATCAAACGAAGAAATGGTCTTTTGGCGTTCTCGCTGCCGTACTGGCCGGAACCGTAACTGTTGCGGGATGCAGTAAAGATAACGGAGCAGGCAGTGTGTCACCTTCACCGGCAGGAGGTTCGGCGTCAGCATCGGTTTCGCCTAAAACAGAAGTGCCATATGAGCTCAAATGGTTAAAAGCGCAAGATATTTCCAAACCCTACGATCCTTCGAAAGATGTCGTCAAGCAAGCTATCGAGAAAAAACTCAACATCAAAATCGTTCCCGAATTGGTGGATGTCCAACAGTATAAAACTAAACTCAATCTGAAGATGGCAAGCGGTGATATTCCCGATGTGGTGAGAATTGATTTTGCCGATGACTTCCAGAAATATGCCCCTCAAGGAGCTTTTGTCGATCTTACCAATCTCATCAATGAGAAGGATACGCCTAATATCTTAAAAGAAGTGCCGAAGGAAATTTTTGAGCAGGCGAAGGTAAACGGCAAAATCTTCGGGATTCCTTATCAAGGGGGACCTGGTGCTGGGTACCGTTGGAATCTAGTCATGCGTAAGGATTACCTCGATGGAATGGGTGCCAAGGTGCCGAAAACGCTCGATGAATATTACAACCTGCTGAAAAAGGTCAAGACGGAGAAACCGGATGTCATTCCACTGGGAGGGTATACGGCTCAGATCGGCCAGCAGAAATTTGCTAACAATTCCTTTGACAATATATTCGGTGCATTTAGTGTGACACCCGGCTATTTCACCGAAAAGGACGGCAAATTCAGCAATTACGATATTGATCCCAAAATGAAAGATGCACTTCAGTTCCTGCAAAAGATGTACGCGGAAGGCCTGATCGACAAGGAGTTCGCGACCATTAAGGAAGAGCAGCTGAGGGCTAAGCTTTACAGTGGAAAATTGTTCTCATGGATGGGCTGGTGGTCGACGCCAAACGATTATGATACCCAAGTGGAAACGACTGAGCTCAAGAAAAGCGGAAAGCTGGCGGCAGATGGGAAGCTTCCGAACCAGGTCGATCTACCTTTTAAATATCTGACGTTAACTGACTCTCTCGTCGGTGCAGATGGCAAAGCGGTAGCTCCACAAGGTGCTCCTTTCAGCCAGGTGAATGCGATCAGCGCCAAGACCAAAGATCCGAAGAAGGCTCTGGCTATTATCGAAAATTCCTTGTCTTTGGAAAATCAAATGCTAACCGTGTGGGGAATCGAAGGGGAAGACTACAAACTCGAGAATGGCAAGATGAAGGTGATGACCAACGACATCGTAGACCCGACGACAATGCTGGACAAAAACGGGAGTTTCCGCGGTGTGCAGAGCTATCTGTTTGCTCCGGGACTGCATGGCTGGCCGCGTTATCTGGATTCTCTACAGACCCGGAATGCTCAGGCGCTTGATGTCGCGATTAATAATAAGTTCCAGATTACGGACGCTTCCAACTATTTAGATTCACCGACGAAGATCGCTAAGCTGGTGGAACTGAACACGATGCGTGACTCTGTCTTTACGCAGATCATTATGGGTGCCGACATCAAGAAGTTCGACGAGTTTGTGGATAAATGGAAGTCACAAGGCGGTACACAAATCTTGAAAGAGCTAGAAGAGTCCTTCAAGAAGAAAACCGGCAAATAAAAGCTTCCTCTTGCAGGAGGATATCACCTGCTTGAAGAAACCTTAAGAGATTGGGGAGCCCCTCGGCCAGCGAATTACGGCTGAAGGGGCTTCTGCAATAATGCCAGCTAAAGAGGGGGATGAGGATGGCAGTATGTAAACGAAAGCGGAGCAGGAATTCGAGATTGCTTACAAGACTGAGTCTTCCGATTTTTGTGTTGATCGTCACCTTCATCGCTCTTTTTGCAACGGCGGCCAGTTACGTCCTTATTCGAGTGCAGAACGACCATACCCTCAAGATGGCGGAACAGTCGATGAAATTTGTTTACAGGAATATCGGATACCAATTCGATACAATGAATAACGTAGCGGCTTTTATTTTATCCAATCAATCGATTGAAAATTTGCTGGAAAGCTCTTATCAGGAACCATTCGAGGCGGTCGGCGATTTTTATTCACTCCAGACCAACTTGCAGAATCTGTCCTTGTTGTCTCTCCTGAACGATTTCGGCTCCCATAATGTGGCGCAGCAATCCTATGTTGTTTCCGTCGCGTTGGAACCGGGGAGCGGGCTTTACGAAATGGCACCAGATCATTTTTACCCGTCAACGGGAATATTTAAGAATGGGGATCTGAAGAGTGAGGAATGGTTTCGAAGCCTGAGTCGTGGGGAACGACAGACTGTGTGGTGGGGCCAAAGGACGGACCGATTAAATGCAGCTATGATCTATTCGGCGAGAAAAAAGACGAGTATCAAAGACGGCCGAAACATCGGTACGGTGATCGTTGCTGCGGATACTGGGAGCATCAAGGGTGCTTTCGACAATGCACCGCTGGAGAAAGGCTATCATTTGCTGCTGGATGAAAGCGATCGTGTTATCTTCAGCGAGCGATACGATTTCCTCGACAATGTGGGAGAGCTTCCCTATGTGCGTTCATTGACTGGCACCAAGGGATCAATCGTAACTAGAATCAACGGAGAAAACCACAGGGTGATGTTCGAGACACTGGAGAACGGTTGGAAGCTGCTGGCGGTAGTTCCTGAGAGCCATTTCAGCAGATACACCTTCGTTATATCAGCAATCGGAGCGGCCACCGCCGCAGCTGCCTTGCTGGTCGCGGGTTTCTGGCTCAGAAGAATCGTCATACGGGTCACCGTTCCCATTACCAGGCTGGTTACAGCTATCCAACGTCCGGAAGTCGTGGAATTTAAAGAACCGCTTCCTTATCAAAATACAGGGATCTATGAAGTGGATGAGCTGAACCAGAAGTTTGCATCCATGCTCGTCACCATTCATAGTCTGATCGAGAAATCCTTTGCCGAAGAGATAGAACGCCGAGTGATTCAGCTTGAGCTCTTACATGCACAAATTAATCCTCATTTTTTATATAACACGTTGGATTTAATCAATTGCCGAGCCATCATGGCGGGGGATCAAGAAACGAGCCAGATCGTCCGTTCCCTTGCCAATGTTTTTCGTTACGGCTTGAATCAGGGGCAGGCCTGGATCTCCTTGGAAGGGGAGGTTAAGCAGGTCGAAGCCTATCTCCATATTCAAAAGATGATGATGGATGATCTGCACGTGGATATACGAATACCTGACGATCTCGTGTCCATCAACATTGTGCACCTTACTTTGCAACCGTTGGCCGAAAATGCCATCATTCACGGGTTTGCCGACCGTCCGTCTGATTGCCGGATCACAATTTCAGCCCGACTGGAGGGGATAGCGCTTTTGCTGCGGGTCGAAGATAATGGACGAGGCTGCGAGGCAGATAAAATGAACCGCATGCTCCGGCAGCAGCCTGTGAACGATCCTGTCGGCAAATCGAACAGCGGTGGAACCGGCTACGGCACCATGAATGTTCAT
The DNA here is from genome assembly GCF_052115445.1 of Paenibacillus sp. 2RAB27. Lineage (NCBI taxonomy): Bacteria > Bacillati > Bacillota > Bacilli > Caryophanales > Paenibacillaceae > Paenibacillus > Paenibacillus sp. 2RAB27. The sequence continues at coordinate 356,322 of NZ_JBFRGR010000003.1, forward strand.
CGGAGAATTCAACTGCATTGCGGGGAGGCGTTTGGTTTGCGTTATGTTGAAGTAAGTGAGGGCACCTGTGTCGAAGTCGTTCTGCCCTGCAGTACGGAGCAGTCGGTATGAAGATCGGGGGAGTTGCTAATGTTTAAGCTGCTTATTGCGGAAGATGTGAAGACCATCCGTGAAACTTTGGTGCGTGCCATTCCATGGCAGGCTTTAGGCATCACCTTGTTGGGTGCTGTAGAGAATGGGGAAGAGGTGTTGGCGTGGCTCGACCGTGAGGAACCGGACCTGCTTTTAACTGATATTGGGATGCCCAAGATGAACGGTTTGGAGTTGATTGAGACCGTAAAAGCTCGTAATCCGGACATCCGCTACATCATTTTATCTGGATTGAGTGAGTTTGAGCATGCAAGGCAGGCGCTAAAGCTTCAAGTGTTGGACTATGTCCTGAAGCCTATCGATCCGGTTGAAATAGAAAGGGTTGTTTCGCGTGCGGTCGAAGTGCTTCACAAAGAACGGGAAGAGCGCCGGAAGTTGACCGTCGCAGAGCATGCCACCAAGGTAGAGCTTCCATATTTGTCGGATACGTTGCCTCAAGGGGAATGGTATGGAAGTTTGAAAAAGACGAAGCTGGTTGAACAGGCGATTCAGTATATGAAGGAAGAATTTACACGTAGGGAACTGACGCTAGCGGATGTGGCGGCCTCAGTCGGATTAAGTGAAAAATATTTGAATCTGCTGTTTAAAGAAATAACCAGTATGACGATCAATCATTGGATCATTCGTCTCCGTATGGAGGAAGCGGGCCGGCTGCTGAAGGATCCCGCGATAAAAATCTACGAGATATGTGACCGGATCGGGTATACAGACCAGGACCACTTCCGGGAGAACTTTAAGAAGCAGTTCGGTTTGACGCCGACTGAATATCGGAACAAGTTTTTGTAACTCCGCCTTCAAGGCGCAGGAATAGAATAAAGCACAGTAGAGAGGGGAATGAGCCGATCTGCTGTGCTTTTTCTATGTTATTTTAGTAGTAGATGATGGACTAAATTCATTTTTAATATAGAACTTACTTGAATTCGTTCATTCACCACCGAAGCATGACATGCTATACTCATGTTATTTTGGTATACAAACGACACGATGACTATGTAAATAGAGGGGGAGTTTTACTGTGAGTCGCATTTTGCTTGTTGATGATGAAATCTATGCTATTGAGGGACTTAAATATAACATCGCATGGGAATCACTGGGATTTGCAGAGATTTTTGAAGCCTATAATATCGAAATGGCCCAAAAGATTGTAACAGAACATCCCATTGATATCATGATATGCGACATAGAGATGCCAAATGGCAATGGTCTTCAATTGATGGAATGGGTCAAATCGTATTATCCTTCCATAATTGTTGTGTTTCTTACTTGTCATTCGGAGTTTGATTATGCGAAAAAGGCTCTTCAATTAGGCGTATTTGATTATATCGTTAAGCCAGTCAATTTCTCAGAACTTGAAGAAATTATTGTGAAAGCATTGGAAATCCGCAAAAAAGAATTGGGATTTGAAGAGATCAAAGAGACGTATGAAAGGTTCTATCCACTTTGGGAAGTAAAAAAACCGCTGTTAATTGAACGAATTTGGCAAGATTATTTGGATGAGCGTATTTCTAATGATCCGTTAAAGATGGAAAGCGAGTTGCAAGAAGTCGGGTTGACCATTTCAGACAGCTTTACAATCCTGCCAATCTTGATTAGCGTGGAAAAGTGGCAGAGAGAATTCAGTTCCAGAGACGAGGAAGTCCTAGAGTATGCCTGCCGGAATGCAGCAGCGGAGCTGGTGATTCAGCAGGATAACGGACTTGCCTTTCAGGATCATTCCGGCATTAATGTGATCTACATCTACTCGGACGGAAGTGAACCGCTTCCCCTGGAAGACTGGCGTATGAGATGTGAGACCTTTATTCGAGCCTGCAAGGAACACTTTTATTGCCAAGTATCGTGTTACATCGGGAATTGGGCGACCATTCAGGACTTATATCGTGTTTATCAAGATTTGATTGCCATGGAAAGCAACAATGTGACCTTGTCCAATCAAGCATTTATGTACCAGAGGCAGTTTGGCCGTAAAGGTGAAAAAACAGTGATTGAACTGGTGAAAACCTATATTAAAGAAAATCTAACCACAGAAATAACCCGTGAGGACATAGCGGCATCTGTACATTTAAATCCGGCGTATTTATCTCGTTTTTATAAGAAAGAAACAGGTGAAACGCTTACCGATTTCATTACGTTCGAACGAATGAAGATGGCTAAGGATCTCTTATTAGGTACAGATGCGACTATCAGCCAAATTGCCGTTTCTTTGGGCTATACACATTTTTCTCATTTTTCTAAAATGTTTAAGCGCGCTTATCAGATGACACCTTATGAATTGCGGAAATTGAACAACTGAGCGACGAGAGAGGGATGAACATGAAAGACAGAAATTCTCTTATTTTCAAATTTATAAGCGGTTTTACTTTAGTATCCCTGCCCTTATTTTTATTATTGTTTTTCAGCAATAGCTATGCCATGAATCTGGTCCGTGATCAAGTTGCCCAAACGAATTCGAGCCTCTTAAGCGGGCAAATGAGTCATATTGACAGTAAGTTATCAGAAATCAATACCTATATGTTCAGGCTAGCCCTACAGGATCCGGCGGTCATTTCCTTGGAGCTGCAGCCCCGCGGAAGTGATGAATACTTGATGACGCGAATCGCTGCTGCCAATACGATGGAGAAGGATATTAATTACTATAGCGAGTTAGGGGCTTTATTCGTTTTTTCAGCCAAAACGCAAGATCTTATTATGACAAGAGCTAACGGTTCACAAATTCCCCAGAATAAAGGGACAGAGGATTTTATCTATGAATGGATGCGGAGTGAGGGACTATCCATGAAACAGGAGGATGGCTGGAAAACCGTGAAGGTTGCTGGCATTCCTTGTTTAATTCATGTCGTGAAGTCAGGGACGAGTCTATACGTAGGGAGTATCATTCCCATTCAAAGCTTGGCTGCTCCTTCCAATAAGGTTCAATTGGTCGAGGATGAACAAATTATTTTCTTCTCGGAGCAGGCAGAACCGTTAACTGCAACGACGATTTCCCCAAACTATTTAAACCAGCTTACAAGCAAGTTTCTCAAAACAAATAAGGCTTTTCAAACGGTGGAGATCCCTGATAAGTACTTATTGGTTATGAATCGCTCCCAGGTCTCTAATATGATCATGACGGTTCTCTTACCAGAGAAAAATGTCTATAGACAGCTCTCTTTGCTGCAAAAGTTAATCTATTTCCTACCCTTTGCCATTGGCTGTTTCCTMATTATTAACTTAGTTCTACTTAAAAAAATCGTCGTAAATCCGATTATTCGTGTTGTTCGTGCCATGAGACGAATCCAGGAGGGAGATCTGCAATATAGAATGCCGCCTAGCCATTCCAAGGAGTTGGACTTGCTTTCGGAGACTTTTAACACCATGTCTGCTGAAATTTCCTCTTTAAAAATCAATGTCTATGAAGAACATATCAAAACGCAACAGGCGGAAATTAAGCACTTACAATTGCAAATCAATCCCCACTTCTTATTGAATTCTTTAAACATTGCCTATAACCTGATTGCAACTAAGAAATCCGAATTGGCGCAGAGAATGATGGTCCATCTCATGAATTATTTTCGTTCCATGATGCGAAGCCAACAAAGAATGGTGACGATCACAGAGGAACTAAAGCACATTGACCACTACTTACAAATTCAAAAGATGCGTTTTCCATTACATTTTGATTACGCTATCGACATCGATGAGCAAGTCAGGGAACAGCTTATCCCTTCTTTAATTTTTCAACCTTTTGTTGAAAACGCTATTATCCATGGCATGGTTATGCAAGATGAGGGTTTTCATTTGAAAATAATCTGTTATGAAGAGCATTCCGATAATAGCCATGGCCTATGGATCCATATTGAGGATAACGGCAATGGGTTTTCGGCGCCGGCTTTGCAAAAATTTGTGGCAAGCGGTCAGTCATCAGAGGATGCCGGGAATTTGGGCATTCAAAATGTGAAACAAAGGCTGCAAGCCTATTATGCCAATAAGGCCCGTCTCATGATTGGAAATGGGCTGGAAAAAGGGGCGGTCGTTCGTCTTTTTATACCTAAGAAGTAACTTGAGTGATAGGTTCGGTATCTTGAGCGCTATCTGAAAAAAGCTGCACCCTCTACAATAAAGAAGAGAAATAGAGTGGAGGGTAGCGGAATGGCAAAGAAATATAGCAGTCTGATTCTGATGACACTGCCAGGTGTATTGTACTTATTTATTAATAATTACTTGCCCATGCTGGGCACATTCATTGCGTTTAAGAACATTAATTACACCAAAGGAATTTTCCATAGCGACTGGGTGGGCTTTAAGAATTTTGAATTCCTATTCAAATCACATGATGCCTTCATCATTACCCGGAATACGCTGCTCTACAATGGGACGTTTATTATTGTTAATAATTTAGTCATAGCGCTCCTTGTAGCTTTACTGTTAAATGAAATCAAAAATCGGTTTGCCCGCAATTTGTACCAAAGTATCATGCTGCTTCCCTTTTTAATTTCGTTTAGTATCGTTGGCTATATTGTTCTTGCCTTTTTTAGTATTGAGCACGGTTTTATCAATAAAGTCATTTTTCCGTTCTTACATATACAGCCGATTGAATGGTATTTGGAGTCCAAATACTGGCCTTACATTCTTGTCATGGTGAACACGTGGAAATATGTCGGCTATTCAAGTTTAATCTATTTTGCCGCTATGATTGGTATTAACCAAGAATATTATGAGGCTGCCCGCATGGATGGCGCGAATCGCTGGCTGCAGATGACGAAGATCACACTCCCGCTAATCCGTCCAGTGGTGATCGTTGTGGTGCTGATCCTGATTGGCCGCATCTTTTACGCAGATTTTGGTATGTTCTTCCAAGTTCCTCTCAATACAGGTATTTTGTTCTCGACTACCAATGTAATTGATACCTATGTCTACCGAGCCTTATTGGTAACAGGAGATATCGGCATGTCTTCGGCTGCAGGTTTATACCAATCGACAGTGGGATTCGTGCTTGTCATCATTGCCAATATGTTGGTCAGAAGATGGGATAAAGAGAGCGCTTTATTTTAGAGGAGGATACGTATGGAAGTCAATATTATCAATCAAAAGCGGTTTCRAACGCATCGGGAAGGATCACCTTGGGCGAGCGGTTTATTGCATGGTTTCTTCTTAGTGATGTGTGTATTTTGTTTATTTCCAATTGTTCTGGTGCTAATCGCTTCTTTTACGGATGAGAGTATCTTGCGTACAGGCGGCTACACGTATTTCCCGAAAATATGGAGCACAGCCGCTTATCGCTATTTATTTATAGACATTCATCAATTATTTCGAGCTTACGGCGTTACCATTATCATTACGATCGCGGGAACTTTAGCCAGCTTATTTATTTCAAGTTTAGTTGCTTACCCAATGTCCCGTCAGGACTTTCCGTATCGAAAGATACTATCCTTTTATGTGTTTTTTACGATTTTATTAAATGGCGGTTTGGTTCCTTGGTATCTGGTGTATACCCAAATCATCGATTTACGCGATACGATGTGGGCACTCATCATCCCAGGACTGCTTATGAATGGATTTAATGTGCTAATCATGAGGACCTTCTTCTCTAATTCTGTTCCTATTTCGGTGATTGAGTCGGCTCGTATAGATGGCGCTGGAGAATGGCGAATCTTCTTTCAACTGGTTCTCCCACTCTCGGTATCTGTACTGGCAACGATCGGCATGTTCACTACGTTGGCTTATTGGAATGATTGGTTTAACGGGTTGATATTTATTAGCGATTCCAAGTATTTCAGTGTGCAATACTTACTGACAAAAGCTTTGCTGAATATTCAGTTCCTATCTTCTCATACGGAGAATGCGAATTCTGCCAAATTAATATCCGAAATGCCCCAAAATTCTATCATCATGGCAATGGCGGTTATTGGTATAGGACCTATTCTTATTTGCTATCCCTTTTTTCAGAAGTATTTGGTGAAAGGTCTCACTGTAGGCTCGGTTAAAGGCTAGCACTAGATTTAATGGAGGAGGTGATTCAGCTAAGTACGTTGGAAAGGGTTAGTGCATGACAATAATATTCGGGGGAGACTTGATCACAATGAAAAAGGTTTTCGTAATGACGACGGTTATTCTCACATTAAGTGCCGTACTCGCAGGCTGCAGTTCTTCGGCTACGAAGGAGAATACACCACAAAGCACTTCCGAAAGTACGAAGGGTAATGCTTCTTCTTCGAAACTGGATCCGTATAAGTTGACGATCGTTTACGCAACAGGCGCAGTTCCCAAGGACCTTAAGGCCGTGCAAGACAAAATGAATGCGTATTTAACTGACAAGATTAACGCTACAGTTGAACTCAAGCCGATTGAGTGGGGGACTTGGATCGAGAAAACCAATCTGATGATGGCAACGAATGAGCAAATGGACGTTATGATGACAGCTGGTGGTCTCGGTTATTCGCAAAATGTAGCTAAAGGAGCGTTTTTGCCTCTAGATGAACTTATTGCCAAATACGGAGGAGATGTAACGAAAGCTTTGCAGCCTCAGTTTTTGGACGGAACAAGGATAGGCGGAAAGATTTACGGACTACCAACGAACAAAGAGTTTGCCAGTGTAGATGGTGTTTTGTTCAATAAGGCGTTAGTCGATAAATATAAATTTGATATCAGCAAGGTGAACAAGCTCGAAGATTTGGAGCCTATGCTACAAACGATTAAAGACAATGAACCTGACATCGTTCCTTTCTTCGGACAAGAGGGGCGTCAGATGAGTAATTTTGCCATCAGTTCTTCGTCGTTTGATAATCTTGGCGATTATTTGGGTGCTTTGGACCGTTCAAGCAAGGAGCTAAAAGTAGTCGATATCTTTGAGTCGAAAGTATTCATGGATTATGCGAAGCTGGCGCGTAAATGGTATCAGGCGAAATTTATGAATCTGGATGCGGCCACGGTCAAAGACTTTGGCGCCATGCAAGCAGGAAAGGCATTCGCGATGTATTCGGAGCTGAAGCCTGGGAAAGATGCTGAAATGTCCTCAGCCTGGGGAGTTAAGGTCGTTCAGAAAGAAATGGTGAACACCCCAATTACGTTGAACACGACCGGGATTATGACAGCCATTCCCAAGACTTCGAAAGATCCTAACCGGGCTATGATGTTCTTGAACATGCTCTATGGCGATAAAACGCTGCTTAATCTGTTTGATTTCGGTGTGGAAGGAACTCATTATGTGAAAAAGGATGAGACTACGATTGATTTCCCTGCAGGTGTTGATGCGGCATCCGTCGGTTATAAGAACGAGCCTTGGATGTGGGGAAATCAGATGTTAACGTATTTATTTCCAAATGAAGACCCGAAGAAATGGGAGAAATTCAAAACATTCAACGAAACAGCTGACAAATCACCTGCGCTTGGTTTTGCTTGGAATTCCGAATCTTTAACTCAGGAAGTGGCTGCTAGCAACAGCGTGCTCAAGCAGTACCAGCAAGCCATTATGTCTGGCTCGGTGGACCCGGATGTCTATATTCCCAAAATGGTGGCTGCACTGAAAAGCGCAGGCATTGACAAAATTATTGCCGAGAAACAAAAACAATTAAATGAATGGAGCACGACTGCTAAAAAGTAACGAATTGTTTATGGGGGGCCTATCCAATAGGTTCCCTGCTTATCATGCCTTCTACATTGCGCTCTGAGCGCTAATTCGAAACGGGGGAAATTGTTATGTTCATGATGAAACGATATTCGTTATTCTTATTCCTTTTTAGCTTGGTTGCAATGCTAGGTTTCATTGGCGGGATACATGCGAAGGCAGCAGGTGCAAATGTAGTCAATGTATGGTCCCCTCCTTCAGGCACTGCAGCGAATCCTACATTCACGGTTCAGGTGAAACCATCGGATGAGGCAACCTGGATGGATCTATACGAATACAACGTAAAGGTAGGTCATCAAGACGGCACAAATTTCGATTCATCCTATGTGAATGTTGATTTTTCCAGCTCATTAGACGTGAAAGTAACGTCGATAATGTGCTGATTAATGCGACTAAATCACTGGAGACGGCTACCCATGATATAGGCAAAGTAGGTTTCGTATCGTCTGAAGCTCCTACAGGCGGAATCTTTTATTTTGACAATGTAATTATTACGAATTAGCAAAAAGCTGTAATCATATTCAGGTTTCACAGGAGGAAAAATGTCCAATACTGTTCATACATGGTCCCCGCCGGCAGGAATAGCAATGAATCCTACCTTCACAGTTCAGATTAAGCCTTCGCATGGGTCGGAGTGGACCGATATATTCGTTTACAATGTTATTTTAGGTCATCAGGATGGAACAAAATTTGATTCTTCCATGGTGATTTTCGATTTCTCAGGCTCCATAGACATCAAAGTCACCTATCATGGTGGAACGATGAACTGCTATGATATCAGGCCAAGTTCCTATGACATTGATGCAGCGAAAATGGGAAATACCCTCACGTTCTCAACCACGCAGGACGATGAGTCTCCACGTAAAATTGTCATTCGCATCAACGATAGTTGGAACACGGAAGACCTGCATATCTTAACCAATCCTTTGGAAACGGATGTGCCTTCTGAAAGTGCGCCCAATGTTCACCTTATTCATCCCGGAGATGCGATTCCTTTGCAATTGCCAGAGGGGAAAGACACGTATTACTTTAAACCCGGCCTGCATACCTTACCGAAAGGTTCTTGGGTAGAGGTTGATCTTGGGGGTGTTTATGCGATTGATCGGATTGATCTCGGGCAGACAATATTAAAGATGCAAGGATTAGGCATGGACCCTATCTCCTACCCGAATAAGTACCTTGTGGAAACGAAAGTGGAGGCTAATGATCCGTATACCCTTGTCTATGATGGTACCGGTAATACACTTGAGGGATATATAACAAATTCTTTTAGCCCAAGAGAGGCTAGATATGTGCGGCTCATGCTTCTAGGAAGCAATGTTGATTCAGGCTGGGTGTTCAGTAATTCAATTGGCGAGTTTAACGTTTATGAAGCGGKGGGGACTACGAATCTGTCATTGAATCGCGCAATTGCGGGAGCTATGCCTAGCTACGTCCATGCTGTTGATGGGAATGAGCATACTCGTTACGGAACAAGTTCCAATTATGGGAACTGGCATTCGGGTGAGTCTTTCTTTATTTCCCAACATCATACGACGGTGTATATGGCACCTGGCGCTGTTTGTTACGGATCGATATCTTCTGACGAAGTGGATCATGTGACCATAAGTGGCCGTGGAATTCTCGATGGCAGTCAATTGCAGCATATCAATCCAACTCCGGGGGAAGGCAGGACGGGCGCGATTTGGTTAAGCGGTGGCAGTGATAATCGAGTCGAAGGCATTACCATTATTGATCCAACCATGTGGGCCGTGGTAATGAATTTTGCTACAAGACCCGTTGTTCAAAATATTCATATTATCGCCTATGAAGTAAATGCGGATGGGATTCATTTCAGTGGATCGAACGATGGTCTCATTACAGGTGTATTTATTCGAACACCTGATGATGATATTGTGATGTATCATTATGGTCCAACCTCCAATAATACGGTGAAAAATAGCGTGCTGTGGGGGGATGATGCGCATACCATTCTCATAGGTCTGGGAAGTGAACCAGATGCCCATATATCAGATTTAACGTTCCGAAATATCGATGTATTGAATCAGCAAGGGGTCTATATCCTCGATAAATTTACGGGTGTGTTGAAATTATGGGCAAATGGGGGCAATGATATTCGAAATATCTTATTTAAAGATATACGAATCGAAGCTTTTAGAGATCCTTATAAAGCCGCGGTGTTTCAATTCCGGACTGATGAACGCTTTCCAGGAGATAGAGACGGGGGGATTATTGAAAACATTACGCTAGATAACGTCACCTATCGTGGTAGTGGGGAACAGAGGGCTTTAATTAAGGGCGTAAATCAGGATTCTTATGTAAGAGATGTACATTTTAAAAAGTATAAAAGACAAGACATGCTAGTTACAGATATCAATTCGGGGCATATGGACGTACAGGATCATGTATCGCTGGTTAGATTCGGGACAGATGAATTACGGTAAAAAAATAAGGTGGATTTTCGAAAAGGAATAACAAAATTTTAAGGTCCTAGCCGATGGCTAGGACTTTTACGATCCTAAATGACGCTCTTCCATAAGAAACAATCCAAGCTGGAATGTGCTAAAATGTAACTTATGTAGACATCCCTCATGAACAAAGGAGCAATGAAAATGAGAAAACTCGTTCTATTTTTGCATGCATCGCTTGACGGTTTTGTAGAAGGACCGAACGGTGCAATGGACATTGGCTGGATTTCCTACGATGGTGATTTAGAGAAATACGCGAAAGAAATTCTAAGTACTGCCGACACCGTCATTTGGGGACGAGGGACTTATCAATTAATGCACGGTTATTGGCCATCTGTGCCTTCGGATCCATCAGCTTCGCAGTATGAACGAGATCATGCCGAGTGGATCGATAAGACAGCCAAAATCGTTTTTTCCACGACGCTGGACAAAGTTGAATGGAACAATTCCAGACTGGTGAAAGAAGATATCGAGGAAGAGATCAAGAACCTCAAACAGCAGCCAGGCAAGGATATGGTCATCCTCGGCAGTCCTAGGATCGCACACCACCTTATGCAGCTTGATTTAATCGATGAGTATAAAATTACGGTTTCTCCCGTCCTGATCGGCAGCGGGTTGCCGTTATTCCAAGGTCTCAAGGAGAAGGTCAATCTTAAACTTATCGAAAACAAGACCTTTGATTCTGGAGCCATAGGTCTCGTTTACCAGTCGGTTAGATGACGATACATCATCGCAGGAGACATCCTGGCAGGCGAATTCTCGTCTGGTACAATTAAGTTGCTGCTTATCCGACCAGCTAAAAAGGTTGTTTTAGTTCATTCAAATGATTAAACTAACGAATACCAGTAGATTCAAGTAATTCATGAGACGAAGAGGAGGAAACTGAAATGAAGACGATTAAGAGCATGGTGGATCACCTGATCTGGGCGGACGGACGCATCTTGGACGCGCTCGAGGAAAGTGAGACGAAGAACAAGGACCTTCTGAAGGAAGTTGGTTCGCCACGTCGCGGTCGCGGAACGAGTCTGGCTTTCCCGATTGCAGGGCAAGGGCACCACGCAGTATTCGTTGTGGGAGGAAGCGGATGACCTGACTGCGATCCGGACGATGTTCGAAGAAAACGCCGAGCAATATCGCGTCTATATCGATGAACTCGAGGAATCCGAGTTGGACAAGATGATCGACTATGCGAACCAGAGCGGTGTTCCGTTCCGAACGTCCGTCCGCGACATCCTGTTGCAGGTCCTCTTACATGGGCAATATCACCGGGGACAGATCAACCGGGCACTTCGGATCGAATCGGCAGAGCCTGCCCAAGTGGATTACATCACGTTCGCGAGGCTCTAAATAGTTTTTGAAAAGCCAGCAAACCCTTGCGTTTGCTGGCTTCTTGCAGTTCAAAAGTTCCTATTAACCATCATTTATCATTTGAAAGTAATAAACTAATAATGCGAGATGTTGTATTATCGATACATAAATAAACCTCTTCACAGGCCATTGAAAAGAAATTTAGTGCTATTGAGTATTTTAGCTGCTCGGAGAATAGCCAATTGGGATTAAGATATACATAATTCGTATCAGAGTGCATCATTTTTATTCGACTCCAAATTTCGTTGAAATCTTTAATGTGATTTGGATTTATCAAATCTTCATAAACTTGTTCTATGGACTCATTAACAAATTTAACATACCTAAAATCACCTGAAGAATCATGTTCGCCATAGTATTGGTACAAATCCAATACAAATGGATTTATCTTGTTTTTACTCAAAAGTATAGAAAACATTTCTTTAGATTTAGGCTCAAGATTTTCCAATCTTAGTTCAAATGGAATTTCCTTTGATGTTAAGACAGTAATTTTTTGAAAATGACATAGTAATTCTCTCAAAGCATCATTATTTAGATCTATATATGCTAGTGGAATATTGATACATATACTCAGTGTCCTAAATATAAATGGTGCTATATAAAATTCTGTAAATGGCGTTATTTCATTTCCAGGGATGTTCGAAATAGTTTGAAAATTAACGTCTTCTAGACGAGAATACTTAGTTCTAGTCAAATTTTTAATGAAATTTGTATCAATATCTTCAAAATAGCTCATCTACACTACTCCCTCATTTACTTAGCAAGGAGCGTAGATACTTCCACGCTCCGCAAAATAGAGTTTATCTGGTAATGGATTATTTCACAATAATGTATTTAATAGTTAATTAATTCCATCCTACAAAAGTCACATTTATCTTTGGTAATAAGTGATAAGGGGTAGGCAATGTTATGATTGAAGGTCTTGGACTTGATATCCAAGGCTACTTATTTGCCACCCAACAGTAAGTATAAGTATCAAAATAAAACCTTTTCTTTCCGCAGCCTTTTTGAGGAGAAATGAGGTTTTTTGCCGTTCCAACAGGCTTTTCCGAAGGAATACTCGGTTGTGATTGTTAACTCGCCTTTGATTATCAGCTGCTATTTCACATTCCCTTCGGTAATGATTGTAGACGGTAATAAGTCGATTCGTTAGGATCAGTGTAGTCGGACGGAGAGTCGTTAGCCGATGTTACGATATGCTCATTTAGGACCTCTGGAGGAATAAGAATAAGGGAGGATACAAGTGGAATACGAGAAATATGAGGATCGGGTTCGGATCGAGAAGCAGGGCGTAGAGAGTAGGGAGAATCAATATTCGCCCTACTGCGATTTTATTTATTACAACTCTTCCCGCCATCCCGAACTTCAATTGGCAATGCGGGTGCTGAAGCCAGGAAAGCCTTCGCGGCTCGTAGTGACGACACATGGCTGGCATATGAGCATACCGCCTTTCGAGGTAATGGATACACCTTGCGTCGATGAGTTAATTGTAGAAGTAGATATGCGAGGACGTGCATTCTCTGAAGGTTCTCCGGATTGCAACGGCTGGGAGCTGTTCGATGTGATTGACGCGGTCACCTATGTACAGCAACAATATGAAAGCTTTATTGAAGATAGCTCGCTCGTCTATTTTGAAGGTGGAAGCGGTGGGGGTGGGAATGCTTATGCAATCATCGCCAAGTTTCCCGATTTCTTCGCGGCAGCGACGGCGATGTGCGGCATTACTGACTATGCGGTCTGGTATGAGAATGACGCGATTGGTGAATTTCAAGATGAGCTGGACGTCTGGATTGGACATCCTCCGCGAGATAATCCAATGGCTTACGCTTCACGAAGCGGGCTAGCCTTAGCTTCGAACCTGCTAACACCCTTATTTATTTGCCATGGAGATACGGATATTCGGGTGCCTGTTGATCATGCCAGGATGTATAAGGAGCATTTGGAAAGGCTTAATTTGAGCGATAGGCTGGATTACTGGGAGCTGGAAGGTGTAGGAACGCGCGAGCATTGGGGGCATGCCACACAGCAGCAAATGGTGGACATACATAGCCGGAGCGAGCAGCATCGTGCAAGGCATGCAACGCCAATTGTTATTCCAGAACGTGGACGGTTTATGATAGGTGGCTACTTATTTACGAAGCGCTTCTCGATCGTACTCGACTCCCTCGATCACATGGCCGTGGTCGACTATGACTTGATTCAACAACAATTTATTGTAACATCCGTACAAGGAGATGAATGCGGATATAAGCTGGAGCTGTACGGCTGATTAGATTAGTCAGGCAGAAGGTTGTTAAAGAAAATATAGAAATTCGCTGATCATGCATGCGGCGAAATGCCAGAAGGAGGAGGAGCACCATGCTCGCACAACATAAGGGTGTCCCCGGTACTAAAGTAAGACCCTCGGCGGTCGATAGAAAACGAATCGCCAAAATGCTCATTCGCGATCAATGGCTATATTACATGCTGTTGCCCGGCATTATTTATTTCATTTTGTTCAAATATTTACCGATGTGGGGTGTGCTGATATCGTTTCAAAATTATCAGCCATTTCTAGGATTCTGGCATAGTGATTGGGTTGGCATGCAGCATTTCACCCGTTTTTTCGGGGAGCCAACGTTCTGGATGCTGCTTCGCAATACGATCGTGCTGGCGATGTACAATTTGGTTTTCTTCTTCCCGCTGCCGATTATTATCGCACTCCTGCTGAATGAGGTACGCAAGGAAGCATTTAAACGTTTTGTTCAAACGATGATTTACATTCCGCATTTTTTTTCCTGGGTCGTAGTTGTCGGTATGGTCTATATGCTGTTTACCGTTGAAGGTGGGCTTGTTAATGAACTGATCGCTAAGGCAGGCGGCGAGAAAATCAATTTCTTGATCAGCAGCGAATGGTTCCGCACGCTCATTATGTCTGAGGTGATCTGGAAGGAAACCGGCTGGGGCACGATTATTTTCCTAGCGGCACTCGCAGGGGTTGATCCGCAGTTGTATGAGGCATCGAAAATAGACGGTGCTGGCCGTTGGCGACAACTGTGGCATATTACACTGCCTGCGATTCGAAGTACAATCGTTATTTTGTTCATTTTGCGACTCGGGCATTTTCTGGACACAGGCTTCGAACAAATTATTTTAATGCTAAATGCGTTGAATCGCGAAGTGGGCGAGGTTTTCGATACGTACGTCTATTCCGTAGGTATTAATCAGTCTCAATTCAGCTACAGCACGGCGGTGGGTCTGTTTAAATCGCTCGTTGGCTTAGTGCTCGTTCTTGTAACGAACGCGCTCGCCAAAAAATTCGGGGAAGAGGGCATTTATTAATGCCGAAAGGAGGGGGTCTATGTGGGCCGAAATTTAGGCAGCCGATTGTTCGATATGGCAAATTATACATTCTTGATGCTGCTCGGGTTGTTGACGGTCGTGCCATTTCTTTACATGGTGCTCGGCTCGTTCGCTGCGCCTGAAGAATATGCGAAGCAGGGAATTGTATTAATTCCCACACAATTCTCACTGTCGGCGTATACGTATATTTTTTCAACGGATACGATTATGCGAAGTCTGCTCAATACAGTTATTATTACGATCGCCGGTACATTCATCAACATTGTGTTTACATCGCTGATGGCTTATCCATTATCGCGCAAGGAGCTGCTTGGGCGCAGGCCGGTTATGCTGTTAATTGTTTTCTCCATGTTATTCAGCGGTGGGATGATCCCGACCTTCCTGATTGTTAAGGCGCTGGGACTCACGAATACCTTATGGTCGCTGCTGCTTCCAGGTGCAATAAGTGCCTTCAATCTCATTATTTTGAAAAACTTTTTTCAACAAATGCCTGAGGGGCTAGAAGAATCAGCCAAAATAGACGGATGCAATGACATGATGATATTATTCAGAATCATATTGCCGTTGTCGATGCCTGCCATAGCTACGTTTTCTCTGTTTTATGCGGTTGGGCATTGGAATTCATTCTTCTCAGCTATTCTATATATTAACGATACGACGAAATGGCCTATTCAGGTACTATTGAGGCAGGTAGTCATTATGTCTGAAGGGGGTATCGGTGATTCAAGTCAAGTGAACGAAGCCGTTGCGCTTCCGCCCCAATCGCTCAAAATGGCCGTTATCACCGTTTCAACACTGCCGATTCTGATCGTATATCCATTTTTACAAAAGCATTTTGCCAAAGGTGTATTGTTAGGCTCAGTTAAGGGTTAAATGATTTAACCATATAAAAGGGAGGCAGGAAACAAGATGGAAAGAACAAAGAATGGGAATAGATTGCGACTATGGGGGTTGGCGTCAGTTGCCTTTACGACATTCCTCGCAGGATGTGGGGAGCAAGGTGCATCTTCGGCAACGAAAGCTCCAACGGCTACGGAGGCCACAAAAGAGCCACTCAAACTATCCATGATGAATATGTATTACTCGGCTGAACCTCCAAAGGCGGATAATGAGGCGATCAAGCTGATTGAGGCGCATACGAATACGAAGCTCGACATTACGTGGGTGCCCAATTCCGCATACAACGATAAAATCAATGCCACCATTGCGGGAGGCGAACTGCCCAAAATTATGATGATTGCGAGCAATAAGGCTTCCGGTATTGTTAATGCGGTTAAGTCCGGGATGTTCTGGGAGATTGGGCCTTATTTAAAAGACTTTCCGAATCTTAGCAAGCTAAATCCGTTGGTGTTGAACAATATATCCGTCGATGGCAAGGTTTACGGTATTTACCGCAGTCGGCCTGTTGCCCGTGAAGGCATTATTTATCGCAAGGACTGGCTGGAAGCAGTAGGTCTTGCTGAGCCCAAAACGATTGATGATTTTTACAATGTCGTGAAGGCGTTTGCAACGAAAGATCCAGACAAGAATGGTAAAGCTGACACTTTCGGCATGTATGAGGGTCGGGGAATGAACGGCTTTCAGACTA
Organism: Paenibacillus sp. 2RAB27; assembly: GCF_052115445.1. NCBI lineage: Bacteria > Bacillati > Bacillota > Bacilli > Caryophanales > Paenibacillaceae > Paenibacillus > Paenibacillus sp. 2RAB27. The sequence continues at coordinate 372,838 of NZ_JBFRGR010000003.1, forward strand.
TTCTGAGCTGGTATGGCGGGCCCAATTTATACGGCGTGCAGGACGGCAAGGTGGTACCTGATTTTATGTCCAAAGAGTACATCGACGCACTCAAGCTGTATAAACGGATGTACGATGAGAAGCTGATCAATCTGGATTTCGCCGTCGTTCCTGGTACGAAACGTCAAGAGTCGGTTAACCAAGGAAAAGCAGGACTCATTATCAGCACACTGGACGATGTGAACTCAGGCTTTAACGATTTGGTTAAGGCAAACCCTAGTGCGGTGCTTGACGTGGCCAGTCGGATTGCTGGACCTAAAGGCGAGCGTCTCATGCTGTACAACGGCGGTTATGTTGGCGTTTATATGTTCCCAAAAACGAGCATCAAAACCGAGCAGGAACTGAAACAAATTCTTGGCTTTCTAGATAAGCTTGGTGACAAAAAAATGCAAAACTTGTTTGAATGGGGAATCGAAGGCAAGCATTATAAGGTGGAAAATGGCAAACCAGCTCGCCTTGACGGTAAGGCCTACGAAACGGATATTAGCTCCATTTACCAGCTTCGCTATGATGATGGCAGCCAAACCGACGCGGGAGAAGATGTGCCGATTGTCAAGAAGTATAAGCAAATGTTCCAGAAAAACACCGAAATTGCCGTCGCCAATCCAGCGGAATCATTCGAATCAGCAACGCTAGCGGAGAAGGGCTCGGAATTGACGAAAATTGTCCAGGATGCGCGAATCAAGTTTATTATGGGTAATATTGACGAGGCTAGCTGGAACCAGGCGGTTGAGCAATGGCGTAAAAGCGGCGGTGATAAAGTTATTGAGGAATATACCGCACAATATAACAAACAGAAAAAATAAGCGCTAGTGAATCGCAAGACGAGACAGTCGTATCTGCGTTACAATGGAAACACTGACTCCAGCTGAACGCGGGAGTTTACAACAAGACGCTGTCTTATGGAGGTTGATCTTTAATGAAAATCCGCTCACCCCGTTTCTTAATAAAGCTGTTCTTATTCAGTTTGGCTTTGGGTACTCTGCCTGTCCTCTTGCTTGGTGTACTGTCGTACAATAAGTCGTCTGCTATGATCGAGGATAAAGTGGCGAAAGGAAACCAACTGAATTTGCAGCAAACACAGCAACGGGTGGAGCAGATTCTCCGGGCGGCTGACACCTCAGCCACTCATTTCATTAATTCAGCACTGGTCGTCAGTGCGATCAATATGAAGCTGGCACCGGAACAGTTCGAAACGGTTAACGGCTTGCTTCAGGGGCTGCATCAGTTGCAAAGCTTCGAGCTAGGGATCGATGATATCGTGCTTGCCAGCTTCAATCAGGGGTGGGTGCTCGATAACAATACAGAGGTATTGCCGTTGTCGAATTATCGCAATGCCGATCTGATTGAGCGATATAAGCGGGATAACAAATCCACATTCTGGGCACATTCGGTATCTGGCGATCAAGTACATTTGGTGAAAAAGCTGCCTTTACATTCGCTGAACCCGTCGGGGTTGCTCATTGTCAAATTTCGGAGTGCAGAGCTTGCTCGCTTGCTAGCGGGCAGCAATGAGCTTGGCGAGGCAATGATCCTCAGTGAAACAGGTGGGTTGCTTGCTCATAGCGATCCCTCTGCGATTTCGCAGGCAGCCGGGTACGAGGAAGCGTTGCAGACTGTGCGTACTAGCAAGGAACCGGTTGGAAGTTTCCGTACGACTGGTAATAATCATGCCGCAGTGGTTTATCGGAAATCCGCCTATACGGGTTGGGCTTATGTATCTATTGCATCTGTCGATCTGATCACACGAGATTCCAAGGCCATTGAATGGTATACCTACACCATTTGTTTCATTATTTTAGTCATAACGTTAGCTTTGTCTTGGCTTGGGGCGAGCCGGATGTACCGTCCGATCAACAGGCTTTACCGCGATTTACAGGCTGAGCCGGAGCTTAAGCCAAATGGCAGTTCCGACGAGATTGGCTATATTGGCAGTCAGGTGAAGAATATTCTGGGTGTACAAAGCAATTTGAAAAATATCGTTGAGCGGCAGCGGGTCCAATTGGAAGAGCTGTTTATGATCAAGCTTTACGAAGGTGAGTTGGCACAGCGTGAAATCAGCGAGAAGCTTACTGCTTTCAAGTGGGAGCGGAAGTGGACGCAAGTGTGCGTCATCGCCGTGCAAATTGATGCGTTGCGCGATACACGCTATGAAGAGATAGATGAGGATCTACTGCTATTCTCCATTAATAATATGGCGGAGGAGCTTATACCGCTGCAGCGGAGATTGAAGCCTGTCGTCATGCACCGTAAGCAGGTCATGCTGATTGGATGTGCAGCAGGTGAGGAAGACCGTTTTAAGCAGATCGTCAACGATCTGTGCGCTGAAATGAAGCAAAAGGTGGCGCAGTTTCTGGAGTTGAGCATTACCTTGGGAGTCAGCCGGTTTTATGGGACGATTAACGAAGCCCGGTCTGCTTATGAGGATGCCAACGAAGCGCTGAAATATGCGATTCGTATGGAGCCGGGCTCCGTTATTTATATTGAAGATGCTGAGCCGGACGGAACACAACTTCGCTTTCCCGTAACACTGGAACGGGAGCTGCTCGATGCCGTAAAGCTGGCCGATGAGGAACTGGCCAATGAGCGGTTGTCCGCTTATTTGCATAGCGTTTTCCAAGAAAAGGTCAGCCATCGTGAATATTTCGTGACACTAACGTCGTTGCTGCTTGCGCTTGTACGTCTGAAACAGACGTTGGGCGACGAGAAAGAGGCTGTATTTGAGGGCGAGAAATCGCTGATTGACGAGCTATACAAGTTGAAAACGGTAAGAGAGGTGGAGCAGTGGTTTGGGCAAACGCTGATCCATCCCCTTATATCCCGTTTGGAAGGACTGCGCAAAAAGCAATATGCCCGTATTTCCGACCAAATGCTTGCCATTATTCACAACGAAGCGGGAACTGAGCTATCACTCGACGACTGTGCGGCAAGGCTTGGCTATCATCCCGACTATATCCGTGGCGTATTCCGCAAGGAGGTCGGCGTTAACTTCAGCGAGTATTTATCTAATTATCGGCTCAAGCAGGCCAAAGAGCTGCTAACCGATACAGAGTTGAAAATCACCGACATTGCTGAAAAACTCCACTACACGAATCCACAAAATTTTATTCGCTATTTTCGCAAGCAGGAAGGAATGACACCTGGACAATACCGTGATTTGCAAAGGAAAAAGGAGTGATCCATTAATGATGAATAACCGAAATAGCAAACCCAATGCTCGCATGTCCACGTTCTCTCGGTCCGCGAAAAGAGGTCTTGCACTTACGGCCATCTGTTCTATGCTCTGGTCGAGTCTTGTAGCCATTGGAGTCCCAACGCCTGCTGCTTGGGCAGATACACCCCCTCGTGCTCCTATTATTCGCGACGGAACGACGTATGCGCTAGATTTCAACAGCGGCACGATGTCGAACGGAACCTATAACGATGGTGTACGTAATGCGATCAAATTTGCCGGGGATACGGCGAATGTAGCCTTGTCGGGGGGAGAGTTGGCAGTCAGTCCTGTTACTGGATCGACAGTGGGGGTTTTCGACTACGGTTTTACGAGTGCCCCTGAGCATAAATACAGTGACTTTGAAGCTTCATTTGATATGACGGTGACTCAGCGTGAGTTAAATCGTCAGCTTGGCGTTCAATTCCAGAAGAATGGCTGGAGTGATGGCTGGGATGCTCAGCTCAAAGCGCATATCACCTTTGATGCCAAGATGAATTTGTTCGAAGGCTCGACTTCAATTGCGAATACGGATGGGAACAAATACAGAGGCTTGAAGGAGTACGGGATGCCGGGATTAAACCGGGATACATTGCCGTGGGGGACATTTCGGATGAAGCTATCTGCTGAGGGGAATCGAATTCGCGCCTATGTGAATAATTCAACTTTGCCGATTATCGATGTGACACGGGGCTCGGTGCTAGGCGAAGGCTTCGTCGGCGTGTTTGCCAACGCTGCTACCGGATTTCGCATGGATAATTTTGTGTTTAATCGTCTTCTTCCAGTATCAGATCGGGATCAAGTCAGACTTGCGGGTGATACAAACGGCTTTTATATCTTTATTCCGGAACTAAATGGGAGCGTTTCCAAATTTAATATTCGCTATCGCAATGTAACGGATGGAACCGCTGCGCAGCTCAGTGTTTATAACGCAGAACGAGGCAGCTATGCACGGATTGGCGGTTTGACTGCCGGCAAAGATTACAGCGTCGAGCTGCTGCCGGTTTACACAAGTGATCGTACACTTGTCGATACCGAGTTGACGATGTACCAAGGTGCAACAGTTCATGTAGGCAATCCGTTACAGACGCAGCTATCGCTGTCAGCGGGTGAAACGTTTTACGGAGCGTCCCAATCGATCGATTACTCGGTCATTGGCGCAGATGCAATCCGATACACACTTGACGGCTCTGAACCGGATGTAACCCATGGGACGGAAGTGACTGGCGATACAATTTTTAACGGATCACTGACGCTCGATCATACAGCCACGCTGAAAGCCGTAGCCATTCAGGACGGTCAGATCAAAGCGAGAAAGCAAGAGACGTATGTGGCTGGCGCGAATCCTGTTACCCTGTCAGCCTCCCAAGTTTTTTATGACAGTCTCCCGGTTTCACTCACATCCAGCTATGCCGATGCGATTATATATACGCTAAACGGAACGACTCCACAATACAATGCGGCGACCGGTACGGCTGCCAACGGGACGATGGTCAGCGGAGCTGCAGCTACTATTACGGTAACAGATTCCGTCTATATGCAAGCACTGGCGGTTAGGGGTGGTGTAGCCGGAGCTGTGATTCGTTCAGCTACTTATACTAAAGTCGCTTTGAATAGCGGACTGGTTACGTCTTGGGATTTTACAAGCAACACGGTTCTCCATGCGGAGGAGCAGGATGAGCTGTACGGCAAAAACTCTGCTCCGTGGAGTAACCTTCTTGGCTGGGACGTGAATTCGGATAAGGGCGTCTACGCCAATCATATTGTTACCGACAATGTATACCGCGATGTGAACGGCGTGCATTTGTTCACGACATCGGAGCCGATTCAGTCTACGACATCCAATCCCAATTTGTATTTGGATACGCATGATGCTGGCCTGCAGCCGATTCCATCGGCTTACCGATACGTCAGTGTATGGATGAAGACGAACCATACGGCGAATGCCGCCATTTATTTTGCCACGGATGCGGGAGCAGATACGAATAAACTGAGCGAATCACGTAAAGTGGCGTTCCGGAATACGGCGGCTGAGACGCCGGAGTTTCAGCGTTATATTATCGATATGGGTAACAATCCTGGTTGGACAGGAAACATTACAAAGCTGCGTATCGACCCGATGGCCACATATCCAAGCATGAAGAATGGCATTGAAATTGTTGTGAAGGAGATCTCGCTGCTGCGCAAGCAGGATCTTCCAGCCGAAATCCGGCTGACGAAGTTTCAGTCTTCTCCGCACGAGATTGTATCACCAGGCGACCATTTCCAGGTAGAGGCGATGCTTGAAAATATCGGCGCTGACGCTTCAGGAATTTCCATCCATCTGGATGCCCCTGACTTCGTGCAGGTGACGAGGGTATCCCCGACACCGGGGACGACACTCGCTTCTGGGCAAACGCTTCAACTTGTGTATGACATAACGGTTACAGGCACAGGCGCCGGAGGCATAGGGCTGAGAGTGACGGGCAGCGGTCTCCCGACAACCAGGGACACGGCGCGATTGTTCAGTGTGGCGAACTCGCTACCGGAGAGCGGGCAGCCGGATGATCTCATCCTCGGCGATGCAGACAAGCGGCTCGTATTTCCTTCGCCAGCTTCGACAGGGCTTGGTGGTTATGGTTTCGGTTGGTTGGAAGCGAAACGTGCAGGAGCTTGGGTACGCATAGCTGTACTGCCTTCGCTTGGCAGCGTGCAGCAGATCGTTTATGGCGATCAGTTAGCCGTCCGAGAGCTTTATGCACCAGCACCGGACCCAGAGTCGCCTGGCAACTTCTTGGTGCCATTCAGCGATCCAGAGGGGGCGGCATGGAGTGGCAGTGTAAGCATTACATCAGATGTGTATGGAGACTTTCAGTTCTCCCACACCTTGCAAGCTAACTATCAGCGGCAAATTGCTGCCATCGTCGGTCCCACGTTATTGCTGGGAGAAGCGGGAATTGCATCTGTGGATCCACAGCAGAAGGTGATCACCTCGACCTCGTCAACCACAGGGGATTATGTGAATGAAGCTTTGTTCCCAGGTCTGGAATGGCTTGACGACCATAATCTGAACAACCGTTCTTCGGATACACTGGCGGTGTTGAATTCATCAGATGCGTTCCGTTATGTGCCTCATCCACGTAAAATTACCGTCCCATTGATGGCGCTGCGCAAAGGAGGCATTTCATTCGGGCTGATGTGGGACGCTCGGCAGTCATGGGATGGTGTGCACGATCAGCCAGCAGCATTTTTCGCACTGCCTAACCGTCTGGAACGAGGGGAAGATACGGTATCTGCGAAGCTAAGCTTATTCATCCCGTCAGTTCTTAACGGGGTTAACGAGAATGCCACAATGGCCACGGGGATACCTGCCTATTACGAGCAGGTGACGGCTAATGCCAATAACGAAAATCCAGTGCGTCAGCCGTACTCCCTGCCAGCAGCCCAACCTATATCGCTGCAATCGAGGTTGTTCGTGTCGCATGATACGGAAATTTCTTCGACAGTGGGGCGTTGGATCAGGACGTATGGGCTACCTGAACCTCTTGCGTATGCAAGCGGAACGATGCAGAAAGAAAGCAAAGCCCTGCTCGGCAGCTTCGAGAATTTATGGCTGCCTGAGCAGAATCAATGGATGAATCGGATCGGTCCAGCCGCTACGCCTATCATTACGTCTGCTTTTGTCATGCCATACGCGGTGCTTGGCCCTTATGGCGATGCTGCGAGGAGGACACTAGCGGAGCAGCGTGTACAAACCGCAATGAATCAAATCGGCACGAATTATTCCACATATGGCTATATTTTGCCGCTTTACTTGGAAGGTATCGCTGCTAAGACGATGGAAGCACTTCAAACCATAAACGTTGATTCGTTAATCGCTTCGGCTAAGCTTGTGAATCCCTCCAGCGTTACTGCAGGCGTATATTGGGATTATCAGACCTATATCCAGAAAAAAGGATTTCCCGTCAGCGCCTATATGGGTGCACCGAATGAAGTGACGCCAGGCTCAAACGCCGAGTTTGCTTTCAAAATGCTGCGCCAAGCCCGGATGACCGGAAATGTCAACGCTTCGGTTTATGGCAAGGCAGCGATGGATTACATCAACTCGAGTTTCACCTTGCCACGCGGTTCACAATCTTGGGAGCTGCGGAACATGATTCCGGAGCTGGAAACGGCGGCCTTCGCCGTTCGCGCTAACGTTGAGGCTTATCAAATCACAGGGCTTGCTGCATACTTGGAGTACGCTAGACAATGGGCCGATCGCGGATTGCCATTCGTCTATGTATGGGATGACGGCAGCTACGGTATCAGCAAGAACAACGGAGAAGGCGGGGAGTTTGGCAGTCATACGTTTATGCGCTATGGCGCTCTTGCCGCTTTCGGGCAGTCGATTTATCGCAGCGACGGTAAGCCGCTGCCGGGTACTTGGTTCGGCCGTCCAGTCCAGTGGTCGGGACATGACTATGGGATTGCGCTGCTGGAGTTGGAGGCAGCGATGAAGCAGCAGGGAAGCTGGAACAGCTATATGCAGAATGGCGGGGTTGATTATCACAAAATCAGCCTGGGGCTGTCCGTCAGCGGCTCACGACAGACAACGGCAGCCGATGCTGAGTATCCTCGTCATTTATATGATGCGACCAGTCTGTTGAAATGGGAAACGTCCGATTATTTATATCCCAATTACCAAGGCGCTGAACTTCTTGGCAAGCTGCTTGGCTCGAAAACAAGCCCACAGACCGTAAAAACAACTTTTGGTACTAAAGAAATTCGTGTCAGTGCTGCTGCGGAAGTGAAGACAGTGACCCCTCAAACGAATGAACTTCAGCTTAAATTAGGTTTTGAAGAACCTGGTGACTATACAATACTTGTTCAAGGTGCTTCTGTCATAGGCGGAGCCACAGTCGTTGAAGGCACGGCTCAAATGGTTTCATTCGCTGCCCGTTCTGGTAGTGGACTAGGAGAGATTCATCTCCGCGTAGTGGCTGAGGGGAGTTCGGAAACCGTGCTGAGGCTCATGTCAGTAACTTGGAAGTAAGTTGTCTAGGTATTCCAATTTGGCAACATGGACTATTTTGTCATCTGTGCCACACTCCCAGGTTTTCACCAAAAAGCCAGCAAACCCAAGGGTTTGCTGGCTTCTTTAAAAAACATCTTAAGCCCTTAATTGGCTTAAAAGCTCTTTCTTTATTACTTACAAGCTGAATTCACTAGGATTTAATCCAAGTGAATTGCATATGTCACGTACCGCGGCCTTCTCTTTATCATCGAAATCGCCATCTGCAGCTCCGATTGCACTACATACACCAACGATGACTCGTCCCATTTCAGGCTTACCACTAAATTTGGCAATTGACTTTAGTGCTTCTTGTTTGCCAATCATGGCATCGAACTCAAGGTTTCCAACATAGTGATTGAATCGAGCAATTACATCGCTCATATCAAACACTTTTAGTTCTTCACTGCGGCTCATGTATCCAGCCATTTTTTGCTTTTCATTGGCATCAATGGATCCGTCCGCTGCAGCTACAACCGCACAGCCAGCAACTACAGCATCCATAAAGTCTTTGTTCTTGAATTTTTTGACCTGTTCGGTTAAGCCTTGTTTTGAATTTTGCAACCACGATTTGAATCCGATACTCATAAAGGAAGCCTCCATTATTATAATTTGCACGCTTCCTTTATTTTAGATACAATTTATAAATTTAGCAAATTATGTAGAAATCAATCGACATAACTAATTATCTAAAAACATGACGCGTTCCACGGTTAAAAGATTCATGATGCTCGAAGTCGTCCTCATCATCGTCAATATCCAAACCAGTTGCAATGATCGTGTCATTCACGAAGGTTTCCAGCTCACCATCATCCATTGAAATTCCTCCATTTCACTCATGGTTCAGATGCATCTCATTGTCTATTCTCCGCACAATGTGATTATCCTGCTCTTTTCGTATAAGGATGGCATCTATGCGATATCGCCTCTAATAATCCTCCGGTCACCGATTTTGAAGTACTATACTTTTCACCTTATGCAAATTAGTTGATTCGATCCTAAAATGAAGGGAGTGGACAACACTGTTTCTCTAGACCCACACGTGTTGCGTCGAGTATGATTGTCTTCGACATGGATCGTGGGGTGGGAACGATAGAAAATTTGTATGATGACATCAAGCAAGGTGAAAAAGGTGCCTGGTTAAGTATTATTACGTATATATGCTTATCGGCTTTAAAGTTAACCATAGGGTACTTAACCAATTCCGACGCGCTGTCCGCGGATGGATTAAATAACGCTACAGACATTGTCGCTTCAATTGCTGTTCTAGTCGGGCTAAGAATATCACGAAAACCACCTGATAAAGACCACAGATACGGTCATTATCGAGCTGAAACGGTAGCCGCTTTAATCGCCTCTTTCATTATGTTTGCGGTAGGCATTCAGGTTCTCTACCAAGCATTTATTAAGTTTCGGTCTCCAAATATCGAGTCTCCCGATATGGTTGCCGCATGGACGGCTGTTTTTTGTGCGATTGTTATGTACGCTGTATATGTATACAATATTCGACTTGCAAGGAGGATCAACAGCAATGCCATGATGGCAGCAGCACAAGATAATCGATCGGATGCGTTTGTCAGTGTAGGTGCTTTTATTGGTATTGTTGGTGCTCAATTTGGTCTACCTTGGCTTGACACATTAACAGCGTTGCTAGTTGGGGTCATAATTTGTAAAACAGCGTGGGATATTTTCCGAGATTCTACTCATGCGCTTACGGATGGGTTCGATGATGCTGAACTTCAAACCATTAAACAAACCATTCGTGACGTCCCCGGGGTGGAGAAGGTCATTGATATCAAAGCCCGTATCCACGGAAACAAAAAACTGGTCGATGTAACCATTGGTGTAGATCATGAGCTTAACGTAAGCGAAAGCCATGACATTACCGAGCATATTGAAAATCGCATTCATGAACTTCATAACATATCGTATGTGCATATTCACATCGAACCTATCGAGGTATCAGGTAGTCAAGAAAAATAAAATCAGAGTGACTTATCTCACATACACGGACTCTCCTTCGACCTATAATGAAATCATAAGGACGAAGGAGATGGTTGAAATGATGAAATGGGTAAGAGAAAATCATTACGCTGCAATACTTTTGACAATCATTCGTTTGTATGTCGGTTGGGAATGGATGACCGCTGGATGGCACAAAATCACAGGTGACAAAGCTTTCGACGCTGCCGGTTATCTGAAAGGAGCAATTGCTAAACCTGTTCTCGAAAGTGGTACGACGGATCTGGTATATGCGAATTATGTGGCTTTTTTGAAAAATGTCGCACTTCCGCATGTAKGGTGGTTTAATGTTCTAGTTCCTTGGGGTGAACTCTTAGTTGGTGTGGGGTTACTGCTCGGTGCGTTGACGACGGCAGCGATTTTCTTCGGCTTACTGATGAACTTCATGTATATGTTTGCTGGTACAGTTAGCTCGAATCCATGGTTAGTTCTCCTCGGGTTCATTATTTTTGCAGCTGGGGCGAATGCTGGGAAATTTGGTGTGGATCATATGATTCTTCCTTACCTGCACAGATGGTTTGATAAGCTATTAGAGCTATGTCATTTAAAAACGAAACTCAGATGAGTTCTGCATCCATGCTAAATAATTGATCAACCTATTCCTTTCTCCGTCGAGAGGGGAATAGGTTTTTTTTGTTTTTTGGAGTGTGACATTTTTCACTTACAGATGATCTTTTTTGGACTAAAGTGACTGGTACATGATGTAGAAAAAGGAGAAGTGATGGGTATGCTTTCAGGAGTTATTTTAGCTGGTGGAGCAAACCGTCGAATGAACGGAGAACTGAAGGCGTTGCTGCCATTTGAGGGAAAGCCGCTCATAGTCCGGCAGCTAGATTGTATGAGGGAAATATGCGATGAGTTGATTGTTGTAACGAATGATCCTCAGCCTTATTTAAACAAAGTAGATCGTTCGGTCCGGATTATTACGGACTTTTTCAGGGGACATGGGTCGCTTGGAGGCTTGCATGCCGCATTATCCCTAGCTAAACATGCTTCCGTCTGGGTCGTCGGGTGCGATATGCCCTTCATATCCAACTCAGCTGCTCAATTGTTATTGCAAAGAAAACGGGATGGATTTGAATCCGTTGTCCCCTTGGTGGCAGGTAGGGTACATCCCCTGCACGGTATTTATGATCGAGCTTGCGCGTCTCACATCGGACATCTCCTACAACAAGGGCAAACCTCGGTTTCCGCACTGCTGAACCATATTTTTTGGAGTGAGCTGGGGGATCAGTTTTTGCATGAGAATGGCGTTGACTTGAGGTTCGTTTCTCAGATCAAGACCTTGGAGGATTACCAGCTCATGAAGCACATGGATACGCAGTGGAAGTAACGAATCGTTCATGATTCTGATTGGCGATCGTGATTAAAGTCACTGTAAACGCAGGGTTATACTCTTACAATAAGTGCAAGACGTTTACATAGTAGGGGGTATTTAGTATGAAAAGTCATTACAAACAAGCACAAGTATCTGAGCGAACAGAGCACAAACCAGAGCCTTCCTTGCTGGGTACATTTGCCTCAGTGTTGCTAGTAGGACTCTTCTTAGTGATCAGTTGGGTCGCGGTATTTCTTCTTTTTATATCTAGACAGTAAAGGGGATTAGAACATGCATATTCATAAACTCGAAAAAGTCTGGTTAACCATTGGGATCGTCATGTTGTTTGTCTTTCTAGGTGTCCTTGGGGTTTCCGCATTTGCTATGGGGGCTAAGCCGCCAAGTGCGCATCATCATCAGATTGATCCTGCGAAAGTGTCGGAAACCGCGCCTTTCGATAAGCCAGGACTTCATCCAATTGGCAACAATGCCTATGAGGCGGTCATGACTGCATTTACGTTTGGTTATGCACCAGACAAGATGGAGGTCCCCTTGGGCGCAACCATTAACTTTGTCGTGACAAGTCAAGATGTGGTTCATGGCTTTGCTATTCCGGGTACGAACGTAAATATGATGATTATTCCGGGTGAAGTTAGTCATGTCAGTCACACGTTTACGAAGCCAGGTGAATACCTGATCCTGTGCAATGAATATTGCGGCGGTGCACACGAGTATATGAAAACAACGATTATTGTTAAGTAGCCTAGATGCCAAGAAAGGTGGAAGACCGCATGAGAAGTGAACCTACCCAGAAGTTGACTCCTAAATTTGATCTCAAGGATGGCAAATTGGTTGTCGCCCATGTCCTTATGGCATTCATCGCGCTGCTCATCGGCGGCATTGCAGGACTTCTGCAGACAATGGTGAAAAGCGGGACGATCCAATTACCATATAATATCGGCTATTACGAGCTGCTGACAGCTCACGGAGTGTTGATGGCCATCGTGTTTACAACGTATTTTATTATCGGCTTTATTTATTCCGGTGTTTCCTATACCCTTGGCGGCAAACTGCTTCCAGTGGTTCATCGCATGGGGTGGGTTGGATTTGCCCTCATGACTGCGGGGACCGCGCTTGGTGTTGCGATGGTATTAGCGGGGAAGGCAAGCGTTCTATACACCTTCTATGCGCCAATGAAGGCATCGCCCTACTTTTATATCGGATTAGCCTTGCTTGTAATAGGGAGCTGGATTAGTGGTTGGGGGATTTTCTATCAATATAAATATTGGAAAAGGACGCATGAAGGCAAGCTGTCACCGCTTTTCGCTTTTATGTCTGTTGTGACCTTTCTGATGTGGCAAATCGCAACCATCGGGGTTGCGGCAGAGGTGTTGATTCAGCTAATCCCCTGGTCTTTCGGTTGGGTGGAAACGATTAATGTCATGCTCAGCCGCACGTTGTTCTGGTACTTCGGCCATCCGTTGGTGTATTTCTGGCTCATGCCGGCGTATATGTGTTGGTATGTGATTATTCCCAAAATCATTGGCGGCAAAATTTACAGCGATGCGCTCGCCCGACTTTCCTTTATTCTCTTATTATTATTCTCGATTCCGGTAGGCTTTCACCATCAATTAATGGAGCCAGGCATTAGCTCTTTTTGGAAATACTTGCAGGTCATCCTGACCTTTATGGTGGTCGTTCCATCGCTGATGACGGCATTCTCCTTATTTGCAACCATTGAACTGAATGGTCGTGCGCTTGGGGCAAAAGGGTTATTTGGCTGGGTGAAAAAGCTGCCTTGGAAGGATGTGCGATTCTTCGCACCTTTTATGGGGATGCTCATTTTCATACCTGCTGGTGCAGGCGGACTGATTAATGCAAGTAATCAAATGAATGCCGTTGTGCATAACACCTTATGGGTAACTGGGCATTTTCATCTGACAGTGGCGACGAGTGTGGCACTCACGTTCTTCGGGATTACGTATTGGTTACTTCCAGCTGTTACTGGGCGTGTGTTAACGCCCCGCATGCATACATTAGGGATCATTCAAACGATCATCTGGTGCGTGGGCATGTTCTTCATGTCAGGTGCTATGCATCTAGTCGGATTGTTCGGCGCACCAAGGCGGACTGCTTTCACAGACTATGAAGGAAGTGCAGCAGCAGCGGGCTGGATGCCATATTATGTCTTCATGGCAATCGGTGGAACGGTGTTATTTATCGGTGTCCTGCTTATGATTTATAATGTCATTGCCTTGCTGTGTGCCCCAAAAGGGGAGACGGAGTATCCGATTGCTGAAGCGATGGAATCAGCCGAGGCAACACCAGCCTATTTGGATCGTTGGCGGATATGGATCACGGTATCAATTCTTTTAATCTTGTTTGCTTACACGATCCCGCTGATGGATATGATTATGAACTCAGCCCCGGGTTCGAAAGGATTTATTACTTGGTAAGGATTAAATCCAAGGTTCACAACGTGATTAGGGCTTACATGCGGCATATTTCTACCKGGCAGTTTTCGCAGTGGCAAACTTCTCGGAGGTAGGTCACATTCTTAATGACAATTTGCCCATGATCAAATTCTACAGCATCTTCCTTCTTCATATCGCTTAACATGCGATTGACGCTTTCCCGTGTAGCCCCAATCATATCAGCCATTTCGGAATTGTTAATCTTATAGTTAATGTGGATATGTTCACCTTGGGGTACACCATAGGAATTACTTAACCGTATTAATAATGAACAGAGCGCACCGGACTTACCATACATCATTAAATCGCGAAATTTAGTTTCTGTCATACGGTGCATAAGCCCCATCCATTTCATAAATTCAATAGCGAGGTCTCCGTGCTGCCATAGCAGGACCTCGAGATCTTTACGCTGAATGACACCGAATTCACAATCCTCTGTTACTTCGGCACTAAAGCTCTGCAAAGAGTTCTGAAAGGGATCAATCTGACCGAATAAATCACCTGTTTGATGAAGATATAGTATGAAGCTTTTACCCATTTCGGATAGTTTGGTGATCCGCACGCCGCCATGGATGACGTAATATAAGCGATCTGCGAGATCGCCTTCTCTGAATAAGAATTCTCCTTTTGCAGCGTGCTTTCGATACATAATGCTTTGCAGTCTATCAAAATTTTCCTCAGAAAAGAAATTCATTATACCTGTATTTGCTTTAACCATGGGAACCAACTCCTCGACGATTCTTATTATCTTTATCATAACGTCTTTGGATGATATTGGTTATCGGGGGTTCACCTGATCTTTGAGGACAATAATCCCCATCTTCTGTGAGGAAAATCACAGTAAGAATCCCTAATCCCCTGAGGATTTAATAAGGGAATCGAGCAGTAAAATCACCTGATTTCCTGATGTGGAAATCAGGGTTTTCCCTGACTTACAAGATGGATGCAAACATCTACAATGATAAGTAAAGAGATTCTGCACGGCTGCGTCGAAACGGAGGGGCCCGAATGGCAATAGACGATACAACTTTGTTAACAGAATTAGAACGATTGCGTAGCTTGACGTCATGCGATTTCGTGGCAATTGCGCCTCTTCAAGAGCATACCGGACGCAATCGCTGGCAATATGTCATCGGCAACAGTAATGACCGGTATCAACAAATGGTGATCAAAAAAGGTCAAGGATTAGCTGGCACTGCCCTGCGTTTAGGCAGATGGGTGAAGCTGGATGGAACACATCCTAATCGTCAGCAAGAAAGACTCCATTGTCCGCTCATGCTTGCAGAGCACTTGCAGGCGGCGGCGGTATTTCCACTCGTGCCTAACGCTAGCTCACAGATCAAGGGCTTGCTTTTCATCGGCAAACGAGAGCAAACCAGATTTGAACACGGCGAGTTGCTAGCGGTCCAAGATATCCTCGACACATTGACGTCGTATCTCTCCGCGGTTGAGGCCAATGTGTAAGTCGACGAAATCGACTTACAGCCGCCCAAGGCGGCCGTAGCGCCCGCGTAAGTAGAAAAAATCGACTTACAGCTGCCCAAGGCGGCCGAAGCGCCCCCGTAAGTCGAAAAAATCGACTTACAGCCGCCCGAGGCGGCCGAAGCGCTCCCGTAAGTCGAAAAAATCGACTTACAGCCGCCCGAGGCGGCCGTAGCGCCCGCGTAAGTCGAAAAAATCGACTTACAGCCGCCCAAGGCGGCCGAAGCGCCCCCGTAAGTCGAAAAAATCGACTTACAGCCGCCCAAGGCGGCCGAAGCGCCCGCTGTAAGTCGAAAAAATCGACTTACAGCAGCCCGAAGCAGCCCTTACGGGGATTCATTTATTTTGTTATGATGGGACTACAAGGGGGGGAGAGTACGCTGAAAATTCTTGTAGTGGATGATCATGCCGTAGTGAGATCTGGCTTAATGATGCTGCTCCATGGCAAGCATAATATGGAAGTCATCGGGGAGGCTGCTGACGGCGAAGAGGGGATTCATGCTGCGGGGCTGCTAAAGCCGGATGTGGTCTTAATGGACCTGAATATGCCAGCTGGCATGGATGGGCTAACTGCGACGGCGGAGCTGCGGCGACTAATGCCTGATTTAGCTATTCTGATATTAACGATGCATGACGATGATGAATATTTATTTAGAGCCATTCACGTTGGCGCATCCGGATACATTTTGAAAAGTGCACCGCACGATGAGTTATTGACAGCGATTCGCTCTGTAGCGGAAGGAAATGCCTATCTATATCCAACCGCGACGAAGCGGCTTATGAATGAATATATCGAACGGTTGAAGCAAGGCGAGAATGTCGACACATTCGGGTCACTTTCGGAACGTGAACGGGAAGTTCTGGCTTTAATCGCCAAAGGATTCTCCAATAAAGAAATCGCGGAACAATTGGTGATCAGTGTGAAAACTGTGGAATCTCATAAAAGCAACGTCATGGAGAAGCTAGGCCTGAAGACAAGACCGGAGTTAGTGAAATATGCGGCGAAGAAAGGACTGTTGAACTTTGAGTAAGGATTTGAACCGGGAATACCCGGAAGTCATCGGCGAAAATGTAACGGAATTATTAAATCGTCTTGATGAACATATCACGGACTCGTTGTTTCAACAGGATTTGAGGCAGTCGCTTGAACAATTATCCAATGTTAAATTTGCTCTCGATGAATCTTCCATTGTAGCGGTTACGGACCATAAAGGAAAAATTCAATATGTGAATGATAAATTTTGCGAAATTTCCAAGTATGCGCGAGGTGAGCTTCTCGGTTTAGACCATCGGATTATTAATTCCGGTTATCATGGGAAAGACTTCATGACCGACTTATGGCGAACGATTTCCTCGGGGCAAGTATGGCGTGGCGAGATAAAAAATAAAGCCAAAGACGGCAGCTATTATTGGGTAGACACAACGATCGTGCCCTTTGTCGGTAACCAGGGCCACATCCATCAATATCTAGCGATTCGAAATGAAGTCACGCAACTTAAACGGGTGGAAGAAGAGCTTCAGTTGATGATGTCACAGGTGATGCAAATTCAAGAGGAAGAACGAAGAAAGTTTTCCCGTGAGCTGCATGATGGAATTGGACAAAGCTTATTCTCCTTGTTGATCCAGATGGATCGACTTATCGGCGAAGGTGAGACGGATCAGACGGAACTAACGCGACTTAGGCAAAATGTAACCGGGATCATCGAAGAGGTGCGAAGTCTGGCTTGGCAAATCCGTCCTTCCGTTCTGGACGATCTAGGCGTTATACCTGCTATTCGTACGTATATTGAGAATTTCACGGACCACCATGGCATACGGGTAGAGCTGAATAGCCATTTGCATAGACGTCTTGGAGCCCTTGAGGAAACCACCATCTATCGTGTCATACAAGAAGCGCTTACGAATATTGCCAAGTATGCGGGAGTATCAGAGGCAAGTGTTGTCGTTAAAGAGACGGATGGCTTTGTCGTTGTTCGAATAGCTGACAGTGGTATAGGATTTGCTAGAAACAGCAGTGTCAAAGGTGTAGGCCTGTTTAGTATGGAAGAGCGAGCAAAAAGTATTGGCGGCAAAGTCACCATTGACTCAGTCGTGGGAGAAGGGACTACCGTGACGTTGATAGTTCCTATGAAGATATAAAAGGATGTGTCTCCTTGTTTGTAAAGGAGACATGTCCTTTTTTTGTTTTTGGTAAAGGTACGTAGTGACCCTGTGACATTTGTCACAGAGAACATGTTGAAATAGGAGTACATTTTAGATATAGGATGAGGAGTTGAGGATAAATGATCACATGCGAACAATGTGGGAAGACGAATGGGTCAAGAAAGATAGGCAACAGTTGGGTCTGTGGGGATTGCAAAATAGGTGAAGTCAAAACGATTCTTAAGAACAAAGCGGGCACAGTTACGATGGTTAAAGAGAAGATAGTGGGCTATGAAAGCGATGACGAGTCATTGTCCAGAGATCATAAAGTTGAATAATAGATTCATTAGAAATGAGACGCATGCACGGATTACATTATGTCGAAACGAAGGTGCTCATTCATGAAGTTGAGTTTAGTCAAAAAAATTGTAGTTGGTATTGTTATTGTTTCTATCGTCACATATGGCTGCAGTGCGCTATTTATTTTCTATGTAAAAGACATTATTGCGCCAAGTATGGCAGATTGGCTATATCTCTCTATCATTATGCTGCTCGGCATTTTCTGGACAGGTTTATTGGGATGGTTTGGTGCCACCTGGTTTACAAAACCACTTCTCCGATTGACGGATGCCGCAAACGAAGCGGCTACAGGAAACTTGCAAGTGGAAATTCCATTTTACCATTCGGATGACGAAATACGCTTACTTAGTGGATCTTTTGAGAAAATGATTGGGAATTTGCGGCAAATGATTACGGATATATCGGCTAGTGTTTCGTTTACAGACAGTCATGCTGGCGTATTGCGGAGTGGTATGGAACAGGCAGCCCTACAGATTGAACTCACAGCCGGCGCTGTAGAAATGATATCGAATGGTGCATCAGAGCAAGCAGCATCTACGCAAGGAACGTTAACTGCGGTCGTGCAGATTAAACAAGCTGCGGATGATATCGGCGCCAAAGCAGGAGATTCGCAGACCATTTCGCGAGAAACGTTGAAAACGATTAAGGAGAGCGAGGTTATCGTGCGTTCACTCGTACAAGGCCTGCTGAACTTAGCTAATTCCAATCTGGAGTCCATTGGTGTTGTCAGGCAGTTACACGATAACGCGAAGGAAATCGGTCATATTACCCGAGTTGTTGGCGATATTGCAGAGCAAACGCACTTGCTTGCCTTAAATGCTTCCATTGAAGCAGCAAGGGCAGGGGAGCATGGTGCAGGCTTCATGGTCGTAGCTGGAGAAATTCGCAAACTGGCTGAACAAAGCGCCAGGGCGGTGAAGGATATCGATCAGTTGACCACACGGATTGAATTGGATGTAGCGGGAGTAGTAGAGAAAATAACCGCTCAAGAACAACTCGCAAGCCGTGAAGTTGGCAAGGGGGAGGAAGGAAAGAAGGCACTGAATCAAATTAACAAGGCCGTCTTGGAAACCGCACAAACGGTTGAGAATATTGTAGGTTGTGTAACAGATCAGATTCAGAAGATTGGAAGTGCCTTAGTCAAAACGAACGAAGTGGCGGTGATTGCAACTCAAATTTCAAAGGAGACGAAACATGTGTCCATGTCCGTACAAGAACAAATGGCTGTTATGCAAGAACTATCTTCATCTTCGGAAATGTTGCGATGTCAGGCTGATCTGTTGAAATCCAAAATTAATGTTTTTCAAATATAAAGATGCGGTTTAAGGTAGTTGCACCTTTGCACCCCAAAATAGAAAAGCCATGAAATTCAATTTGAATTTCATGGCTTTTTGTGATTTTTTTTATTTTCTAATGTTGAAGCCGATAAAAGCTTTTGTGTTGAAATCGAACACAGCAGTTAACGGTCCAAGCAGCTCATCTTGGTCTGTTTTGTAAGTAACCGTCACGACATTGCCGTGTGCAGCTTGCACGTCTGTTAGCAATTTCTTCTGCTCGTCGGTGGAAGGCAATACGCCAACTTCGTTAGAGGAAATGATTTGAACAGCTGCTTCGTCTTGTTTCGTTGTAATATGAGACGTTTGCTCTTTCACTTGTGCCCATGCTAAGTTGCGGTATTCCTGCGCTGCCTCTGGGGACATTTTCGGCGTGCCAATTATAGGCGATTGCTGAACAACGAGAAGGAACAGAGGGCTTTGTGGAGGCAGGCTTCTCGTTTCAATTGGACCGTAGTAGGCTTTTACTTTCGTGCCAGCTTTCAGGTCCTCCCATTTCACGGACTCACCTTGAGACGTCATGACGCGAGTTTCTTTACCGCCATTAAGTACCAAATTATCTAATTGAACTTGCCAACCATCATCGGTATGTTTCACTTCTTTGATTGTATCTTCTTTAACCAAACGATCTGCGTGAACGTTAATGTTTACAGCATGTGCTTGGCCCGGATAGCTCATCGCCATTGCGGGTCCGAACTCGGCATCGATTTGAGTGCCGGCTTTAAGATCGGCTGCAGTTAGCGTTTTACCGTCTAAGCTCTTGATTGTAGTCGATTTGTCTACGGTTAAAATAACCCAAGTGCTGCCGAGCAGCTCGATGCGTGTATTACCGTCTTCCTTCGTCTGTACGCTTACGATCACACCGGTTGCAGGCATCAGGGCAGCTTCTTCCGCTTCGTCAAGCTCGATCTCTTTGTTTGCTTCATCGTAATTTACCGTATAGCCAAGCTGAGTTGCAGCGTCACGTACGGGAAGGTACGCTTTGCCATCAATATAGACAGGCGTTAGCTTGCTGTCTTGTCCGTTAACAACAATTTTTACATCCTTCTGCAAGTAGCCTGTAACCTTTTCTACGAAACCCTCAGCTCCGACTGCAGCTGTTGTGCCAAGTATCCCAACCAAACTTAATATGACAGTTAGTTTTTTCTTCATCTGATAAATCTCCTTCMGATATTTGAAAAGTAGCGCCAATCTTGTTGACAATCTCTCAGACGGGGGGTGATAGGAATAGGTTGCAGTTGTTCAAGAATTGAATATATATACATTAAAGTGTATTATTATACATAATAAAATGCGCGAGGGGTGTAAAAGTGACATATAAGATATTTGTTGATGGTCAAGAAGGTACAACTGGATTGAAAATACATGATTACTTATCTAAGATTTCTGACATCGAAGTCATCGAGATTGCCTCGGATCAGCGAAAAGATTACGAAACCCGTAAAGCATTAATCAATGAGGCGGACCTCGTATTCTTGTGTCTTCCGGATGATGCTTCAAGAGATTCCGTATCGATGGTAACGAACCATACGACCAAAATCATTGATGCAAGTACGGCGTTCAGGACTAACGATGAGTGGACATATGGATTACCGGAATTACATAAAAATCAAAGAGAAAACATCCGGAATTCGTCGAGGGTATCCGTCCCAGGATGCCATGCGACTGGGTTTATTTTGGCTATACAACCTCTGGTGGCTGAAGGCATTATACCGAAGGAGTACCGTACGTCTTGTTATTCGCTCACCGGATATAGCGGCGGAGGTAAGAAGCTTATATCGGAATATAAGAATACCAATCGAGATGAGCTATTCGCACCAAGACCATATGGATTAAACCTGAACCATAAGCATCTTCCAGAGATGCAAAGATATACGGGCTTACACACAGCGCCACTGTTTACGCCAATCGTCGGAAATTATTATCAGGGTGATGCGGTTACAATTCCTTTATTCCCTAGCCTGTTTACTAAGCAGGTATCAGCAAGAGATATTCAAGAACTGCTCGCTGCGTATTATCAAGATGAGCGGTTTATACGCGTGATGCCATACGAATCTGAGGCGTATCTGGAAGACGGATTCTTTAATCTTACGCAATGCAATCATACGAATTATCTGGACATCTTTGTTTTCGGTCATAACGATGAAGTACTGCTTACTACTAGATTTGATAATCTAGGAAAAGGCGCCTCGGGAGCAGCTATTCAAAATATGAACATAATGCTTGGATTTGATGAAGGTGAAGGACTAGAGTGAGCATTCCAACCTTGAATACGATGTGGTAGAATCGACTTCATAACAACATTGTAGGAGGAATGACATCGTGCGTTATGGAGCTATCGAAGCAGGGGGTACCAAGTTCGTTTGTGGTATCGGAAATGAAGAAGGTATCATTGAGGATAGGGTTAGTTTTCCAACGGAACATCCGGAGCAGACAATGCAGAAGGTGATTGACTATTTTGCAGATAAAAATGTGACAGCTATTGGTATCGGATCATTTGGACCCATAAATGTCGATCCAAGCAGCCCCTTGTATGGCTATATCACAACGACGCCTAAGCCAGGATGGGCCAACTATGATGTATTAGGGAAATTGAGAGAATCCTTCAATGTCCCTTACGGTTGGGACACGGATGTGAACGCCGCTGCCTTCGGTGAAGCAAAATKGGGAGCTGCACAAGGTCTTGATAGTTGTGTCTACTATACGGTCGGAACTGGAATCGGCGTAGGCGTGTATATGGAGGGCCGCTTGGTTCATGGCTTGGTTCATCCTGAAGGTGGTCATGTGATGATCAGACCCCATCAAGGTGATAGCTTCAAGGGGACATGCCCCTATCATGGTGATTGCTTAGAGGGAATGGCCGCGGGTCCTGCCATCGAACAGCGCTGGGGAGTGAAAGGCAGTGAGTTGCCCGTAGACCATCCCGCTTGGGATTTAGAGGCCTACTACTTGGCACAGTCCATTAGCTCCACGATATTAATGATGTCACCGAAGAAGATTATTTTGGGTGGCGGCGTGATGCAGCAAGCGCATTTATTTCCATTGATTCATACGCACGTTCAGAAGATCTTGAATGGTTACATTCATACTGAATCTTTATTGGAGAATATTCATAGCTACATTGTGCCTCCTGGATTAGGAACGAATTCAGGCTTGAGAGGATCACTTGCTCTAGGCGTAGAAGCCAAACGTAATCATCCGTAATGTCGGCGTGCTCACTAACGATCCCCCAAGCTAGATTCTTGGGGGATTTGTGCTGTCTATAATCCAAAAGTGCAAATGTGCAACCTTTTCTATCGGATGAACCTCTCGATTTGAAATGCTTGCGAAAAAGCAACTTTTTCTGCCTGCATGTACCCTTTTGGCACCTAATCGGCCTAAAAGGATGCTTTTTCGCACGTATTTAACTATTTGAAGCTGTGTTCACTGTAAATAATTGCACTTTCGCATCTTTGCCCCTCAGGAGCGATTAAAGGGTAGCATGTTGGTTACATGAAATGGTTTCATACATGGGGCGCTTGTTCAAGTGGCTCCGATAAAGAGTGATTTCTTGGGACTTCCATGCTAGGAGGTCATCTTGGTGAGAAGAGGGAATAGGAAAATCACTCAACATATGACGGTCAAAAGGTGTCGTACCCGTATAATTGCGTGCAAGCGTCAAATGTGGGTGAAAGGCCCGCTCTTCAGGGATGAAGCCAAGTGGTCTAAGTGCGCGAGCTACCTGTTGCTGTAAGCTATGAAGTCCTGTTAGGTCGCCGCCGACACCGGCCCACAGCACAGATGGGTGAATCGGCCGACCAAATAAGCCGAGGGATTCCACACGCAGCCGGAGAGGATTAGAGAGGGACGATATTTCCTGTAGCGTATGTGTAATGAGAGAGACACGGTCTGACAATGTATCCCCGAGAAACTGCAGCGTAATATGCAGATCTTCATGATGGACCCATTTGCGAAACGGTAGTTGTGGTTTGATTTCATCCATCCAGTCATTAACCGCAAGCTTTATTTCTGACGGGATGGGCACAGCAACAAATAAACGCATTTGATTAATGGGATTCATAATAGCCTCGCTTGTTCTATTTTTCACTTAAAAGGCTGCCCTTCTCATCAGTCATGAAGAGGAGAGCAGCCAGCAGAAACTAAACCTTATTTTTGGGAATGCCATTTAAACTTGGGACGGTATCAGCGGCATTGCTGCTCGTTAACGTTTGCTCTTCTTCGAGGAAACTGGCATTATTTTGCTGATTGTTCTTTTTATCTGCTCGGTTATCTTCACGGTCGTACTTTGGATCTGCGTCATTTTTGGGCAACGTAATCACCTCCATCTTCGTTAGTATGAGACGGTTGCCCCCATTTTATGCCAGTGTGCCTAATTTGAAAATAGAGAATTTAAGTACGGAAGAATAACGAAGAATAACCCCAACTCCTATACCAGCAATGAAATCCCATTCGTTATTTAATTGACATTGAATCAATCATAAAGTTAACAAACACACATACCGTTGGAGTAGGAATAAGGAGGTGTGTTTGTTATGATCCAACAAGCATTGTTCGAACATCGTTTTTGGCTGCAAATATTGGGAGACCACGCTAGGTTTATCTTTAATGCCTTACCACCGAAAGAGGTACAACAAATTGAAACGGCCAATGAATTTATCAATTTATTCGACCAGCTCTTGCATGTGGCAAGACAACCTGATGCCTCTTCAAGAATCAATGATTTGAATAAGCGGTCTTATGAATTAACCGTGAACCTACGGAAGTTCAAACTAAGCTTGTTAGATCGGATGTTAGTGGGGAAAATTAAAATGGGGCTTGTACCAACCTTTATTAATCATATGGTCAATGAGCTTGAAGAATATTTGAAAATTCTTGTTTCACTTTTAGAGGGAAAGCCTGTACCCAGGTATGCTCCCCTTCACCACGACTTACTCTGGCTGCCAGATGCTAGCGGACATGCGACTTCCATTGCCATGGAGTTAGATGCCGTTGAAAAACGATTAATAAAAAAGAGTGAACAGTTCGAGCAACATTTCAATGCGTTTTATTTAAAAGCGATTGAATTATCCGGATATACACGAACAATGAGAACAACCTTCCCAGCATTGTCCAAATTTCATAGCGATGTGAATTTAGAGATGTCCATATTTATGGCGTTCTTACTGGAGCTTGAAACCATAGATTTAAGTGCAGAGTTGCTTAGTCGATTAAACCCGCTTGTACCCGATCATATGTACCGGGAAGAATGTTATTATTTATTAAAGCTCTCGCAAAGCGGAGCGTCTGTTACTGTGCCGAAATGCGATCCAACAAAACCAAGAGTTGAAGCGGAGTAACTAGAATTAACATATTTAACTACCTAGGTGACCATAAAAGATGCATCTCCGTAAATCGATAAGTTCAAGACAAAGAGAAAGCCCGAGGGAAAGTATCCTAGGGTTTTAAATTATTAGTTGCAATAGCATCCTATTTAGCATATGATGAAATTAGTTGCAATAGCATCCTATTTGGAAGGGGGGAAATAAACTGAATCAACAATGGAGTCACAATGACGATGGCATACCCACAGAATCACATGGACAATACATCTCGGCCATTTACCGCCATATGCAGATAGCGATCTCAGCCGAGTTGGCACCATACCGCATCGGAAGCGGGCAATACATCTTTCTAATGGCAATCGCGTTTGGGCAGCCCATTACGCAGAAAGCACTGAGCGAAAAGTTGCTCATTGATAAGACAACAACCGCTAAAGCCATTTCCAAACTAGAAGCAGAAGGTTATGTACGGAGAGAAGTCGATACCTCCGACAACCGCTATCAGTTGTTATATTTGACGGAAGCGGGACGTGATGTGGTACCCAAGGTACAGGAAGCACTGGCTCGTGTCAAAAACAAAACCAGGAAAGGTATGAACGATGAGGAGTATGACAAGATGATAAATCTCCTGAAAATCGTGCTTCACAATTTGACTGATTAGTAGCAGACGCAGGGTTGATCGGAAACGACTAAGTAACTATGAAAAGGGGATGTACATGATGAAAGCTATTCCTTTTATTGTGGTGGAAAATTGCAAGGATGAAATCAAGTACTATCAGCGTATTTTTGGTGGCGAGGTTACGATTTTGCGCAAGCAAGGTGAAGAAGTGCTTAACGCGGACCTGCATGTCGAGGGGGCAATCCTTAAGTTTGCGGATACACTGGCGGCAAAGCCAGTCATGAAAGGCGATTATGTGAGAGTGTTCGTGACGATCGAGAGAGAGGAAGCGTTCCGAACGATCTACGAAGAGCTTGCCACAGGTGGGGCTATTAACGTGGATATGTATGAAGCGCCGTTCAACGGATTACTTGCTATCGTTACTGATCGAAACGGCATGTGCTGGGTGTTGTCCTATTATCGATAAAAGAGGCTGTCTCAAAAGTGAACTGCACCCCAATTGTTAGACACAACTAACAATTGGGTGCAGTTCAAAGTCGATTTAGACTTTTTGAAACAGCATCTTTTTTTCCGGTAGTGACCGATGAGTAATAAACCTGCTTCCCGCAATCTAACTGGATTTTCTCCATCTATTTGAAGTGGATTTCTCGAATTCGAAGGATTAGCTGTATTTCCTGTAGTTAAATTCCTTCGATTTGCTCGATTCTTCAAATTTCATATAAATTAATTGTACTTTTTCCATCTAATCACGAAAATACGTCAGATTCGAGCAAATTAGCTGTAGTTTATACATCTAAACACGAATCGGCAATCACCTTGCGTTCGCAACCTAAGGACAGTACGAGCCGAACCGCCAAGCACACAATCGACTGTGGATTCTGCTATCTGAGCACCTTTTCTCATAGTTCGAAAACCTTCACACCATAAGGAGCGATCTCCAGCTCCCCTGCACCAACCCGTTCACCCTCCAACAAGTCTCCCAGCTCCTTCAGCAGATGGGCTTTGACTGGTTTGCCGGTGTAGTTCAGGATAAAGGCAAACCGGCGATCCTGTTTCACGCGGATGGCAACCTCCACCTCAGACGGCAGCTCCGCCCAACCTGCAGTTGCAGGATGCAGCCCCAGGCGGCGGATCAAGGCATCCGCTACTTCGCGGCTGAACGCGGCCCCGAAATAATAGGCTTCACCGCTGCCATAAGGGTTGCGAGTAAGCGCCGGTTTGCCTGCATAATAGTCGCCGTCAAACAAGGCTAGTGTCTGTACGCTCTCGTTCTCTGGATGGAGAATGTCGTTGAACAGACGTGCAGGTGTACTGGCGTCGTCCCCGCCATCGATCCAGCGGATGTTCGGTGTCGCTGCTTCGTTCACGATGAGTGTAAAGTCTTCCACCGTCACGCCGCACAGTTCCGCAACGAGACCAGGGAATGGCGTAATTCGGCAATGTCCGCGTTGATCTTTATAACCGGAGCGAGCACCAAAGAGCAGCTTGCCTCCTGCTGCTACGTACTGCTTAAGCAGCTCGGCCGTTTCCTCCGACATAATAGCTGGATGAGGGTAGACGAGCACTTTGTAACGAGCTAGGTCATCTAGGGTAGTCTTATTTTGCACATACAAATAATCGTATGGGATATGACTGAATTGCAGGGCTTTCCCCCAGCTATATTCACTCTCTCTTGTTAGTGGACCATGATAGTGGTCAAGCTCCCCATCCCACTCATTGTCATAATCGTGCAGGATAGCCACCTCCGCAGCGAAACGAGAGCCAGCGATAACTTCCCCGATTTTACCCAATTCCCGGCTAATTGTTGCGGCTTCGGCGACCCTGCGGTTAGGACGGTTATGATAATCGTTGATCCCATGCCAATAAATCTCGGTACCGAAGGTTGCCGTCCGCCATCTGAAAAACAACACCATATCCGCCCCATGAGCAACCGATTGATAGGTCCATAATCGCATTTGACCTGGTTTGGGTGCAGATTGCCCCATCGTGTTCACCCAACCGCCAGGGCCTGACTGCTGCTCCATAATGCAGAAAGTGGGGGAGATCGAGCGTACCTTGGTGAGTTGGTTGGAATTGCTGCGGTCCATGAGTGGTTGCTCGCGATCAGCATCGTTCCAAATGGTTGAGAAGTTCGGATACGAGTCGAAAGAAAAGAAATCAAGCAGTTCATCCGTCATGGCATGGCTATCCAGATGACCAAACATGCCGTTGGTTGTGATCCACTGAGTGGGCGCAAGCTCACGCAAGATGTCTACCTGCAAACGGGCAAAGGAAATGACGTTGTCCGAGATAAATCGCTTTTCATCCAGCGCTTGATGAGGGTTAACGGACTTGGAAGGCGCAGGGCGAGTTAAATGGACTTGTTCCCAGTCCGAGTAACTCTGGTTCCAGAAGACGGTCCCCCAAGTCTCATTTAATGCCTCTAAGGTACCGTATTTCTCCTGTACCCACTTCCTAAACGCTGCATGATCTGCCTCGGCATAGAAGACATTTATCTCACAGTTAAGCTCGTTGTCAATCTGCCAGCCTACGACCCCTGGATTGTTGGCATAATGCCGCGCCATAGCCTCAGTAATTTTCGCACAGTATTCGCGGTAAATAGGGCTGCTGTAATTGTAGTGACGTCTCATCCCGTGCTGATACTGCACACCATCAAAGTTAGCATTCAGAATTTCGGGGTATTTGTAGGTCATCCAAGCAGGCGGTGTTGCTGTGGGAGTACCGAGAATGACCTGTAGTCCATGCTCGTGAGCAAGACTTATCGCACGGTCGAACAGATCAAAGGCAAATACCCCTTCCTCTGGTTCAAAGAAATTCCATGCAAACTCTCCCATCCGTACGATGGTAAAGCCGATTTCTCGCATTCTCCTATAATCGTCAGCCCACATAGCCTCTGGCCACTGCTCAGGGTAGTAGCATACGCCTAAATCAAACTTCTCTCCCGGAATGGTCTTTTCCATGAGTCATAACATCCCCATTTCTATAGATGTAGTAATTTTTTGTTATTTAAAATCCTTTATGTACTCATTATATTTCTTTATAATATTATGTATATAACATCATTTTGCGACGTATATCAGATTTTTGCGTTTTGGAGGACACATGAAAATTCATTATGTATTACCGGAGCCCATGTACAAACACTATACGGTTTATCCGGATATGATTGGTCAATATGCGGATTTCCCTGAGCATCAGGAGTGGCGGTTTAAGGGGCAGCTGCAACAAGCCAATTTGCATATTGTGTTAAGCGGTAAAGGCTACGTCAAAGCGAATGGGAAGGAATTCTCCCTGGAAGCAGGACAAGGCTTTTATTACGGATCGGGCCTTGAACAGGAGTATCGAACCGATCCAAACGATCCGTGGCAAGTATTTTGGGTACACCTTGCAGGTGAGGGACTCGACAGGCTGTTGAATGATCAAGGAACTTCAGCAGTATGGCTGTTTACATATTGGGATGTACCCAAGCTCAAACAATTGACAGGAGATTTATTGGAGCTGGCATCCCCATATGATCGGAATGAGGTACAATTGGCCGTGAAGCTCTATGAACTGCTTGCTGAGCTTGCCTTACGTGCAGAGACGCATGGAACAGTAACTATTCTGGATAAGCGTGCACGGATGAGAGAGGTCGCGGAATATATTCGTACGCACTGCACGAAACCGCTAACTCTCCTGCAGATGGCCGAGCAGGCAGGTTTCAGTACCTTTTACTTTAGTCGAATGTTTCACGAAGTGATGGGGCGGACTCCGGTCGAGTGGCTGTTCGAATGTCGTCTGGTTGTAGCTAAACAACTGCTCATGTCTACCGAATGGACGATTAAGCAAGTGGCTGAGCATGTCGGATTTTCCCAGAGCAGCTACTTTATTGCGCGCTTCCGAGAGCATACCGGAATGACACCACAGGAGTATCGGCGGCTCTACAGCACGTAGGTTTCCTAGGTCTATAGAGCTTCATCTCCTAAAGAGCATTAATAAGTAGCAAAGTATGGGATAATCAACGACACTCCTATATGTATGCGCTTTCATCGACTACCAAAGTCAAATAAGCAATAATTAAAGGCGAATCTACGTTTTACAATCGATAAAGAACGGCGTAAGATTCATTACGACAAGTTGATTCTATGTGAAAAGAAACCACTTAATTCCCAGTAGGGGAAACGGGGGAACCAATCGAAGCCGTTCAAGCAATACTTGGCTTCATGGGGTGAATCCTGATGCTCGCAAGCATTAGGTAGGACGCTCTCAAGTCCGAATCCGACAGCTAACCTCGTAAGTGCATTGAGAGAGAACCGCACACTCGCCTTCTTATGTAAAGAAGTCCGAGAGTAGAGATTCTCTGCTCTTAGGGCTTCTTTTTGCATGCCGTCAACCCAAAATGTTACATAAATGTTATAAGGAGGCTATACCATGCATGCTATTGAAATCAATAATTTGACCAAAACCTATGGGAACGCAAGAGGTATTACCGATGTTAGTTTTTCAATCGAAGAAGGGGAGATCTTTGGTTTTATTGGACCGAATGGGGCAGGGAAATCAACAACGATTCGAACGCTGCTGTCTCTGATTTTTCCAACAAGCGGCAGTGCCAAAATTTTTGGAAAAGACTGCATCCAGTTTGCGCCTGAAATAAAGAAAGAGATCGGCTACTTGCCTTCGGAAGTTTTTTATTATGACAACATGAAAGTAATCGACCTACTCAAGTATTCAGCCAGCTTTTACAAGAAGGATTGCACGAAGAGAATCAAAGAGCTTGCTGAAATTATGGATCTGGACGTTACGAAGAAAATTGATGATCTATCTCTGGGGAACAAAAAGAAAGTAGGCATCGTTCAAGGGCTGCTGCATGATCCTAAGCTTATTATTCTGGATGAACCGACAAGTGGACTTGACCCGCTCATGCAGCAGAAGTTTTTCGAATTGCTCGAACAACAGAATCAAAGAGGAGCCACGATTCTTTTTTCCTCTCATATATTGAGTGAAGTTCAGAGATTATGCGATCGCGTCGCGATTATTAAGGAAGGTAGAATTGTAACGGTTGAGAAGATCAGCACCTTAAAGGAAAACAATTTCAAGCGATTTAAAGTGGATACGGCACAAGCGCTCGACCCTAACTTTTTCAAGATGACCGGAGTCAATAACATTGATGTCCAAGGCCAGACGACGAGCTTCTTATTCAAAGGCAATATTAATCAAGTCATGCGAAAAATTGCCGAAATTGAAATCGATAATCTGTGGATCGAAGAGCCTGATTTAGAGGAGATCTTTATGCACTACTATGAGAAGGAGGCTTAAAGTGGAATGAATATATACCTTCATGAATTGAGAGCCTATCGGAAATCCACGATCACGTGGACGTGCTCCTTAATTGCGGTCATCGTCTTATTCCTGTCCCTTTTTCCATCGGTTTCTAAGGATTTTGCTGAGTTTTCTTCCATCTTAGAAGGGTATCCAGAAGGGGTAAGGAAAGCGCTTGGCATTCAAATCGAAACGTTTGGTACCCTACTCGGTTTCTATGTGTACATCTTTATGTACATTACGCTTTGCGGAGCCATTCAAGCCATGGTTCTGGGAACGTCTATACTCTCGAAAGAAATGCGCGAGAAAACAGCAGACTTTCTGCTTACGAAGCCCGTAACACGTACGAAAATTGTTACTTCCAAGCTATTAGCGGCTGTTACTTCTTTAGTCATTACGTGCGTGATTTATATCGCTGCAGCCTATCTAATGGCGCTTCAAGTCAAAACGGTCGATTTTGATGTGAGCACATTTCTATTGATTTCCCTCACTTTGCTGTTTATCCAGTTGATGTTCCTTGCTATAGGATTCATCATTTCCGTCGTATTTTCTAAAATTAAAGCCGTGTTATCTGTCAGTCTAGGTACGGTGTTTGCCTTTTTCGTTATCGGAATGATCGTTGCCGTAGATGKGGAGGGGGCCAAACGTTATTTCTCGCCATTCAAATACTTTAACGGGACATACATGCTTGAGCATGCCACCTATGAAGCCTCCTATGTCATCGCAGCCATCGCGATTATCGTCATTTCGATTGCGGCCAGCTACTTCATCTACACGAAAAAGGATGTTCATACCGTATAAATGCGGGTGAGAGGAGGGAACAGCACGTGAATATTTTTTGGCGAGAACTGAAAACGTATCGGAAATCGATGATTTTTTGGAGTCTAGGACTCATTTTTCTAATCGCAAGCGGCATGAACAAGTATCAAGCAACGGCAGCGAACGGACAGATTAATGATCTTATGGCGGAAATGCCGAAGTCACTCCAAGTGATTATGGGCGGCGGCGCGTTAGATTTATCGAAGGCTAGCGGTTATTTTGGGATCTTGGTGCTGTATTTCTTGTTAATGGCAACGATCCATGCGGCAATGCTGGGCGCGAATATCATCGCGAAGGAAGAGCGGGACAAGACGGCAGAGTTCCTATTCGTGAAGCCTTTGTCCAGGCATCAAATCATCACTTGGAAGCTGCTAAGCGCTTTAGTGAACATACTTATTTTTAACCTCGTGTCATGGATTTCGAGCATGTTGATTGTTGGGGCTTATAGTAAAGGTGAGGCCGTCAACGGGGATATCTCGATCGTCATGCTAGGTATGTTTATTCTACAGCTACTCTTTCTAGTCATCGGAACATCCATTGCAGCCGTTAATCGGAATTCCAAAAAAGCAGCTTCGCTGGCAACAGGCATCATGCTCATCACGTTTATCTTATCCATTGCCATTGATTTCAACGATAAGCTGGCATTCTTGAAATATGTAACCCCGTTTAAATTCTATGAGGCGAAAACTATCATGTATGGCGGTGGATTTGATGCCGTGTATGTCGTTATCTCCACAGTCCTCATTGTCCTGTTAACGGTTGTTACGTATGTTTCCTTTAAGAAACGAGATTTGCACGTTTAAAAAGTAGAAAGACCTTTCACCCTATCCATCGCTGGATGCGGGCAAAAGGCCTTTTTTATTTTATGAGATTAATGATTGAATGATAGCTTATTTCTTTAGATCCAAACGCACATCGCGACCATCATCTTGGACAGATAGCTCTTTACCCGCAGCCTTCAGGGAATTGACATGATTCACCCAAGCGTCCAGCATGATGGCACCATCTTTCCAATCCTTCACTTCATCAAATACCGTAAAGCCATCGCCTGTGCCAGTAGCCATGAAATCATTGGTTGTTACTTTGAACGTACGGTCGGTATTGAACTTGCCATCGACATAGATTGGAGTGCCATCTGCCAAAGTGATTTTGGAGTACTTCTCACCAAGCGGCTTCGTATTATCCCATTCAACCTTCAAACCTGAGAATTGAATAGCCGGCAGACTTGTATACTTGTCCGTAACTTCGAGAGCTTTTTTGATTTGTGCAGCAGTCATAGTACCCGTTACGTTGTAATTGCCAAAAGGGAGTACTTCGAACATTTCGCTATAAGTTAGCTCGCCTTTGTCAATATCCGTGCGAATACCGCCAATATTCGTGAAAGCAATATCGGATTTCTCAGAAGCACGCATAGCATCTGTGATGCTGTTGCCTAACTGTGTTGCGCCATCGCGATCAGCCCCGCCATTCGCTTCGAAGCGGAAAGATTTACGATTTAGCGGCTCTGCAACTACGACTTCTACTTCGCCGGATTTGCCCGAAATTTTGGCTTTATAGTCTTCGACCGTTTGGTGAATATTCGCGTCAGCTGTCGTTAGGTTTGTGTATGTTTCTAGCAAGCTTGCATTGGAGGATACAACTTGCTTGGTGGATTTGTCTACAAAGAGTTGAATGTGTCCAACTGCATAAAGCCAGCTTTGAGCCTCAACAACGGGAATGCCATTTACGATTCCGGCTACACGCATGTGGGAGTGACCACCAACAATCGCATCTAAGGTGCCATTTCCAGTGCCTTTTGCAAGATCAGCAAGCTCGCTGATGATTTCAGCGGATTTCTGGTTTTGCTCACCTGGGAGGTGGGAGGTAACCATGATGATATCCACACCTTTAGCGCGAAGCTCGGCTGATAATTCTTTGGCCAAAGGAACTGGATTTACAAAAGAAAGGCCTTCGATGTTCGTTGATTTTGTAGTTGTCGTCGTTTGTGGCGTTGCGAAGCCGATGATGCCGATTTTCAGGCCATCTTTTTCAACTATGACATAGGGCTGTGTCCAGTCCACGCGTTTACCTGTTTGATCATCGATAATATTAGCGCCAAGGATAGGGAATTTAGCCCTCTTAATATTATCGATCAGAACGTCACGGCCGAAGTCGAACTCGTGATTACCGATAGCTGCAGCATCATATTGTACTTGCGCCATCGTATCCATCACGGATTGGCCATTCGTTGTATTGGAAATCAGCGTACCTTGCCACGCATCTCCGCCGTCAACTACGACGGTTCCTTTKGGATTCACAGCACGGAAATCCGACACGATACCGCCTAATGTTTCGATACCGCCTTGACCTTGGTTGCGCTTTTTATCGAAGCCGACTTCGATTTTACCGTGAATATCGTTCGTTGTTAAAATATCAACCACTTTAAATAAAATAGGTTTAAGCGCCTTAGCGACTTCATCGCGCGTTACTTCAGCAGTAGGATTGAAGTTACCGTCGAGTGTAGGTGTGAAAATTCCGCTAATGACGGCATAAGCGACATATGGGCGGGAGTCTTTGGCTATCGATGCGGAGTCTTTGAAGTAGTTCAACACATTCTCATTTACTTGTGGCAGTTTGCCGCCAGTTACGACTTTCACAATTAACTCAGCTAGCTCTTGACGAGTCACAGAAGCATTCGGATGAAAGGTACCATCAGCAAAGCCGCTAATCAGTTTAGCAGCAACGGCATTCGCAACCGCTTGTTTTTGCCAAGTCGCAATGTCCGTGAATGTTACTGTACTCGAATCAGCACTTTGCAGCTTGGCAGCACGGTTAATCATCGTTACCACTTCAGCGCGAGTAGCTGCATTTGCACCACGGTAGTCTGTATCTCCGTAACCCTCCACAACACCGTTATCAATGGCAAGACGCATATCGGATTTCATTGAAATAGGTGAAGTTGTTGGTACGGTTGTTTCGGCAAATGCTAGACTGCTAGCGAAGGAGCCAGTGAGAACGGTTACAAGCGCCATAGCCGTAAGGCGGGTAGTAAATGTTTTTTTCATGTGTTAAATATTCCTCCTCTATATGAATAGAACAATGGTTAATAAGTTCGTCTTTTAGTATAAAGGAAATGCTAGATTATGAGAAGTAAAGAAATTATTAACTATTTAGTAAGTAAAAGAGGGTGCCCCAAGCCAGGAATGTGGCGGGGCACCCTCTTTGCATATCGCATACTGCTGTGAAAGATGCAAAAGTGCAACCTTTTTTACCCAATTACCCGCACTAACTGAAATGCTTGCAAATGTGCAACTATTTTTGTCGGATTCCTGATTTTGGCACCTATTCGGGCTTAAAGGATGCTTTTTTGCACTAATTTCTCTATGTTTAGCTATTCTCGCCGAGAATAAGTGTACTTTCGCATCTTTGCCAGGTTAGAATGCGCTTCCTGCGCTCTTTACAAGCTTCAGCTTTCTACAAAGAGATTACTCCTGCGCCGCTAAGCTCATTTCCACACACATCAGGATAAATGCACCAGCGCCGTGCAAATCGTTCTCGCTTGTAGGACGGGCGATGTAGTGAGCGTAGTCCCCGATTCCCGTACCGATACAGATCTGGCCAATGATCACATGACCGTTCTCATCAAACTTCAGCGTATCGATGACGCCTTGATAGCCTTTCCATGCATAGGTCAAATACTTCGCATCCAAATAGCCGAATCGTACAGCTTTGGCAATGGCATGCACATATAAAGCGGTGCAGGAGTTTTCCAGCCAATTATCCGCCATGTCACCTTTATCCACAACCTGATACCATAAGCCTGTCGCGGCATCTTGGAATGGGATCAAAGCGATGAGCAGGTCTTGAAGAATGCTCGTTAACTCAGCTTTATCTTTGTGGTCCGCAGGAAGGTACTCGAACATTTCCAACAAAGCAACAGGATACCAGCCGATCGCGCGTCCCCAGAATTCTGGTGCCAAGCCTGTTACAGGATCAGCCCAAGCTGCAGCTTTAGTTTCATCCCATCCGTGGTAAAGCAGACCGGTGTTAGGGTCCTTGGTATGCTTCTCCATGAGAATAGCTTGATAGGTCATCATGTCAAAATACGCAGTTTCGTCGAAGGTTTTACCGAACTGCGTAGCAATCGGCCCCGCCATGTATAGGCCGTCCAGCCACATTTGATTCGGATAACGTTCCTTATGCCAGAAACCGCCGGATGGATTGGTTTTCCATGCTTTTAATAGGGGAACCAATGTGTGCAAGGCTTTCTTATACCGTTCATCGCCAGTTTTCTCATACAGATTAAAGAGCAGCACGCCAGGCTGGATATCATCCAGCTCTTCCGGATTGTACTTCTTGATGCTGCCGTCAGCAAGGATCTGGCTATCCACCCAACGTTTGATATACGTATAGTATTTATCGTCGTTCGTTTCCCGCCAACATTTCTCCATACCTGATAGGAAAACACCTTGATGATAATGAAACCGATCTGGCGGAAGCTGTTCGGGCTCAAATTTGGCCATTAACGCTTCGCATGCCTTCTCCGCCCATTGGAGGGGAGTTAATGCTTCTTGGGTCGTGTTATTTATTTGGATGTTGTTTTCTGAAGTTTGCATCTTCGTTTATTCCTCCTTCAATCTACTTAAGCTTATCTTAGCAGAGGAAAATGTACATTTTTTGCGGAAATACGCAATTTCTTCTTATATCTTGCAGGATATGAGGAGAGGCGTATAATAAATGGCAAACGGAGTGAAAGGCGAGTAGAACATGGAAGATTTTCAATTCGATAACGGCGAAGGTTCCTTCTCCGTATCTTATCGCAAAGCCTTAAGTCACAATATGCCGGTTAACCATTTTCACAGTACCTACGAAATCTTCTATTTGATGTCCGGCAAACGGACGTTTTTTATAAAGGACAGGACGATGATCATCGAAGAAGGGGATGTTGTCATCATTTCTCCGAATATCCTTCATCGAACCACCAATACGGAAATGCCGAAGCATGAGCGGCTCATTGTGAATATTCATGAGAGCCAGATGACCTCGGTGAATGGTGCCTATCGGGATATCTTTCAGCCCCTTTTTGAGCATGCCTACTTCATCATAAAATGTCCACTGCAAGACAAGATTGCGATCGAGTCGGTTGCTCAAAGCATTATGCAGGAAATGCAGGAAAAGAAGCCTGGCTTCGAGATGTTTGCGCAGACGTTGGTGCTGCAGCTGCTCATTATTTGCTGTCGGCATGTTAAGCAGAACGCGATAGAGCCATTGGATACGCCAAGCCCTATGCACGAGAGAATCTTAGAGGTTGTTCGTTATATGAACACCCATTACATGCAGGATCTGCCGCTGCATCTGTTGGCGGAGAAATTTTATGTAAGTCCCTATTATTTAAGCCGATTTTTCAAAGAAGCAACGGGGTTTACGTTCGTGGAATATTTGAACAGCGTTAGGATTAAGGAAGCGAAAAAGCTCTTGGAGCAAACTTCGCTGAAAGTAAGTATGATTGCCAGAAAGGTCGGCTTCGGCAGTGTAACGCATTTTGGCAGAGTTTTCAAATTGGTGACGGGACATGCCCCGTTGTATTATAGGAAGGACAAATAGGAGAAAGGCAGCAGGACCGCTGGTTCGGTTTCTGCTGCCTTATATTTCACTTACAGAATGGCCCATATCTAGCGATAAAAATAGCATACGCGTCATCGGGTAATTGCAATATATCACCTGTGGATCGCATGTGTTCTTTGATATGTTCAAGTAGTGCAAGAATCCCATTTCGATGAACATCTTGAAATGCGAGATTGTCCCGTTCTTGGGGATCCTTTGCCGTATCATACAATTCAAGAAATATTTCATCCTTAAACCAATCCACGATGAGTTTATGATCTCCTTCGATTACACATCGCTGGAAATTGCCTCGGGCTCCGTTACCGTCAAATTGGATGAAGAGACGCTCACGGTTTAATTGTTGTCCATGCACAAGCGGTAATAACGATGTACCTGCAACGCCCTCAGGAATCGGAATGTCTAGATAGTCGCATAGCGTCGGTACGATATCGATGGCACTGACAAGTGCATCCGAATCCGAAGTCTCAGACTTGAATCCATCAGGGAATTTCAGGAATAACGGCGTACGTACAGATTCTTCATACATGCACATTTTCTGCCATAAGCAGTGGGAGCCAAGCATTTCGCCATGGTCGCTAGTGAAGATCAGAAGTGTATCGTCATAGATCCCTTGTGTCTTCAGTTCTTCGATGATTCGTCCTACGCAGTCGTCGAGCAGCCGGACAAGTCCGGCATA
This sequence comes from Paenibacillus sp. 2RAB27, assembly GCF_052115445.1. Classification (NCBI taxonomy): domain Bacteria; kingdom Bacillati; phylum Bacillota; class Bacilli; order Caryophanales; family Paenibacillaceae; genus Paenibacillus; species Paenibacillus sp. 2RAB27. The sequence continues at coordinate 410,586 of NZ_JBFRGR010000003.1, forward strand.
CACGGTCCATATCCGATACCACTCTTCTCGAGAGTAACGTACCCCGATTGCACCGGTCAGGTTATAAAGCTGAAGGGGAGACTGATTCTTCGCCCATTCGCCCACATTGTCCGGAAGCGTAATATCTTCTTGGGTATACATAGAATACCACGGATCAGGAATATCCAACGGTGGATGGGGAGCCAGGAACATAGCGCTCAGGAACAGCGGCTTCGTCTGATCCCGCTGTTGCAAGGCATCCAGCGTATCGTTCAAGATGAAGCCATCGAAGAATGCGTCAAATCCTTCTTCATATCGGCCTGTCGTGGGAATGGAGTAGGCAGCCACACGGGTAGTCGTTCCGCCTGCCATTTCTGGAACAAGTCCTTGGAAAGAAGCTCCGCCAGGTGCTCGTTTTCCTTGCTCTTTGAGATATTTGGCGTATCGACCTTCGAGCGGCAACCAATGGGTCTGAGAGTGTGCAGATTGATCGAAACGATCCTCTGTCAACAGATGCTGTTTGCCAGTATGCCAGCTGTCCCAGTCTTTTTCAAGGAGCTGATAGAGATTGGGTGTGTTGCTGCGTACATGTCCATGAGCAGCATCTTGCTCCTCCCAAGGATTGATTAAACAACCGGTTTGGTTCGGATACCGCCCCGTAAAGAAGGATCCACGAGCAGGAACACATAGTGGAGAGGCGCAGTAGGCACGATTAAATCGGAAACTCTCCTGCGATAGCTTGTGGATATTAGGCGCGAACTGGGGGGAGATTAGGTCGGCACGTAATTGGTCAGCCATAATGATCACGACGTGCGGCTTCGTTGGTTTGTTCATGCACAGTTCAACTCCTATATCGTTCAAATCCTATACTAGAGTTCACTCTACGTGTGCATAATGAAGACTGTCAATAATGTGAACGTTGAAATCACGAATAGAAGATGTAGATGGGAATTGGATGATTGCAGAAGTTGGTTTTGGGTGATGCATCCATGATATGGCTGATTTCTAAACGCTAGCCGGCTAGCTAAGATAGATGTGTAACCGCTGCTACATGGGGGCAAATAGGGAGGATGAAATTAATATGCAAAATCAAAAGTCATCAGGTTCAAAACGAAACCAAAAGGCAAGCCTGCTGCTATCATGTCTCTTGGTTGGCAGTCTAGCTGCTGGGTGTTCCAATCAAGGTACTACATCTACTAGTACAAGTGAAAGCGCTGCAACAGCAAAAAGTACGGAAAAGATCAGTTATAAATATTGGTCACCGCTTAATCCGAATGCGGCATCCGTCGTCAAAACGTTAGGCGAGGTAGAGATGTATAAGGAACTGGAGAAGCGTACGGGTATTCATGCGGATTTCTCTCATCCGCCACAGGGGAGCGAGAAAGAGCAGTTCAACCTATTAATTGCATCCAGAGATTTGCCTGACTTGGTTGAATATGACTGGTTAACGTACCCAGGCGGCCCGGAGAAAGCCATTAACGATAAGGTTATTATTAAGTTGAATGATCTGATAGATAAGAGCGCGCCTAATCTGAAGAAGTATTTGAACGAACACCCAGAGGTTACGAAGCAAGTCAAGACGGACAACGGGACGATGTATGTCATTCCGTCACTTGGAATTGGCCAAAAGAATACATTTAGCGGCCCCCTTATTCGTAAAGATTGGCTGGACGAACTGGGTCTGGCAGTTCCCGAAACGCTGGATGAATGGACCAACGTGTTGCGGGTATTTAAAAGCAAAAAGGGCGTGGCGGCGCCGTACACGACCTATATTGATAAAGCGGATCCCAATAAGCTCAATGACTTCATCTCGGGCGCATTCGGTATTGGGAGAGATTTCTACCTAAATAACGGCAAAGTGAAATACGGTCCGATGGAGCCTGCCTATAAGGATTATCTGAACTTTTTGCGTGGATGGTATAAGGAAGGTTTGATCGATCCTGATTTCGGAGCCAATGACAAGAAGACACTTGATGCTAAAATGACTTCGGGTAAATCCGGCACGGTTTTCGGGTTTGCAGGCAGCAGCATTGGCGTCTACATGAAGGCTGGCGTAGAGAAAGATCCTAAATATAATCTGGTTGGCGTACAATACCCGGTACTTAAGAAAGGTGACGAACCGCAGTTCGTCAATAGAGACTTTAATTATCGCTCCAAAGGAAGTGTAGCCATTACGGCAGCAAATAAGCATCCGGAAGAGGCTGTGAAATGGCTCGACTTCTTGTTCAGTGAAGAGGGGCATATGCTGGAAACTTTCGGTATTGAAGGTTCGACCTATAAGATGGAAAACGGCTATCCCAAATATACGGACTTGATTATGAAAAATCCGGATAAGCTGGCTGTGTCTCTAGCCATGACCAAGTATACACGTGCCAACTACCCGTCTCCCGGCTTAATTAACGATGATCGTTATCTGGAACAGTTCTACGAACTGCAACAACAGAAGGATGCCGTCCAAGTATGGGGGAAATTCGAGAAAAACGTAGATAAAGTTAAAATGCCTCTTGTAAGCGCTACGCAAGAAGAATCGGAACAGTTGGCTAAAATCATGGCGGAAGTAAGAACATTCAGCGATGAGATGTATACGAAATTTATTATGGGTTCAGAGCCCATCGACAACTTTGATCAATACGTTAATCAGTTGAAGAAGATGAATATCGAGAAAGCCATTCAATTACAGCAGGCATCGGTAGAACGTTACAACAAGAGATAGCATGGAAAGGGTGTAGGATATGCCGCATTTGCAAACGAACCAAGCAAGTGCGGCAGATGTTCGTAAACTGGGGGCTCCCCCGGCTGCGGGCTTCTGCCGACTTGCTATGAAAGACATTGTACGGAACAAAGCGATTTATATCATGCTCATTCCCGTTCTCCTTTATTATGTTATCTTTCAATACGGTCCCATGTATGGCGCTGTGATTGCTTTCAAGCAATTTGATTTGGCTAAAGGCGTATGGGCCAGTCCGTGGGTAGGATTTGATCATTTCCGAGACTTTTTCCAGGGTTACTACTTCTGGAGGGTCATCCGCAATACCCTTGCTATCAGCTTATTACAGTTGGTGTTCGCATTTCCCGCACCAATCTTGCTCGCACTATTATTAAATGAACTTTCGCGAAAGTGGTTTAAACAGCTCGTTCAGACCATCACGTATATGCCTCATTTCATCTCCCTAGTTGTTGTCTGCGGCATGATTGCTCAATTCACATCGAGAGATGGCATCATAACCGATATCGTTGTCTGGCTGGGAGGAGAAAGAACGTCCCTGCTTGCACATGCGGACAACTTCCGAACGATCTTCGTTACATCGGGCATCTGGCAGCAGGTAGGTTGGGGCTCTATCATTTATCTAGCCGCATTGTCTGGCATTAACCCTGAGCAGTATGAAGCTGCGACGGTAGACGGGGCGGGGCGGTTCCGCAAGCTATGGACGATTACGATCCCTGGAATTCTTCCCGTTATTGTTATCCTGTTTATTTTACAAATCGGTCATATGATGGATGTTGGCTTTGAGAAGATCGTCTTGCTGTATAACCCAAATACGTATGAAACAGCTGATGTCATCAATTCCTTCGTGTATCGGCAGGGATTGGGAGGCAGCTTTGAATACAGCTTTACAACCGCAGTTGGCTTGTTCCAATCACTCATCAACTTCACTTTGCTCATAAGTGCCAATTATATTAGCCGTAAACTGAACGAAACGAGTTTATGGTAAACCGTAGATAGAAGGGAGGTTAGAATGATCATGCATAAAAAATCATACGGATCTATCGTATTCGATGCTTGTAATGTCGCTTTAATGTGTTTATTCATCATTGTCACAGCGTATCCGTTCCTATATGTGATTGCGGCTTCGTTTAGCAACTCAGATTTGCTTATGAGTCATAATGGTTTATTATTTAAACCACTTGGCTTTCAATTCGAGGCTTATAAAATGGTGCTGTCGAATCCGAATATTGTTTCTGGATACCGGAATACGCTGATGATTGTCGTTGGTGGAACGATTCTCAATGTATTCTTAACATCACTTGCTGCCTATGCGTTATCACGCAAAGCGCTGATGTTTGGTCGTCCGATCATGATCGGTATCGTGTTTACGATGTTTTTCTCTGGCGGTTTGATTCCCACTTATTTGCTCGTGTATAATACACTCCATCTAGGGAACAACTTGCTTGCCCTTGTTTTGCCAACAGCTATATCCACATGGAATTTAATTGTGCTGCGAACGTCGTTTGCGGCTATCCCTGAAAGCTTGCTTGAATCAGCTAAAATGGATGGCGCCGGAGAATTTACGACTTTATTTCGCATCGTCGTCCCTTTATCGATGCCGGCAATTGCCGTTATGATTTTGTTTTACGGTGTGGGACACTGGAATTCATGGTTCCCAGCAATGATTTATTTGCGGGATCGTGAATGGTATCCACTCCAACTCATTATGCGAGAGATTCTTCTGCAGAATAGTGTGGATTCCATGATGGGAGCAGATGATAAATTCTCGGTTGGCGAGAGTATTAAATATGCTACGATCGTGGTTGCTACCGTGCCGATTCTGTTGGTATATCCATTTTTGCAAAAGTACTTTGCAAAGGGAGTCATGGTCGGGGCTATCAAAGAGTAATAGAATGCTAGAGGAACGGGGGTGATCGAATTGAAGAGAATAATCAGATTTAATCGTTGGAGCATCTTGTGGTCATGGTTTCTCTCCTATTCCCTCATCCTGCTGATTCCTATTTTGATTGGTTTTTTTGTGTACGTGCAAGTCCGGCAACTGGTGGAGACAGAGATCAATCGTGCGAATGCGGCACTTCTTGAGCAAGTCAAACAAGTTCTGGATGGGCAAATGGATAGCATTAATCGAATGAGTGTACAAGTTGCCTTCCTGCCTCAGGTCAGGGGGCTGCTTTATGCTGAACAGCCGTTGACTGAACAAACGAGGTACTCGATTACGTTGGCATTAAATGAGTTTAAAAACTTAACAGTGGCGCACGAGATGGTCGCGGATTCTTATATTTATTTTAGAAAAGGTAACTTTCTTCTCTCGCAAAGCGCTGTCTACGATCCTGACGATTACTTTCAAACGCATCATGCGACGAGCAATAACGCGAAGAATGAATGGTATTCCCTCCTGAACCACAAGTATATGGGAGATCTGGTTGTTTATCCGTACACGAATGATATTGGCGTAACCAAACAGGCTATTCTTTACATGCGATCACTGCCGGCAGAAGACCGGGGAGAGTCGCTTGCAACGAGTGTGTCCGTATTGGAGTTGGAACGATTCCAAGAACCGATTCAGAAAGTAAATTGGATTAATCAAGGATCTGTTTTTATTCTTAATGAAGAAAACGGTGTCCTGGCGTCTACCAAAGAGGATATTCGTCTGCCTTCTTCTATTTCCTATGGCCAACTGTCTGGGAAGAGTGGTACGGTCTATGAAACTTGGGATGGGGAAGAGATGGCCGTATCCTACATATCCTCTGATAGCGCCAGGCTGAAATATATATCCGTGCTGCCTGTAAAAGTATTTCAAGAGAAATCTTCCTATATTCGTAATCTGACGATTGTTGGGCTTCTGGCTACGCTGATGATCGGTGCGGCGACGGCTTATATGCTGGCGAGACGCAGCTACCACCCCGTTAACAAACTTGTTCGATCGCTTTCAAGCCAAGCTCAGTTTTCAATAGCTGAAGTTAAGAATGAGTATTCGCTTATCTTTCATGCACTTGATCAGCAAAATAAAGTGCTGCGCAATTATTTATTTGAGCGTTTGATGAAGGGGCGGCTGGAAATGAATTTCCCGCTGAGTGAAGCCTTAGAAACGCACGGCATCACCTTTGTTGGCGAACGTTATGCCGTTCTGCTTATCAATATTGAAGATTATTCGGAAATGTTCAAAAGCCAGCATGCCGATAATGAGAGCCAGCGGAAATTTGTTCAAATGATCGTCGGCAATATCGTCGAAGAGATGTGCAGGCAGCAACACCTCGCCTATACGACGGATTTGGACGATATGTTGGCGTTACTGATTAATGTGCAAGATGGATCGGATGAAGAGGTACAAGAGGAACTTTACCGACTGATTGGTGAGGCGCGACAAGTCATCGAGACGAAGTTCAATATTCATTTTACAACGGCAATAAGCCGTATTCATCTGTCGACCAGCGGTATTCCGATGGCTTATCAAGAAGCTTGGAAAGCCATGGAGTACAAGATGCTGATGGGAAGTACGGAAATTATTCAATACGAGCAGCTGCAAAGTCATGAACCTGACTATTGGTTTACGTGGGAAAAGGAACAACGGCTGATCACCGCGATTAAAGCAGGGGAATCCGTGTTAGCGCTTGGCATTCTCGACGAGGTATTTGACGCTATGCATGCTCATAAGCTTCTGCCCATCGAGATGGTCCGATGCTTTCTCTTCGATATGGCTGGGACCGTGATGAAAGCTTTGTACGAAGCAGACTATAGCCGTGTTTCCATGACAGATCATCAAAAGTCCTTATGGCGATTATTGGAATGTGAGAATGTGAACGATATTCAAAAAGGTTTGTCCGATATTTTGAGGCAGATTACCAACGATCTTAGTCAGAAAAAGAACCGACCTTCCGGTCTTGTGGACGATCTGACAGCCTACATCCAGTCACACTACCAGGAAGCTAATCTTGGCGTGGCCGCTATCGCTGAGCATTTTGGTATGAATCCGGTCTATTTGACCCGTGTATATAAAGAGCACACCAAAGACACTTTATTGGATGCTTTGAATAAGGCAAGAATACATGCAGCGAAAAATCTGCTCGCAGATAGTGAGCTTCCCATTAAAGATATCGCAGAGCAGGTTGGTTTCTTCAGCAGCAATACCTTTATCCGAACGTTTAAGAAAATGGAGAGTATCACACCGGGTATGTACAGGGATATGCTGAAAGGACTTATGAAGACATGATAATTTGTGATAAGAGGTAGGGCTAAGCCCGCCTCTTATTTTTTTTGTAGCTCTAAATTACTCAAAGCTGTAACAGCATCTAGAATAAGCTTAGCGTAAGCTTCAGCACCCTTACCTGTTAAGTGGACACCATCACTGACAAACCAATCCGCCTTATTTGCACTATAGGAATACCAGTCGACGAGTTTGACATTCGCATGCCCTCTACTAACACTGGCTAAAGTGCCATTTACCACATATTCCCATTTTTTGGGCACTCGTGTATTGATGAGAATAATCTTGCGGTTTTCTCCAATCGTCTCGAGCAGAATATCAAGCTGTTCCGAGGTAAAAGGTCCATTCGTACCGAGGTGAATAACGACAATTGGATTTAATTTGTTCTCGGCTTTGAATTGCTGGATGATGTCAGGAGCTTGCGATAGTTGCCGACTGACTTTCCCGTCTACGGTAATCCCTGAAATCATTTTCTCCAAAACTGGAGCAGCGCCCAGCATGACGGAATCCCGGATAGCTGTGACACTTGGGGTTAACAGAACAGGATTATAAGTGCCAGAAGCGTTCACTAGGGTAGGGTCTGTCAATACATTTGAATTCTCAGCTTTAGGCGATGCCGTTGGGGCAGGACTAGGGCTGGTGAGCCCAGCTGGATTCTCAACTTTAGGTACCGTCGGGACGGGACTTGTCCGTGCAGGTGAATTGTCAGCTTTTGGTGATGCTGTTGGTGTAGGAGGACTTGTCAAAGCAACCGAAGTCTTTCCTCTAGGTGTAGATGTCGGGACAGGGCTTGTCGTTTCTGGCGGTTGGTTAACGACAGGAGAAGAAGTCAGGACTTCGCTCGATAATTCAGGTGATTGAGTCGCAGGCGAGGCAATCGCAGTTAATTTCGTCAAACTTTGGGAAGAGACTACAACCTCAGTGCTGCTCAGATTTATGATTTTGGAAACGCAGATCAGCATAAGTAGGACTAGCGGTACGGTTCTAACTAAGAACTTAAGTGGATGCTGGGTTATCATCCCATTCGACCGAAATTTGATCATTTTGGACCAAATGCCCCAATTACCAGTTCTAAATGGGGATTCAATGAAGGAGTAGGACCATGCAGCTAATCCGATACTCAGCGTGAGCTGAATCATGAGGAGAAAGTAGTTTGTATCCGTATTCGAACTAATTGGATTCGTTATGATGATCACAGGATAATGCCAAAGGTAAATGGAGTAAGAACGTTTACCGATCCAGCGTAGAGCCTTCCAGCCGAGAATTTTGCTAACCAAGGTAGATGGGCTTGCTGCCGCTGCTATAACGAATGATGATACGAAGGAAAGGATGAGCATACCACCGGTGTACAGCGATTGATCGTATTCTCCGGTTCGAATTAACATGTAGATAACAATTAATAGTCCAATTACACCCGTCATATCTATCCACAAACGATGTTTGCGTAAGTTAGGTTGGGCAAGTTTACTACTTGGCCATAGAAATGCAAGGGATGCACCGATCAAAAGCCCGAATGCCCTTGTGTCCGTTCCGTAATAGACTCGGCTTGGGTCCGTGCCAGGTTCATATAAAAGCACCATTGCGACGAAAGAAAGAATGGCTCCGGCGAGTGTAAGTAAAACAAACTTACCGCGTGTTGGGCTAAAGAAACGACTTAGGCCAATGACAAGCAGCGGCCATAATAAATAAAATTGCTCTTCAATGGCGAGCGACCAAAGATGCCCTATAGGCGAAGGAGGTCCGAAGCTCTCGAAGTAAGAGATGTGGTGAAAAATGTTGTACCAGTTGCTTGTATATGTTAACGCCGACCAAATATCCCCCTGTATGRCAATTAACCTCGGGATATCCGTAATTGCTAAATAGACGGCAACAGCAACTATCATAGCCACCATTGCCGGAAGCAATCTGCGGATGCGACGAATCCAAAACCTTTTTAGATCGATACGTTGTTTATTCTTGCGCTCTTCAAGCAGCATATCCGTAATCAGGTAACCGGAGAGTACAAAAAATACACTTACCCCTAAGAATCCCCCTGAGGCCCATCCCCAGTTGAGATGATAGCTAATTACAGCAAGAACTGCGAGCGCCCTGATCCCATCCAATCCAGGCATATAAAGCCGATGATTTTGTTTGATTTCCTTCATGTTGATAAATCCTCCAATGTGTCAATTCCTGAAAACAATACTTCTTAGACTGTGTTCTACTTCTTGGAGTTCAAAAAGAGTAAAATTTTTTCTTTTAGTTGGATTTGGTCTGATGTGCTGTAGCTGCATGCGGGTTCATTGAAATTTCCAAAGCAATAGGTCATATTGAGAAAGATGTATATGTCAACGCTGCAATGAAGTTACTGAAAGTACTATTTTATTAAAGGGATTGTGGGAGGAGCTGTTAAGGGGTAGAAGGATTCTTCAGAGTTTATCGTGAAGGGAGCGAATGGATGAAATAGATCTGAAAAAAGAACAAAAACTGAAGAGAATCGAGCAAAGACAGAATGACAAGAAAACGTTTACAATTAGCTTGTAAAACAAATTTATGAGCGGGGGTATTAGATATGAAAAAGAATTTAATCGTCAGTATGTCTGCCGATATGCTGCCGAAAATGCTGCTGACGTTGGAGGCGTATCTGGAGCGTGTCAACGCCGATGATTTATTGGACATGAAGGGCTGGAACCTACTTGACTGGGCACCGATGGATCAACCTAATGATGGTATTGTCACACATCAAAATGTGATGCTGGTGAAGGCACTGGAAGAAACGGCAGCCATGGCAGCGTTCGCTGGTTTGCCTGAACAGGGGACAGTATGTGCGGAGTTCGCTGTCAGAGTGAAAACAGCGATTAATCGGCATCTCTGGAGTGAGGAACGCGGCGCCTATCTCGATTGTATTCATCCAGGAGGTCGCCGCTCGACGATCTTCAGTATGCAGACGCAAGTCATGGTGCTGCTAGTCGGCGTTGCGGGAGGAGAGCGAGCTGCAAGATTAAGTGAATACTTGACCGCCACGCCAGATGGATTCGTACCGATCGGAAGCCCCTTCATGTCGTTCTTCTATTACGAGACGCTGATGAAATCGGGCAACGTACAATGGATGCTCGATGACATGCGTGAGAACTTCGGCTTTATGCTCGATAATGAAGCGACGACATGCTGGGAAATGTATGGTCACACGACGATGAATCGTGCGAATGAGAATGTTCTGACGCGCAGTCATTGCCACGCTTGGTCGGCTGCTCCGGGATATTTCCTCGGCGCTTATGTGCTAGGCGTGCGTCCTGCTGCACCAGGGTGGGCGAAAGTGATCGTCGAACCCATGATCGGCGATTTAAGTTGGGCGAGTGGAACGGTTCCGCTGCCGCAAGGCGGGTGTATCGATGTCGCTTGGAAAGCAGAGAAGGGGGAGATTGCTTCGCTGGTTATTACAGCGCCCGCAAGTGTAGAACTCGATATTCGAGTACCAGCGGCGTGCAGTGTTGCAGTTAGTCGGGTGAGAGAACTTCCAGCCGTGTAACTTGGAGATTGGCAATAACAAACCATAAAGACGGTTATTAATTCGATGCTGAATCAGAAACCGTCTTTTTGCATTAGAAGGGCCATTGATGGCAAATGCGCACACGTAAGTCGATAAAATCGACTTACACGCGGCCGGCGGAGCAAATTAAAAGTCCAAAAAGTCCACCTTTACCGTCGATTTCGTTCTCCCTCTCTTTGAGCGTTTTCTCATAAGATAGAGGTACGAACAATGGGAGACGACGAAGGAGGAAAAAGCATGAATCTAGCTTGGCAGCTAACGAACCTAAGAACGAATGCAATGGTAAATCCACTGGGGGTGGAAACAGCAGCTCCCCTATTAAGCTATATTATCGAAGCTTCTGCTCGAAACCAGCGTCAAGGCTGTTATCAAATTCTAGTGGCGTCTACCAAGGCCAAACTCCAAGATGATATTGGCGACATGTGGGATTCAGGTAAAGTAGCGGGAAGCGCGACTAGTAACATTCTCTATAGCGGAATCGAATTAGCTTCGAGGCAAAGGGTATATTGGAAAGTTCGGGCATGGAATGAAGCCGGCGAAGTGTCAGACTGGAGTGAAGCTTCCCAATGGGAAGCGGGGCTTCTTCATCAAATCGATTGGGCTGGTAAATGGATCGGACAGGGAGAGACGTGGGAAGGTAATCGTTCTGTGGTTCCTATGTTCGTGAAAGAGTTTGAGGCAGCGTCGGGTAAAAGAATTGCTGAAGCCAGACTCTATATCAGTGGATTGGGGCTGTTCGAGGCTCACTTGAATGGTACTAAAGTGAGTAACCACTTTTATGAACCTGGTGAAAGTGATTGCAGAGATACCGTGTTTTACGTGACCTACGATGTAACAGATCATTTGAAGTCAGGGAATAATGCGATTGGTATTTTGCTTGGCAACGGCATGTACGGTAATTATTCCGAAGTCAGCACACAAACGGGAGATCGTCTCCGCTATACGAAGTCAGATGGCATTGAGTTAAGCACCTCGTGGCAAGGTTTGTACGGAAGATTGAAAACGATCGCGCAAATGGAAGTGAAGTACGAAGATGGCTCGGTCGACACAACGGTTACAGATGAGAGTTGGGTATTCACGGAGAGTCCGACAACATTCTCAGGCTGGTTCGGCGGTGAAGACTATGATGCGACGAAAGAAGTGATAGGCTGGAATTGTGCAGGCATAGCCAGGGACAACTGGCAACCCGTGCAAATGATGGAGCCGCCGATGGGCAGGCTATCAGCTAGAGAATGTCCCCCTATTACAATAGCTGAAAGCTATCAAGCTGCATCGGTTACGAAGCTGGCGAGTGGCAATTATCTTGTGGATATGGGCAGGAATGGCGCCGGGATCCCCGAAATCATTTTAACCAATACCACACCTGAGATGGCTGGCAGCAAGATTACCTTGTATCCGGCGGAAGTTCTAACGAGCGAAGGCGGAGCCGATCCTCATAGTGGCATACAATACATCGAGTGGGGAATTGTTTACAATAGCTATGTGCTAAGCGGCAAAGGAGAAGAGCGGTGGCAGCCAACTTTTTCATACCAAGGATATCGCTATTTAGAAGTCGAACTAAGTAGGGAGCTGGCTGACTGGGTTCCGGATGTGTCTCATTTCATGAACCATCTGCTGCGAACAGAGAATGAGATGGTTGGCACATTCCGAACGTCAAGCGAGGATATTAACACGATCGATACCATAATTACACGTGCAATTGAGAGTAACATGTACAGTGTTCTAACAGATTGCCCACATATGGAGAAATTAGGATGGGCCGAAGTTAGTCAGTTTATGTTCAATTCCATTTCGTCCACCTTTGATATTCAGGCATGGATGAAGAAATTTACCAAGGATATGATGGATTCGCAAGAGGATAGCGGAGAAGCGATAGCGATTGCTCCTGAATACCAGCGCATTACGTTTCTGTACAAAGATCCAAACTGGGGCGGTGCACTGATCCTGACGCCATGGCAGATCTACCAGGTGTATGGGGATTGGACGATTCTGCAGCAAGCTTATCCGAACATGAAGGCCTATGTTGCTTATCTGAAAAGCCAAACGACAGACCATCTTCTTATCGGTTATGCTCAGATTGGTGAATGGGGAGCCTATGATACCTCGACACCTACCGACTTTGTGGCTACGTGTGCTTATTTCCGAATTGTGAATACTGTGGCTCAAATAGCAGGCGTCCTAGGGCAAGCTGAAGATGCAGCTTACTATATGGATCTGGCAGCGGATATTCAGGCAGCTTTTAATCATGCTTATTATGATGTGGCGACGGGTATCTACGGTTCAGGCAGTCAAGCGAGCTATGCTTGCGCGTTATTTAGTGAATTGGTCGAAGAGCGATATGTTCCGCGGTCTGTAGATTTGCTTGTCCAAGCAATCGAAGCGACAGACTTTCATTTGAGTACAGGTGAAGTTGCGCTCAAGCAGATGTTAACCGTACTGGCGGACCAAGGCCGTAATGATATTGTCTATAAAATGGTCACGAATAAAACGCAGCCAAGCTACTTGTACTTTGTAAGCCAAGGTGCCACAACGTTGCCCGAATATTGGGACATGGTTCGTTCGCAAAATCATTGCATGATGGGACACGCCAAGGAATGGCTGACCCGTTCACTTGCGGGGATTTCACCGACATCGCCGGGGTATGACTCCTTCGAGATCAAGCCGTACTTGCCAACGGATTTGGCTGAAACCGAAGCATCCTTGAAGTGCAATTATGGGATGATTGCCGCGCATTGGATCAACGACACAGCTAATCATGGAATAACTTTAAAAGTAACCATTCCCGTTGGTCCTGAAGCAACCGTGTATGTCCCTAAGTGCGGAGATATTCTTCGCATGGATGGGCAGGAAATCACAGCTGCTTTGGATGGTAGCGGTTCATACTATGTCATAGATCAAGTAGGATCAGGGACGTATGTATTTACGACAGAAATAGAGATTTAAAGTTGGTTAACATCATTTGGCCTATGGCCGTGGGAGAGCACTTATGCTGCCATTCATGCAACTATTGCAAAAACAACCCATACGGCCTTATGTCCGCTATGCGCATCATATGCTTCAAGCTTTGCATATGGTACCGCGAATCATTTTCGATCATGAATTGGTGTGGATTGAAAAGGGACGTGGCAGCCTTACAATTGGCGAGTCATCCCTTCCATATCAAAAAGGGGATGTATTACTGATCCCTCCTGGGACTGTCCATACGTTGTCTGGCCCCTTTGAAGCGCATAAAGCGATCCACTTTGATTGGGAGCATCGACCTGAGGCGCAGGAGGCACTCGATCAGCAGATGGATGATCAGGAAGCAGGAAGAGTTCGCCATAAACGCGGCTCTCTTTGGCTGCCTCACGCCGTTGTCTTCCAAGCGGTAGGCCTAGACATCGTAGCTGCCATCGATGAAGTTGTTGACGCCTACCAATCTGATGCTAAGTTCAAGTCGCTCCAGCTTCAAGCTGCCTTCAGCCGACTGCTCCTTCATCTTGTAGTAGATGTAGACGAAAGACGGATATCGTATGATCAGCTTGTAGCACAGGACCCTCCTCACATGGCGATTTCATTGGAGGAGAAGGCAGAGATCACGGGGTTAGCGGATCAATTGATGACACGGGTAGAGATAGCCCATGTGGATCCATGCCTCTTGCAAGAATTGATCCAGTCGATTCCACTAGGTGAAGCGCAGATAAGACGCCTATTCAAAAGACAATTCGGTTACACACCGCACATGTACCTTACGCTGCTATGCATGAATAAGGCACGTAAGCTGCTCCAAGAAAGCTCAACATCTGTACAGGACATTGCTTATGCTTGCGGCTATGAAGATGCCAAGTATTTCAGTCGATTGTTCCACAAGTTGGAAGGTGTCGCGCCCGTGGAGTTTCGTTCGCTGCATAAACGAACGTAAGAGTCGCAGTTGCAAGAAAGAGACCAACCTCAAGTAGTGAATTCTACTTAGGGTTGATCTCTTCTTTTTTGAAACTAACACTCTCACCAATAATTTCTAATAGTAATCTAATAGTCTTCATTTACTATACAGATATTAGGATAAACAACTAATTTATATAACTAGAACGGAGATGGATACGATGGAATCAAAACTTCAGCAGAAAATTGACAGCTTGCGATTCGAAATGATCAATCAAGCGGCGATCAATGGTAGCCTAACACATGAGAAAGTCGTATCCGTTAGTCAGTTGTTAGATCGATACATTGTGCTATACCAGAAGCTTATCCTCAAAAAAGCAAAATTAAAATTAATTAGTTAACTTTGGCATTCATAACGATTAGCTACTCATTTTGTGGATCTGGGGCAGGTTGTTCTTTGGCTGCAGCGACTTCATCAATTGCTTCTTCATTCACTTCATTCGTCTCTTCACTGACTTCGTTACTTACTTCTACTTCAGCGCTGTCGCTTGCTGTTTCGCTTGGAGCTGCATGCTCACCCGCAAGTTGTTGAAGTGCTTCTAATCTGCTGCTCAAGCTCTTAATTCTTTCATCCGCTTGGTTGCCAGCGTCAGGTAGTTGCTGCGCATGACGGAGCAAGGATTGTACTCTTTTAATTTCGGCTGTATGTGCCATCGTTATGTTGCCTCCCCATAGTCTCGTTCATTTTATCTAACACCAAGGAAAACTATCCATAGAAAAGTGTATACTTTTCTATCTTGTACTACAAGAGAAATTAGCGTGGCTGCCMATCGTACCAACGTGTGAGGATTGAAGAACACTTTTTCTGTCAAAAATAGGAGTAAAACTCTTTCAGACAGATGAGTGGTGACTATGAAGGATTTAACATTTAAAGCTTTGGCCATAACGAATGAAATCGATTTGAACAAAATTGCCGCCTATTGCGGGATTCCCAAAAAATTTACGTGGGAACAGCCTTTAAGTTTAAGAGGTGAAATCCTTTCTAAGATCCTCCATAAAGATATAGGTGGATTCCAACAAGTGTTTGTGTTTTCTTTCGGAAGCGTCGTCTTCGTTAATCACGTAGACAATGGAGAAATAACGAACTTCTTGAAGTTTATTCAGACATTTGAACCAGAGATCGATCTTCAACATTCCGAGAAATACACGGAAAATTACAGACTGCACACCGAGCAAATCAATAACATGGAATTGACTGACAAGTATGTCGTAGTCGCTGAATATGAGCCCTATTATCCGGAGTTAATCTCGACCGTCCTTGCCAAATCAGTTGCACTTGAAAAGATCGAGGAACAGCTTGGAAAAATTCACGATAGTCTTGAGATTATGATCGATAGACTTGAAAAAGGGAAGCTTCGTGTAGGCAACAAAGAATTAGCAAGAACGACAGCACAAATCGTTCGTCATGAATATAACACCCTTGCGTATATCATGATATTGGATAAACCTGATTTGACTTGGTCAAATAGCTCAGCGGGCCATTTTTACGATGAGTTGATCGAATTTTTTGAATTGAATGATCGGTTCACCATTCTTAAAAGCAAAACGGACATTTTGTATCACATTTTGGAAGGTTTCTCAAATATTAGTCACTCCATCCGAGGCCTCTTCGTTGAATGGATCGTTGTGATTCTCATTGTTATTGAAGTGGTACTAACGATCTTGCAAATTTTAGGTTGGATTCCCTCACATTAACCCAAAGCGGCCCCTTCTAGGAGGATGTCGCTTTTTGCGCTGAGCTTTTGTATGCTCGACGTCTTCCTATTTTTGTAACAATTCAATAGGAAAAAGGGTAGGCTTTGTTATATAATAAAAAAGACCGTACGGTTCGGTTTTTTAAAAAACAGAAAATATAAAATTCAAAGTACAGAATTTCCTTCTAAGCGTGGCGATGCTGCAGAATTTGCGCCAATCGAACGCTAGCGCACAAATATTGTGCGCAAGGGAAGTATCTCGGCCTGCTATCGAACGCTAGCGCACAAATATAGTGCGCAAGGGAAGTATCTCGGCCTGCGATCGAACGCTAGCGCACAAATATTGTGTGCAAGGGAAGTATCTCGGCCTGCCATCGAACGCTAGCGCACAAATATTGTGCGCAAGGGAAGTATCTCGGCCTGCCATCGAACGCTAGCGCACAAATATTGTGCGCAAGGGAAGTATCTCGGCCTGCCAATCGAACGCTAGCGCACAAATATTGTGCGCAAGGGAAGTATCTCGGCCTGCGATCGAACGCTAGCGCACAAATATAGTGCGCAAGGGAAGTATCTCGGCCTGCGATCGCACGCTAGCGCACAAATATTGTGCGCAAGGGAGGTATCTCGGCCTGCCAATCGAACGTTAGCGCACAAATATTGTGCGCAAGGGAAGTATCTCGGCCTGCGATCGCACGCTAGCGCACAAATATTGTGCGCAAGGGAAGTATCTCGGCCTGCGATCGCACGCTACCGCACAAATATTGTGCGCAAGGGAAGTATCTCGGCCTGCCATCGAACGCTAGCGCACAAATATTGTGCGCAAGGGAAGTATCTCGGCCTGCGATCGCACGCTAGCGCACAAATATTGTGCGCTAGGGAAGTATCTGGCCTGCGATCGAACGCTAGCGCACAAATATTGTGCGCAAGGGAAGTATCTCGGCCTGCTATCGAACGCTAGCGCACAAATATTGTGCGCAAGGGAAGTATCTCGGCTTGCCAATCGAACGCTAGCGCACAAATATTGTGCGCAAGGGAAGTATCTCGGCCTGCTATCGAACGCTAGCGCACAAATATTGTGCGCAAGGGAAGTATCTCGGCCTGCGATCGCACGCTAGCGCACAAATATCAAAATGGCGCCGCATGCTGCCTATTCTTAATGAAACTCCTCTTTAGAAAGGATGAAGGTATGTCCACTAGTAAGAAAGCTTACCTATTCATGTTATTAATTACAGCTGTATTTATCGTGTACGTCTTGTACGCCAACTTTGTTCATGATCCGCAAGCAACTGCCTTTCTAGGCCATAAAGAAACGCTTAAACGAGCTTTACATACGGAAGTTTGGCTGAAAGTGATGAATGTACACGTCATTTTCGCATGTATGGCTATGCTGTCGGGGGCTGCTAATTTCTCTACAGTTATCTTGAAAAAGTATCGTAAATTCCATCGTATGAACGGGTATTTCTACTTGATTTCCGTGGTCATCGTTGACGTCACTTCCGGATATATGGCGCCATATGCGACAGGCGGGAAAGCTAGCAGCATGGGGTTTAACTTGATGAATATTGTGTGGCTGGCTATGACCATCGTCGCAATCGTAAAGATCAAGAAAAAACAGGTCAATCAACATCGCAAGTGGATGACGAGAAGTTATGCTTTCGTGTTTACGAATCTCACGATTCATGCCATAACTGCGCTGCTCCATAATGGGATTGGCCTTACGTATACAAACAGCTACACCGTGGCCGTCTACGGATCGATCCTCTGTCTCATGGTAGCTGCGGAGATCGTTATTCGAACGGTTTATAGAAAACCTAGCACGACAATGATCTGAAGGAGGATGCTGCCATCGAAGGTTACAGGCAGACGATTGCACTGAACAAGCGCAGAGAAAAACGGCTGCTAATGAGCCTTGTAGGTCATGAGCAGCCGTTCAATATGTTGACGAGAATAAGCCACATGTCGGTTGTCCCGAGTAAGTCTGCTAGCCATTATGCCGCCTTCAATGCTTGAAAAAATAAATGAAGCTACCGATTCTAATTCCATCTCAGGTTGAAATTCCCCGTTGCTCACTCCTTGAGCAAGCAAAGATTGAAGGAATCCAGACATTTGGGTGTAAGCCTGGGCAGCATGATCTCGGAGAACAGGGAAGGAGTGGTCGCTTTCGACCGCTGTATTTAAGAACGGACATCCACCTTGGATGGGTGGGTTATGGACGGTGTCGCGGTACACATCGCACATCGCTAGAATTTTGCCAATAGCCGTGTCCTGAAGTTCGATGGCCGCAGCGAACTGCTGCCATAAGACTTGTCCAGCGTATTGAAAAGCTTCAATCGCAATATCGTCTTTGCTGGTGAAAGTGCGATAGATCGCTCCTTTGGTTAAGCCAGTCGCGTCCATAATATCTTGCATCGTCGTGCCCGTGTACCCTTTATCATTAAAAAGAACAGCCGATTTCTCAATGATGCGGAGTTTCGTTTGTTCACCTTTGCGCATGGGGATAATTCCTTTCTAACCAAACTGACAATGTTAGCCCAATTATAACACATCGCAATGCACCTGATTACCCTTTCGCGGTTCCCTCAGTAAGCCCCCCACATTCTTCCAAAAAAAACGTTGCAAACGATTCAAATCCGATGTAAGATACAAATAAGCAAAAAAGCAAACGCTTACAATTAATAGTATTAAACCGGTTTAACAAACCAAAACAGGGAATTTTACATCTTAGGAAGAGCACTCGCGTTCCATGTGTTAAGCGCTTACATTTCTTATTAAAACGGTTTAACTACATACATCTCATTTTTTTTAATATCTTATTAAACCGGTTTAAGGATATTCTACCTTGGGGGTGAAAGGTACCGATTTCTAATTAAGCGATGAGGCATAAGGAAGAACAAGTTTAACATTATGGAGGGGATTGGCTTGAAAAGAAGTGGTTTGTTTATTGGGATGATGTTGATATTTGCAGTTGTTTTTGCAGCATGTGAGAGTGAAAGTGAACCAAAAGCAAGCTCAGCAGTGAAAGAAACAACAGGTCCAGTTGCATCAGCGGCTACAAAGATAAGCGGATTCAAAGAAGCCCCGATGTTAGCGAAGCTTGTTACTGCAGGGTCGCTTAAGCAAGTAACGGATCGGATGCCTGTTAAGGAAGATATTATGGTCGAGAAGGTAACGGATGAAATCGGGAAATACGGCGGCGACTGGAAAATGCCTTGGGGTGGACCGAATGATCGCTGGGCTGTTGGTCAACCTACGGAGGAAGCGTTATTTCGTTTCAATAAGGACGGAAGTGCGGTTGAGCCTAACGTTGCCAAAAGCTATGAAGTCAACAAAGACTCAACAGAATTCACGATCCATTTGAGACAAGGCATGAAATGGTCAGATGGTATGCCTTTTACAGCTGACGATGTCCTTTTCTATTGGGAGCATATGCTCACGAAAGAGACTTTCGGTAAGAAAATTTATGATGCCTATTACTCTGTCGACCCTGTGTCGGGAGAAAAGGCTTTAGCCACAGTGACCAAAGTGGATGATTACACTTTTAAAGTTACCCATAAGTATCCTAGCGTACAATTTTTGGAGCGTGTGGCCATCGATAACAAATGGTTCTTTGCGCCGGCACATTTCCAAAAAACGATATTGCCTGAATTTGTAGGTGACGCGAAGGCGCTTGAAATTGCGAAGCAATGGGGTTATGCCGATGTGAAATCTTTCTTGGTAGCAACGGGTTATTACTATTGGGTTAACCCGCAAATCCCAACCTTAAGAGCTTGGGTAGCTAAAAACGATCCGAATAGTGATCAATTTATTATGGAGCGTAATCCCTACTATTGGAAAGTAGATAGTGAAGGAAATCAACTGCCTTATATGGACCGTATCGTGGCTACCAAAGTACAGGATCCAGCACAAAGAGTTCTTGGCGCATTAGCTGGCGATTATAATCTGCTTGGGTTTGACTTTAAAGATTTCACCGTATTAAAAGAAAATGAGAAAAAAGCAGGCTTCAATGTATTGGCTTGGACGACAGCAGCATGGTCAAGTACGGGGCTTCAGTTTAATCAAACCATTGCTGATCCTAATCTGCGCAAGCTTTTTCAAGACATTAAATTTAGAGAAGCTGTTTCTGTTGCGGTTGACCGCAAAGAGATTTCAGAAATTGTTACGAACGGCTTAGGGGTACCTCAACAAGCTTCCGTTCCAGAAGGCTTGGTTGGCTACCAAAAAGGCTGGGCCGATCAATGGAGTAAATTTGATCAAGCGCGTGCGAATCAGCTTCTGGATGAACTTGGTCTGACAAAACGTGATAAAAACAATTTCCGTTTAAACGCTGACGGTTCTGATCTAACCATTACGGTTACAGAAAACACGACGAATACGGCAACCTTCTTGGAATTAGTCAAGAAATATTATGAACAAGTGGGTCTCAAGGTAGATATCAAAGTGGTAGATGCCGGTACGCATAATGATCTCAAATATGCCAATAAGATTGCAGCAACGACAGAAAATATTTCGCTTGTCAATGTGGCGTTTAGACCGGATACACTTGTACCACTGCGCGTATTAACACCATGGCTTGGCAATTATGGCTTGTATACGTCTTCCAATGGTAAAGAGGGAGTTAAACCGGAAGGTGACATCGCGTTAATTTTGGATTACTGGAATAAAGTTAAAGCATCGTCAACCAAAGAAGATATTACGAAGTGGAGCAATGAAATCATTAAACTCAATCAAAAAAATCAATGGCTAATTGGTTACACGGGCCCAACACCAAATCTGATTGTTGTTTCAAACAAGATGGGCAACGTGCCTAAGAATTTAATCTTTGCTGATGAATTCCGCAGCTTAGGTCATGGACATCCGTCTCAATTCTTTATCAAACAATAGGTCGTTGTTTACGACATACTGGGGAAAGTCAATTTCCCCAGTATTCGTTTCAAGAGGATCATCGAATTAACCGGAGAGGACAGGATCGAGATGCTCCAATATATTTTAAAAAGAATAATTTTGGTCATACCCGTTGTTTTTGTAATATCGGTTATTGTCTTCTATATCATTCAGTTGCCGCCTGGTGACTATGTTTCATCATATGCGGCGAAGATGTCCGCGGCTGGTGAGATCATGACGCAACAGGATATTGCTGAAATGAGATCAGCCTTAAAATTAGATCAACATTGGTTTATACAGTATTTGGAATGGATGAAAAACATTTTCACCGATTTCAACTTCGGATATTCGTTTAGCTTTAACAGGCCTGTTATGGATGTGATATCGCAATACATGGCGTTAACTCTGATCGTTTCTCTAGCGACGATGGTATTTACGTACGCGGTAGCGATACCAATTGGGATCTATTGTGCAGTTAAGCAATATTCCATTGGTGATTATATTTTCTCGGCATTCGGTTTTCTTGGTATGGCTACGCCTCACTTTTTAATGGCCATCATTCTCATGTATTTGTCCTATGTGTATTTTGGTGATCCTTTGTTAGGCTTATTTTCAAATGAATACGCGAGTGCGGCATGGTCGATGGGCAAAATTCTTGACTTGCTGAAACATATGATTATCCCTGTTATTGTTATTGGTTTAGCGAATACAGCAGAACTCATTCGAGTCATGAGAGGGCAAATGCTGGACGAATTGAATAAACCGAATGTGGTGACTGCTCGATCCAAAGGCTTATCAGAAACGAAAATATTACTGAAATACCCGACGCGCGCTGCGCTCAACCCGATCGTAAGTACGCTTGGATGGTCATTAACGTCCATTTTTACAGGTTCAACGATTACGGCGATTGTTCTGAATTTGCCTATTCAAGGTCCAGTCATGTACAACGCATTACTAGCTCAGGATATGTATCTGGCAGGCACGTGGTTATTATTTATGGCCGTGTTAACGGTTGTGGGAACATTAATTTCGGATATTTTGTTGGCATGGCTTGATCCCAAAATTCGCACGGCATTCCGAGGTGTGTGACCTATGAAACCAATAACATCAATAGGAAATCAAATATCGACCAGATTCAAGCGTCCCAAAAACAACGATGTCTACTACAGCTCACAGTGGCGTCTTATCTATCGCAGGTTGAAAAAACATAAATTAGCTCGTGTCAGTTTAATTATTTTAGGCTTATTCTACCTAGCTGCTATCTTTGCTCAGTTCATTGCACCTTATGGATTACAAAGCTATGACAGTAAATATGTCAATGCGCCCCCTACGAAGTTGAGCTTCAAGGATGCGGAAGGCCATTTTCATATGAGACCATTTGTTAATGAGCTCAAATCAGGCAGAGATCCTGTTACACTGCGGAAAATGTTTGTGCAGGACGAGAAGGTTCGTCATCCGCTGCGTTTCTTTGTGAAAGGGGAAAGCTACAAATTTCTAGGCTTGATCCGGACGGAAACCCATCTATTCGGTGTAGATGAGCCTGGTCGTATCTTTCTTTTTGGCACAGATGGTATGGGGAGAGATTTATTGTCGCGTGTTGTTCTGGGCAGTCAAATTTCATTAAGTATCCCGCTCATTGGCGTGTTTATAAGCTTCGTCTTAGGCTTGTTTATCGGAGGCATCTCCGGGTATTTCGGTGGATGGATTGACTCCGTTATTCAGCGGTTCATTGAAATCATTCGTTCCTTTCCAACGCTTCCTTTATGGATGGCCTTATCCGCTGCCATACCAGCCCGCGTTCCCGTAGTGACCATGTATCTGTATATCGTCATCATCTTTGCATTTATTGGTTGGACGGATTTAGCGAGGGTTGCGAGAGGGAAGTTCATTTCGTTAAAGAATGAAGAATATGTATTAGCAGCTAAAATCGCAGGTGTTGGCGACGCTAAAATTATTATAAAGCACCTTTTGCCTGGATTTATCTCCTATTTGGTTGTGGCGACGACACTTGCCATCCCGGGTATGATTCTGGGGGAGACAGCCATGAGTTTTCTAGGACTTGGCATACGATCTCCTGCGACCAGCTGGGGTGTATTGCTTCAGGAAGCACAGCAAATTGAGAATATTGCTTTGTATCCATGGAAGCTAATCCCTCTCGGATTTGTCATTGTTACCGTATTAACGTTTAACTTTCTAGGCGACGGTTTGCGTGATGCAGCTGATCCATACAAGAAATAAACTAAGGTAAGGCGGGGAATGTCATGACATCAAAAGCTGTTATTGATTCACAATCCGAACTACCCCTACTGTCTGTTCAAGACCTCAAGATACATATCCAGATGGATAATGGGGAAATGAGGGCCGTAGATGGCGTTGATTTTGATATAAAAAAAGGGAAAACGCTTGGACTTGTTGGCGAGTCTGGCTGTGGGAAAAGTTTAACCAGCAGAGCGATTATCTCCATTAATCCAAAAGAGTGCGAAACTTCCGGTAAAATTGTGTATCACTCTACGTCGGAGAAGGCGTTAAATGAATTAAATTTGTTATCGCTTGATACAAAGGGCAAGCAAATTCGATCCATTCGCGGCAGGAAAATTGCGATGATCTTTCAAGAGCCGATGACGGCATTTTCACCAATGTATACGATTGGCAATCAGATCATGGAATCTATTCTCATCCACCGCACCAAGGATAAAAAAGAAGCGAAAAAAATCGCGCTTGAGATGTTAAGTAAAGTGGGCATTTCAGATGAAGCGAAAAGATTTGACCAGTATCCGCATGAATTTTCGGGTGGTATGCGTCAGCGAGCCATGATCTCCATGGCCTTATCCTGTAATCCGGAATTGTTAATTGCCGATGAGCCGACGACTGCGCTCGATGTCACCATTCAAGCCCAAGTGATGGAGCTGATGAAGGGGCTTCAAAAAGAGTTTGGCATGGCAATTCTGCTTGTAACGCATGATCTAGGCATTATTGCAGAGATGTGCGATGAAGTAGCTGTCATGTATTTAGGGAAGATTGTCGAGCAATCGACTGTCGGTGAAATTTTCAAAAATCCCAAACACCCCTATACCAAAGGCTTGCTCAATTCAATGCCTAAATTAGCTGGCAATCGAAATAAACGGTTAGAATCGATTGAAGRTACCGTTCCGATGCCGATCAATATGCCTCCGATGTGTGGTTTCTATGACCGGTGCAAGGATCGGATTGAAGGGGTATGCAACAAACAAGCGGTTCCCAAAACACGAATTTCTGATAACCATATGGTTAGATGTTTCCTTTACACGAAGGAAGGTGAGGAGCGTACCTATGTCTAAACCTATTTTGAAAGTAAACCATCTAATCAAAAACTTTGAGGTCAAAGATAAAAACAAATTGTTTGCTAGACCTTCATCCGTCCRTGTGTTGAACGACGTTTCTTTCGAACTTATGGAGGGAGAAACGCTAAGTATCGTCGGTGAATCAGGCTGTGGGAAAACAACGCTAGGCCGTTGTATCGTAAGGGGAATGAATGCTTCCTCTGGGGAAGTCATTTATCATACGGAAGGTGATGAGCAAGTCGATTTTCTAGGCCTTCGCGGGAAAGAATTCAAGAAATTCAGAAAAGATATTCAGATGATCTTTCAAGATCCGTATTCCTCACTAAGCCCGAGAATGAGTGTGTATGACATTATTTCGGAGCCGCTGCTTGCCAACTTTAAGCTAACGAAAGCGGAGCTGGATGAGAAAGTTACCTTAATTGCTGAAAAGACGGGGCTGAATGTCAGCTACCTGAAGCGTTATCCGCATGCCTTCTCCGGAGGACAGAGACAGCGTATCGCGATTGCGAGGGCACTTATTTCCCAGCCTCGACTCATCGTTTGCGATGAAGCGGTATCGGCCTTGGATGTTTCGATCAAAGCACAAATTATTAATCTGTTGAAGGATCTGCAGAAGCAGCTTCAGATTACGTATATTTTCATCTCGCATGATTTATCTATCGTTCAAAATATTTCTGACCGTGTAGCGGTGATGCACTTGGGCCGGATTGTCGAGTTAGCACCTGTCGATGAGCTCTTTCAAACACCTAAGCATCCCTACACAGAGGCACTTCTGTCGGCCGTACCTGAGCCTGACCCAGATTATAAGAAGGACCGAATTATTCTCGAAGGTGAAGTGCCGAATCCGGCCAATCCTCCAAGTGGGTGCCATTTCCATCCTAGATGTATGTACAAGACGGACAAATGCGTGAAAGAAGAACCGAAGCTGCAGGATGTAGGCAACAATCATTACACGGCTTGTCATTATGCTGACCAATTAAACTTAAGAGGTGTCGTTGCTCATGTATAAACCAACAACGAAGGACCATATGCCGATTGATCCCCATGCGAAGAAGCTAATTGTTTTCCTAGACTGCGGAGATACCATTATTGATGAAGGAACCGAAATTAGAGATGACCACGATATTGTGATTAAAGCAGATCTGATTCCTGGGGCTGATGTGATGGTGAGGACACTTGCTGAACGTGGCTATATACTGGCTCTTGTAGCTGACGGCAGGGCGCAATCGTTCAAAAACATGCTAACGGATCATGGCTTGTATGATTATTTTACCACGATGATTTATTCCGAAACGATTAAGGACTCGAAACCAAGTCCTCGTATGTTTAAAGCCGCGATGGGTGCGCTGGAACTCACGGAGCAGGACTGCTCAAGAATCGTCATGGTTGGTAATAACCTAAGCCGTGATGTGAAAGGCGCCAATCAAATGGGGATCACGAGCATCTTCTTGAGCTGGACGTCAAGATATCCGAAGGTGCATGAAGACGAAAGTCAAAGACCTGCCTATACCATTAGCAATCCGGTAGATTTAATTGACTTGGTCGAGAAGCTTAATGCACAATTGGAATAAACGGACATTGTAACGAAGGGATGTTTACCCGAACATGGCAAAAATTGATGATGTTGCAAGGTTAGCGAAAGTCTCAAAAGGGACAGTTTCTAATGTCTTTAGCCAAAAAAGACCGACAAGCAACGAAGTCAGAGAGCGTGTGATGAGTGTTTCTAGACAATTAAATTATGTCCCTAATCATACTGCGCGAAGCTTGGTTACCAAGAAAACGATGGCCATTGGCTTAACCATACCGCACGGCAGCTTCTTCTTTAGCGCATTTCATACGCAATTTATCAACGGGGTCATTCTGGAAGCAGCTTATTATGGGTATAGGGTCCTGTTGGATATCATTCCTGTTCATGAGGTGAAAACGCCATTTTTGACGAGTTATCCGATCGATGGTGCTGTTGTGATGAGGCCTACAGCCAATGATGAACGGATCAACCTCATGCATATGGGACAGATCCCTTTTGTGACGGTAGGTCATGTGATGAATGAAAACATAGAGCATTCTACGAGCGTAGATAACGATAATGTACAGATGATGTCCAATATTTGCGAGTATTTAGTTGGCAAAGGCCATAAAGATATTATGTTTTTGAATGCGAATGAGCATATGACCGTATCGATTGATCGCAAAGCTAGCTTCATTGAAGCCATGAAGGTTCATGGGCTAGATGTAGAGGAGCACATGATTCATCATAAGCCTCCTGAGCTGAACTCGAGTGAATACATGGATTATGGCTATGAAGAGACGATTGATATTCTCGGTAAGCAGAAGAAAAAAGTAACCGCGATTATTGCCGATGATGACCGTACCGCATTCAGTGTTCTTAATGCCATTAAGGATCTTAATCTTAGTGTTCCTGGAGATGTCTCTATCTTTGTGATATGCGGAGATAACTCGATGATGGTGCAATCGAACCCGTCTTTGACGAGTATGGATTTGCAGCCATCCGAATTAGGTGCCCAATCTGTCCGATTGTTAATGCATCAATTAGGTGTGCTGCAAGGGGATTATGATGAAAATATCATTGTTGAAGGCAAAATTATAGAGCGAAATTCAGTCTCGACGATTGGTCACGAGGAAGATCGCAAATAAGGGAGCGAACATGATGAGTACTAAACAATGGCGTGTAGGCATTATTGGCCTTGGCGGTATCGGTGATTACCATATGAACAATCTTGCGAAAATTGCCAATACCAACGTTGCCGCCATCTGTGATGTGAATGCGAAAGCGGTGGAACAGGTCGGTGAGCGGCTGAATTTGCCAGCTGAGAAGCGATACACGGATTATCGAGCCCTCATAGCCGATCCTGACATCGATTTCATCATTTCAGGGGTATCCAATAAATTTCATTGTGACATCTTGAAAGTGGCGATTGCATGCGGTAAACCGATATTTTCGGAGAAGCCTTTTACCCGAACCATGGAGGAAGCGGATGAATTAATAGCCTTGTATGAGCAAAATCCGATCCCCTGCATGATTGGATTTTCATATCGGTATAGACCTTGCTTCCAATACGTGAAGCAGCTCGTTACGGACGGTGCTTTAGGCCGGATCCGACATATCGCTGCGCATTATTTACAAGAAGAGAACGCGCCAATGTTTAACAAAGCGTACACATGGCGATTTAATAAAGCCATGGCGGGATCCGGCATTTTAGCGGATATCGGCTCGCATATGGTGGATGCGGCGCGCTTTTTTGTAGGCGAATTTACGCAGGTGTCAGGTATGATGACCACATTCACGGATCGCCGGTTGGATAAGCGAACGGGGGACTACGCCGAAGTCGATGTGGATGATTTTACTGGCTTCCAGTGTGTACTAGAAGGCGGCGTGATGGGGTCATTTTATACGCATAAGAATGCGATTGGTACGGGTAATCAATTCAACGTTACCCTGTTTGGGGACTTGGGGACGGTCCGAATGTCTGTCGAGAAGCCGAATGAAGTTCATTTGACGCTCAGATCGGGCGAAAATCTACAACTGACCGAATCTGTCATTCACCTGGATGAGAAATCGGTGAAGCCGATGCTGCAGGACTTTGTAGATTATTTGGAGCAAAAGAACTCTTCTTCGCTCCCGACTCTTATCGATGGATACCGTAACCAACAAGTGCTGCAAGCTATCATAGATTCAGCGCAAGACGGCGTAACGAGAAGCTTATCACACCATTCATATGTGAAAAGGGAGGAGCTCGTATGATCCGAGTCACGATATGGAATGAATTCCTTCAGGAGCAAAGGAAAGAAGAGGTAGCTCGGATCTATCCCAAAGGCATGCATGGAGCTATTGCTGATGGCATTCGTCAGGATGGATTTGAAATAAGCTGTGCAACCTTCAATGAGCCTGAGCATGGGTTAACCCAAGAAAAGATGGATCAGACGGATGTCCTTATTTATTGGGGACACGTTGAGCATAAGGGCTTTCAAGATAACGTCGTTGATCGTATATGCAAACGTGTACATGAGGGTATGGGGCTGGTCGTACTTCACTCTGGTCATCATTCCAAATTGTTCCGCAAACTGATGGGCACTTCCTGCGATCTTCTATGGAGAGAAGCGGACGAGAAAGAGCGATTATGGGTCATGGATCCCTCCCATCTAATCGTAGAGGGGATTGGACCGTATATCGATTTGGAAGAAGAGGAAATGTACGGAGAGCATTTCGATATTCCTACACCGGAGGAATTAATCCTTGTCAGTTGGTTTCAGGGGGGAGAAGTGTTCCGCAGCGGATGCACGTATCGTCGCGGCCAAGGGAAAATCTTTTATTTCCGTCCAGGCCATGAGACGTATCCTACCTACCACAACAAAGATGTGCAACGCGTCATTGCCAATGCTGTGAAATGGACAGCCCCGATTCTAAGGGAAAAGACGTTTTATGGGCATCACGCGCCCCTTGAGGAAATCAAGAAGTAGTGAGTTCGTTGCAGATAAAGCTTCTTTCATGGTGAAAGAAGCTGTTTGTCTTGCGAATTCAGTCACATACAAGAAGGAAGTGGCCCGGCATGACGGCAACAGCAAGTATTTGGACCATTAGTCACGGAGAACTGCTTTTGCGACTGGTGATGGCCGTTCTCATGGGGGGAGCCGTAGGGATCGAGCGGGAATTGCATAACCATGCGGCAGGATTCCGGACACATATTCTGGTCTGTTTGGGATCTACTACGATCATGCTTCTCTCGATATACGGATTTTCTCAATTTGTGAATGAACCGAATGTTCGGCTAGATCCGGCGCGACTCGCGGCTCAAGTGATCAGCGGTATTGGATTTATCGGCGCTGGTGCTATTTTGCGGAATGGCTCGGTCATCAGCGGCTTAACGACAGCAGCTTCGATTTGGGTCGTAGCCGCCATTGGTTTGTGCATTGGTGCCGGCTTTCAATATGCAGCCTTTTGCTGCACTGCTCTTCTATTGATCAGTCTGCTGGTCCTGAATAAATGGGAGAAATATCTCATGCGCAACCGGCGAAATCAAGAGTTGTCGATTAAAACCCGGAATAACCCGATCGCCCTTGGTCAAATCGTCAATACGCTCATAGAAGAGGGACTTCAAATCGTCAATGTGAAAATGATTCGACATGAAGCAGCGACGGCTACGGATGACTTGGGAGAAGCTTCGATCTTGCATATCCAGTTCGTTCTGAACGTTCAGAACCCTGTCAAACTCATTTTGGCAATGGAACGGATACGCGCCTTAGATTTTGTAATTGGGACAGAGTCCGATGTAAGATCATTGGATAACATCGGTCGAGTAGTCAGTCAGGCGCATTCCTAGAAAGKGGATGCCAACTATCCTAGGTTGAGGTGAAAGATGTTGAAGACATATCCCTTACTAACGGCACATACGGGGTGTATGGGCACACCTGATAATAGTTTGCTTTCCATAGAAACAGCGCTACTTAGCGGGGCAGATATTGTGGAAGAAGATATCTTAATCACCTCCGACGGGGTCCTTGTGCTTTCTCATGATGATCTTGTTTATTCGCTAGATGGAACCTTGTTTAAGATTTCTCAAATGCGTTTTGCTGAACTTAGTCAGTTGGATATCAAAGCCCATAACGGGTCACCTGGCGAAACGATGCGCATCTTATCTTTGGAGTCAGTTATTCCCCTATTGCAGGCTTCCGATAAGAAAATGAATCTGGATGTGAAATCGGATGCCTGCATTGAACCTGTTGCCCGATTCGTTGAAAAGAACAGATTAGTGGAGAGGATTATTCTAAGCGGATGTGAAACCGATCGTGCCAAACAAGTTAACAGAACGGATCATCGCTTACGCAAATTGCTGAACGTAAATGCTTCCTTATTTCAAGCCAAAAATGAGATGGAAGCCGTTCAAATTAGTTGCGAGGACGCTTTGAGCGCGAATTGCTTTGGTCTCAACGTGAACTATCGTGTTGTAGGGCCCGAGGTCCTTCAGGCTGCAAAAGATCACGGTCTTGATGTGTACATCTGGACGGTCAATACAGAAGCGGAGATGAAGCATTTTATTGAAATGGGCGTTCAATCTATCACTTCTCGAAATATTTCGGCTTTGGTGCAAGTAAAGAAGGGGGATAGATGATGAATACGAAGCGAACAGTGAGGCAACTAGAGAAAATATATGTTGTTTTTAAAACTCACGTAGACTTGGGTTTTACGGATTTGGCCAGTAACGTCGTCTCCCAATATAGAGAAGAGATGATGAACGACGTTCTAGCAGTATGTGAGGACACAAGGAAGGATGGACCGGACCACCATTATGTATGGACACTGCCTGCATGGATGCTGAAGGAATGTTTGGATACGCCGGATATGGATAAAAAGGAAAGAATGGAGGCCCTGATTACGAACGGACAACTGCGTTGGCATGGGCTTCCCTTTACGACACATACGGAGTTTTGCGGCACCGAAGAATATATCAGGGGATTATACATCTCGGAAAAGTTACGTGATCACTATGGACACACGGCTATTTCCGCCAAAATGACGGATGTCCMCGGTCATACGTGGATGCTGCCTACCTTATTGAAAAATGCAGGCATTGAATTTCTGCATCTAGGCGTAAATGCTTGTTCATCACCGGTTGATTTGCCTCGGCTGTTTCATTGGGAAGGTCCGGATGGCAGCAGGGTCTTAACTTATTATTCCAAAGGGGAATATGGCACAGACCTGACGCCGCCTGAGGACTGGCCCTATCCCATTTGGATAGCGCTGCTGCAAACGCAAGACAACTATGGTCCACAGGATGGCTCTGTGGTGCAAGACTTGTTGGATGAGATTGCGAGTAAGTATCCGGATACCGAGGTGAAAATCGGGACTATGGACGATTTTACACGCGATTTTGTGGCCAGAGATTATCCAGATATCCCAGTGATTCGCAAGGATTTAGCCGATACATGGATTCATGGGATTGGAACGTATCCCGAGGAAGTGTCCCGTGTACGGAGGATGCGCTCAGATATTGCAACACGGGAAAGCTTAGCAACGCTCGAGCAGCTGCAAAGCATCCGTGGTGGTGATGATCATAAGAATGCCATAGCGGAGGCTTATGAACACACGCTGCTATTCGGCGAGCATACGTGGGGAATCGATATTAAATCGAATTTATTGCCTGGCCGCAACAGCCAGCGCGCTTTTGGGAAAGCTGCGATTCAGAAAGACCGTGCCATGTTTCCGGAGTCCTATCTTAAGACGGAGGCTTCTTGGGCCGAACAGAAAAACTACATAGATCAAGCTGAGAAAGCGCTCCACGAAGTTCAGCCTTTTACAGCCATAGATTCGAATGTCATTGGTGTGTATAACCCGCTTGCATGGGAGCGGCAGAATGCGAAGATCACGCTGCATAATCATAAGCGGGGGACGCTCACAGATAGAGAAACGAGGGAAGCCTATTTCGTTAATGAAACGGGCGAGGCCTATATTGGTGAATTGGCACCAATGGGGTATCGAACTTTTGAGTATGCGGAAAGCTTGGACGTCGTTCTTGCAGGTGCAATCGCGGTGAAAGACGCTGAGAACGCGATACTAGAAAACGATGCGATACGCATTGTGGTCAGCATGCAAACAGGCTGTATAACCAGCTTCTATGACAAGCAGAATCAGAAGGAATGGGCCCTAAACGGAAAGTTCGCGCAATACGAATACGATGTTTACGGGAAGGAGGAGATCCTGAATTTTGTAAAAGCATACAGCTATGATCTCATGGATTGGTATGTAAACGATTTCGGTAAACCGGGATATCCTCGAATCGAGCATAAGCGTTATGGGCTGGAGCTTGCAGATGTTAGGATCTCCAATGGTGAAAGCTGGGGCAGTATTGAAATCGACTTCACGACGCCAAATGAAAGTTACGAGGAGTTTGGAAATGGCGAAGGAATCGGCATCTCGATCCGCTTGGAAGCAAGCCAACCTTTTGCAGATATAAAAGTGGTAGTTGATCGTAAAGCAGCTACTGCGTATGCCGAGAGTGGGCATTTCACGTTCGCACTAAATGCGGATCAGCCGAATTATCGGTTTCAGAAATTGGGCAGCGTCGTCAATCCGCTCGAAGATATTGAGAAAGGTGCGAATACACGGCTTCACTGCGCTAGTCAATGGGTTGATGTACAGGATGAACAAGTGGGATTAACGATCATTCCTTTCGATACGCCGCTATTTTCCATTGGTGAAAAGGGGATTTACCAATATGCCAAAGAAGTGTACGTTCCTGAACAGCCAAACCTACATTTCAACTTATTTAACAATCAATGGGGGACGAATTTCCCGCAATGGATCTGCGGCAGTTTCCAATATGCCTTCCGGATTGTACCTCATGCGGGGGATTGGAGGGCAGGACGCGTACAGCAGCTAGCCGCCGAAGCATGCATGCCGCCTCAGGTGACCTTAAGTTGGAAGCCGGAAGGACCAGCAGGGTATCGTCTCCTGAAAGAGGGCGTAGAGGGGATCCATGTGTTATCCTTCAAAAAAGCGGAGCAAGGCGACGCCTACGTCGTAAGGTTCCAAAACCTGCTCGATATGCACGTAGCGGTGAAGCTTCCATTTACCAAGTCTCTTGCCGATGTGCAGGAATGTGATCTTGTCGAGCGTACCAAGGAAACGAAAGTTGAATTTGGTGGAGATCATCTCGCCGTGACCATGAATCCTTTTGAAATTAAAACGATGAAGCTTTGGTTTGTTTGAAGCGGATGAAGAAACAGACAGCTGGCGTGCAGCTGTCTGTTTTTCTTTTATTAAAAAAACGCTATTCGTATCCAACTTCGTTTGGTAAAATGTCAGTGTCGATATTATCGAAAACACAATTCTTGTTATAATTTAAAGCAATCTATCCGACCGGGAGGAAAAGCTTGACAATGAAACAGACATGGACCAAATTTGCTAGATTCATTCTGGGGGCAGTTTTGCTAGTTTCCAGCGGCTACGCTTTGTTGGGGTATGAAGATCAGGCTACCGCTTCTACACCTGTTGTTGTAATCTCACCTCAGCAAACAGTCATAACGAACACGACAACGGAAGTCGTCATGCAAGCCCCAATAGGCGCCAAGATTGAGATTTTTGAGGGCGAAGAGAAGCTGATTGCGAAAGACGTTGAGGGATATTCGGTTGTAAAGATGGACTTGCCAGCACTTAGCAATGGTGTACATATGCTTACGGCACAAGTGCTAGTAGGCATGGATCGGCATCATTTCACATTGCCTCCTTTCGTTGTTCATCAAAGCGGAGCGTTCACGATCGAAGATATCTCAACGATTGCTTTAGAGTTACCTGATCATCAAGAATGGGATATGAATGGCGATAACGAGTTTGTTCCCCAAGATGAGATTGCCTATTTACTTTCTAGGATGGACCCCATCGCAAATGTAAATCCTATTGATGATCTGAGTGTTGTCCAATCAGCCACAACAGCCACATATACGACCTTTACGTATAGCAAGCCAGTCGGGGCGACAAGTGTGAGTTTGCTTAGGAAGCGTGCGAGTGACGAAGATTTTATTACAGTAGCGTCGCTAAATGTTAACGAAGCGACTTATATCGTAAACGGACTTATGCCGGACACGACATATCAATTTAAATTGGATGTAATAGGTGGCATACATGCGGGAGAATCGAATGTTGTGTCTGTTGTGACAGTAACAGAGATTCCACCTGTTCAACCAGAGGCTAGGCCTTATCAGGCTTTAGATTTTGATGGTGTCGATGATTATGTGCAAATCACGCATGACGAAATTTATAATTCTTCGTCGTTTACGATTGAAGCTTGGGTGAAACCGAAGGCTTTTGTATGGAAGACAGGGATTGTTTCTAAGTATCAGGAACACAATCAGGCTTCCTTTACGCTTCGATTAAGCGATGGTCCACCTATTCATGCTGATTATAATAAAATCAACTTCAGCGATGGAGGGGATCTTGATTCAGTAGTCAACCTTGAATTGAATAGATGGTACCATTTGGCAGCTTTATACGATGGAACTTCTCGCACCATGAAGTTGTATATAAATGGCGTACTGGATTCCCAGATAGGGAATGTTGGTTACAGTACAAACTCCTCCCCAATGACCATCGGCGTAGATTTCTTAGATAAGTTGAATTCAAACCAAGCTGCTCGATATTTCAACGGCCAAATCGGTGAGGTCAGATTCTGGACAGTGGCCAGATCAGAAGCTCAAATCCGAGCAGACATGAACAACCATGCTGAAACACAAAATGATCCGAATCTTGCAGGATATTGGACGTTCAAAGATGGAGCCAATGATGAATCCGGCAATGGTCGACATGGATCCATTCATGGTAATCCTGCAACGAATTAAATAGACGACTGCCGATTCATCTTTAGATGCATAAACTACAGCTAATTTGCTTGAATCTGACGTATTTTCGTGAATTGATGGAAAAGGTACATTTAATTTGTATGAAACTTGAAGAAATGAGCACATCGAAGGAATTTACCTACAGGAAATACAGTTAATCTTTCGAATTCGAGAAATCCGCTTCAAATACATGGAGAAAATCCAGTTAAATTGCGGGAAGCAGGTTCCTTACTCATCGCTCATTAACGAAAATCGAGGCTGTCTCTAAAAGTCTAATTGACTTTAGAGACAGCCTCTTTAAACTCATGCCGCTGCAGCATGCAGCCTACTTCTACTGCAGCACCGCTGTTGCCAAATACGTGCGCAGCGAAAGAAGGATCGCCCGCTCCCGCGTGGTATTCCCTTGCGGATCGAGCTTGTTGCCAGCGACCCCATTTATGATGCCGTAGTTCACAACGAAGTTCATGGCATCCTGCGCCCAACTCGAGATGGAGCTGGAGTCGGTGACTGGTTGTCAATCCGAGCCCGAACGATTGCTTCAACTCAGGCAAGGCCCATGAACTGGCACCAGCAAAGATGTCCGGTACATTCGTAATAACGCCGCCCACTTTCGCAATGAGATCAGATGAAACCGTGATCTTCCCAATATCATCGAGGACGTTTAGTATCAGTGGTTTTACTGAAGGGGAGATTGGATGCCCGAATGAGAGATGTACCCTGCCTGCAGCGGTAAGTGTACGTGCGATCTGCAATTGTACCTAGCTATGTCGGAGAATTCTCCCCTACAATAAGCACAAAGAAAGCGAAATCATTATGGGGGGATTGCAATGATAAATGAAATGAAGTTCTAAATCAGCAATTTTCGAAGGAAATAGATGGAGTTTTTCCATTTAAACTGCATAAGCGACATCTCCAACTCGGCCTCGCCACACTCGAACTAAGAATCGACCAGCTGTAAAATAAAATTTGAACTTGGATGCCCTTGCCATGTAAGATAGAGCCATAACAACAAGAAAAAAGGTGCATCTATGTGGACGTATACCGTAAATTTAGTTCGTGATTTATCGCCTAACGTGAAGCGGTTCATTGCGACGGAAAGCTTGTTTGGCGTCGGAGTCGGGATCTCTAGCCTCATCCTTAACTTACATTTATTAGACCTCGGTTTCACCAAAGGCGACATCGGCAAGATAACGTCACTTGGGGCATTGACCATTGGCTTGGCCAGCTTGCCGGCTGGGTTCATCGTGAAGCTTATCGGGCGCAAAACGATGCTCGTCATCGGTATGCTCTTGGCATTCCTTGCACTCGTGCTCTTTGGTATCGGGACCAGTATTGTCGCGGTCACCGTCGCGCAGCTTGTGTATTCGCTTGGGATTACAGCGATTTTGAACTCTGAAATTCAATTGATTTTCCAATATTGCCGCACGAAAAAAGAGGAAACAAGTGCCTATTCGCTCTTGTTCGCGATATTTACGTTATTTACCGGACTCGGCACGTGGCTCGGTGGTTATCTGCCCGAATGGATGCCCGGACATACAACGATGTACCAATATGCCTTCTTCGTGGCTGGCGGATGCTTAGGCCTCTCAGGCATATTGCGGGGACTGCTGCTGCCGTCTAGTCATACCAAGACAGAAGTCAATGTCACCGCAGCAGATG
Organism: Paenibacillus sp. 2RAB27; assembly: GCF_052115445.1. NCBI lineage: Bacteria > Bacillati > Bacillota > Bacilli > Caryophanales > Paenibacillaceae > Paenibacillus > Paenibacillus sp. 2RAB27. The sequence goes on from NZ_JBFRGR010000003.1 coordinate 446,851, forward strand.
GGAAGAATGACATCGGAGCAGGGAAGCCCTCGGAGCGGCCGAAGAGAAGGCATGCGCTGTATTTCCTGTTGCTGCTTTCTCTGCTGATTTTCAACTCTGGCTTTACGTTCGGGATGCTGAGTCCGTTCTTGAATGTCATCTTGAAATTCCGATTCCAGATGGAGGATGGGAATATCTCTGGCGTGTTGGCGTTGTCCGGATTTTTCTTCTTTATCGGCTCAATCGTCATGCCTTACGTCGTAGAGCGATGGGGGAGCCGAAGGACGTTCGTGTTCCTGTTTCTGTACAACATCGTTGTCGTAGCGCTGATGGCGCTCGTCATGCCGACCGCCGTATTCGCTATTCTGCTGCTTATTCGCGGGACGGGCTTCACGATGCTGAACAACTTGATGGACAGCGAATGCATGTCGGCTGTAGCGGAGGAAGATCGCAACCTGTTCGCAGGCATGCGGACCGTCTCCCGCAGCATCGGGAATACGATCGCTTCCTACTGGGCGGGCTACATATTGGCGGGCAATCATTATTCGCTGCCTTTCCTGCTGACTGCGGTAGCTTTACTTGCCGGGTTTGCCATGTATGCTTGGTTCGTCCAGGGGAAGCTGGATCGCAGACTTCAAGGCCAGACATGATATATGAGGGGAAGTAAAGCCATGCTGGCAAACAGAGTGTTTCAAAAACTAGGCTTACAGATGAGCCCGGCAACTAAGCATAACTTGTATAGTGATTTTGGTGCAGCCTGTTTATTTAGTCTCTTTAATGTGGTCTTTAATCAGTTTTACATCGCACTTGCAATTAGACAAGGGGCTACGAATCTGGAAGTCGGGATTTTGGCAGCTGCTCCGGCGATTGGACTACTGTTTTCGCCGATTTGGGCAGGGAGAATCGAACAATCGAATCCCAAACCTTTTGTCATCATCCCGAATCTAATTGGCAGGTCGCTATTGTTGCTTCCGGCATTTTTTGGTGCTCCCAGCGTCTATGTGGTTGACGGCCATCGTTTTTTACTTACTAATGGGCATACAAGCACCGGCGTATCCTGCGCTAATTACACGCATGTATCAGCCTGAATTGCGCGGCCGGCTAATGGGCTACGTTCGAGTTGCCATGGGAGCTATTATGATTCCACTTGCCTACTTAGTCGGTTCGTGGACGGATAAATCAGGACCGAGTGGACCGCTGATCACTGCGGCCATTACAGGTGTTATATCGATTCTTTTCCTAGCCCGCGTTAAGGAGATTGCTTTACCAACGACAGTATCGGCTCGTAAATCCTCTTTTAAGGAACAACTCAAGCTTGTGAGAAATCACCGGGAGCTGGTTGTATTTTTTGCAGCAACGACATTGACTGGCTTTGGTAACATATTGGCGAGTCCCCTATATCAGATCATCCAAGTCAGAGAGCTGCAGTTGAACAACATTGAAATTGCGCTTGCACGTATTTCCTATTATGTGTGTTTATTGGTGGCATACTTCGTTGTTGGTTGGGTGATTGATAGATTCTCTGCGAAGCAAACGTTGGTCTATGGATTAGCGGCGTTCGCGATTGTTCCTTTACTGTATGGGATATTCGGGAATTATCCTGCTGTGATTATTGGCAGCGGAATCCAGGGAATAGGCGATGCCATTTGGGATATTGGAATTCTTGCCTATATTTTTCGTGTTGTTCCTGGAAGAGAGGCAGTCGTGTTCGGCCTGCACTTAATGCTGTTTGGTATTCGCGGCTCTATCGCGCCGTTAATAAGTACCGGTCTATCCGATTACTTGCCGATTTCAGGGTTGTTAATTGCGGCTGCCATTTGCGGGTGCATAGGAATCGTTATCTTTTTGCTGCAAAAAGATAACAATGAAATGACGGAATCGCTGCCCCGTCACATGTAGGTAAAAAAGAGTAAAGGAGGGCCGCTAACCGTGATTCCCTATTGGAAACGGGTACATGAAGCATGGATCGACTATCCGCGAAGAAGAGGCGAGGTCATTCGTGGCCACTATCAGATTGAACGCTTCCTTGGGATGGGGATGGTTTCAGCTAACCATCGACTTGGGCTTGTAAGCGTTCGAGAACACGCCGCTTGCGATACAGCATTTTCGCGGCTTCGCCTACTTCCTTCAGCGTCCCGCGGTTGATCCAAGCGCCGAAGAGAATTCCAGCAATGGGAATGAGCTGAAATAGCTTCTTCCATCCCCAATTATCGCGGTACGTAGCGAATACCTCGCGCCAGCCCTGAAGCTGAGAGATCATCTGCACACTCTCCTTATCCACAGAGGCATAGTTCGCCAGCTCATCGAGAATGGCCTTTTTGCCCACAATGTCGGAGGATGAGAATTGCAGTACCTTGATCGTGAAGATCCGTTCCTGCTTATCTTTGGGATCGTAGCCATAGCAGATGGCAATTTCCTGAATGGTTTTCAAGGACAGTCCAAGGATGGCTGGAATATCGATTGCGAGTGTGAGGATCCCGCCGATACCCGTCGTTGCGCCTTGCAAGGTAGCGATTTTCGAACGACTTTGGACAATTTCATCAGCGGCCACATCCAAAATCTGAAGAGGTAAAGTAGTACCTACCTTTTCGATCGTAAGCCCTTCAGAATGCTCATCTCGCTCACCTCTACTCCGCTCAAACACTTCTTCAACATGTCGCAGAGTCCCCTTTTCAGAAATCAAATACCGTCCACCTGCTTGCAAATAATTCCCGAGCTCGTCCAAGGCTTCACCTATTTTTTTATTCAAAAACTTCGGCGTTAAGCGGTCCAGCACTTGGAAGGGCAACCGTCCAAGCTTTTCCCAGAACCAAAGATCTTTCTGTTCCGCTTCCCAGGCTTCTATTTCATGAAGGGCTTTGTGCAGCTCAATTGTAGTTTCTGGATGGTGATTGCGTTCAAGATCATTCATGCTATACACAACTCCTTTCTACATCGTATACGTAACTTATTGATTTAGGATGCAGCGGCCCTCAAAAAAGTAAAAGTTATTTTCTCATAGCATTCCAAAAAATCTTAGATATTGTGCACGACCACCTTCCGATATACTGAGTATCAGAACCGGTTCGAACAATCAGTAATCAGCATATAACGGGAGGGTCATCCGATGAAAAAAATATCGACGATGCTTGTATCTATAGGTTTGGCAGCTTCCATGGCGCTCACAGGTTGTGCAAGCCAAAATGCAAGCGATACCAATGCGTCCGCAACACCAGTCGCCAAGCAAGAGAAAGTGAAAGTGAGAATGGCTTACTGGAACAAAGAAGATAGCGTGAAGTCGCTGTTAGATTTGATTAAGCAAAAGCTTCCGAATATTGAACTCGAGTACCAATTTATCGATAATAAGCAGTTTGATAACATCGTAGCTACCCAGTTAGCTGCACAATCGGGTCCAGACATCATTTCGGTGAGTCCACCGACCAGTGCCAAGTATGCGAAATTGGGTTATTTGGCAGATTTGAACTCGCTCGCGGATCGCTACAATGATGCAGGGAAAAACGTCTATACGCAAGATGGTAAGCTATATGCGCTCCCTGGAATCAGCTGGTTTGAGGGGATTTTCTATAACAAAGAGATATTTGACAAATATGGCTTGAAACCGCCAACAACATTCGATGAGGAATTGAAATTGCACGAGTCGCTGAAAAAGAATGGCGTGAAGCCGCAAGCCATGGGGGCCAAGTCCTGGGAGCCGATGATGAAGTCTTCGATGGGCCTTGTCATGAACGATTTCTTGTCTAAACCAGAGAACAAAACCTTTGATGTGCAATACGGCTTAGGTCAAAAAATGCTCGAAGGCAGCTGGAACAGTGCACTAGAGAAATGGACGGAGCTAATCAAGCAAGGCTACATCACACAGGATATGCTGGGTGTCGACTATGATCAAGCGCTGGATGAATTCGCGACAGGCAAGGCTGCGATGTGGGAGTCTGGACCTTGGGCTATGGAAGCCATCAAGAAAAAGAATCCGAATATCAAAGTGGATATGTTTCCGTTCTATGGCTCCACGCCAGGAGCAGGCTGGTTAATTGGAGGCCCAGGTGTAGGCTTTGCTGCGAACAGTAAATCGAAGAACGCGGATGCTGTGAAACAGGTACTGGATTTGATCTCCACACCGGAAGGACAGAAAGCTTTCTGGAATGATAACAAGGGCGGCAGCAGCTACTTGAAAGGTGTCGAATTTGAGATGCCTAGCGAATACGAGAGTGTGAAAGCAACCTTCAAAGCGGGTAACGTATATGCGCCGTGGAACAATTGGGGCGACAACGCACAGTCCATTATCGAAGATTATGGAAAACACTTCCAAGAGTTGCTTGGTGGGAAAAGTGATGTCAGCCAAACACTTAAAGCGACAGACAAGAAGACTGCTGAGTTAATGAAGAAATAAATAACAAGGTAATTTCATATTGAAACCTACGGCGGTCCTTTGGCAACACCAAGTGGCTGCCGTAAGTTTTCTAGAGGGGTGGATGGCTGTGCGACTGAAACTGCTGCGAAGAGAATTGAACTATGGCATGCTGATCCTGCCTGCGCTAGTGTTCTATCTCGTGTTCGCCGTGTATCCGTTTCTATCGATGTTCTATTATAGTGTGACGGATTACTCGATTTCCAAAATGACTGACTTGAGCTTCGTAGGTTTCAAAAATTACGAGAGTATTTTCAATAATGATTTGCTGCTCGCAGGTTTCAAAAATTCACTCATTTATGCCCTATTAATGACGGTATTTCAAACGGCATTCGGCCTTGTGCTGGCTGTTTTTCTAGATCGTAAGCTGCTCACGCGCAATGTGCTGCGATCCGTATTTTTTCTTCCTGCGGTTTTCAGCCCGCTGATCATTGGATTTCTATGGAATTATTTGATGTCGACGTCAGATTTCGGCCTAATCAACAATGGTTTGACTGCACTAGGTTTAGCAAAAATTAATTTCCTCGGCGATGCCGATCTAGCACTCTATTCTGTTGTTGTCACGCAGTTGTGGCAGTGGACGGGGTGGGCCATGGTTATTTTTCTGGCTAATCTGCAAAGTATCCCGAAGGATTTGTATGAAGCTGCCGATATCGACGGTGCCTCATCGTGGAAGCAGTTCTGGAAGGTGACACTGCCGCTTATGCAGCCATCTGTTAATGTCGTAGCCGTTACAGCTATGATTGGTGGACTTAAAGTATTCGATATCATCCTTGCCCTAACGGATGGGGGCCCAGGCAATGCGACGCAGACGATTATGACGGCTTATATCAAGACGTCTTTCAATGAAGGTTTTTATAGTAAGGGAGCTGCATCCGGTGTTGTATTCTTCGTTGTTGTTATGTTCATCACGACAGTCATGATGCGCGTACTTGGGAAATGGGGGAAACAAATTCAATGAACATGAAGCTTTCCTCTCGTGAGCGAGCCGTTAATGGCTCTTTCGAAGTGCTATTGATTGTCATTGCTGCTTTATTCTTCATCCCCGTGTATTATCTGATCGTTACGACCTTCAAAACACCGGATGAAGCAACGTTCAGTCCATTGTCTTTGCCTACTCATTTTAACGTAGATAATTATATCTTAGCTTGGAAAACGATGAGATTCCCGCGCGTATTTCTCAATACGCTCATCGTGACGGGGGTATCCGTCGTTGGAATTATTTTGCTTTCTTCTATGGCGGCGTACGCGTTAGCTCGGAGAGTGCATGCGCTGAACAAGTTTATTTTCTACTTATTTCTAGCAGGTATGATGGTTCCGTTTCAAATGGGACTGGTTAGTCTATATAAGCTAATTAACAGCCTAGGGCTGATGGATAACCTCTTGGCCGTCATTGTGGTGAACATTGGGAACGGCTGTGTCATTGCGATATTTTTGTTTCACAGCTTTATCAGCACTTCTGTGCCGCTGGAGCTAGAGGAAGCTGCTTTTATCGATGGGTGCTCGGTGCAGGCGACATTTTGGCGAATTGCTTTTCCACTGCTAACGCCGGTGATTGCGACTGTCGCGATTGTCACGACGTTGAATGTGTGGAACGATTTTATGAATCCGCTGCTGTTCCTGCAGTCGCGAGAAAACAACGTTATTCTACTGGAAGTGTTTCGAAATATCGGACAGTTTTCGGTGGATTGGACTAGCTTGTTCCCGATGTTGCTACTAGGTGTAGCACCACTCCTTGTGTTCTATCTGCTGATGCAGAAGTACATGATTAAAGGCGTGGCGGCTGGGGCGCTGAAGGGATAGGAAGGAAGATGAGAATGGTTTATCGTTTGCCTTATGTACGCTGTTGATCCTGTTTGATAAAATGGAAGCAGGGGGGATTTCACATGTTCCGCATACTAATCGCAGATGATGACAAGATTGAGCGGGAAGGGATCAAGTTCCTGATGGCTAAGTACGCTTTCCCTTTCGACATACTGGAGGCGAAACACGGCAGGGCTGCTTTGGAGTTACTCCAAGCACACGACGTGGACGTGCTGCTCACGGATATCAAAATGCCCTTCATGGACGGGTTGCAATTGGCCCGCGAAGCTAGGGCGCTGAAGCCTCAGCTCAAGATTCTGATTCTGAGTGGACATGGGGAATTCGACTATGCGAAAACAGCGATCTCCCTGCAGGTGTCGAACTACTTGCTCAAGCCTATTGAGCCGGAAGAATTTCGTACGGTCATAGCCGCTGTCGTTCAGCAGTTGCAAGAGGAACAGTCGGCCAAGCGGCAACAGGAGGATTGGCAGAAGGTTTACGAAGCAGGACTCGTCTACCAGCAAGAGAAACGGCTGCGCAACCTGATTCAAGACCATGCGGATGATCCGGATGCGGATTCCCGCAAACGAGCAATCGAAGATGTGCTGCGCATTATTGAGAAGGAATATGAGAAGGATCTGAGCTTGGATTATTTGTCCAAAAGTGTGCATTTATCCGCCAGCTATCTCAGCCATACGTTCAAAAAAGCGACGGGCGTCAGTGTCGTTAAATATATTACACAGTACCGGATGGAGAAGGCGAAATATCTACTTGATCAAAGCAACTATAAGATTAACGATGTGTATAAAATGGTCGGGTTCTCGGATATGTCTTATTTCGGCCTGACATTCAAACAGAGCTTCGGCATCACACCTAAGCAATACAGGGAAAAGGTGCGTCTGCCGTGAAACATCTTCTCGCCTATTTTCGCAACAGCACGGTCAGGAAGAAGCTCATTATTACGTACCTCGTCGTGATTATTATCCCGATTCTCGCTTTGGGGATCTATGCGTATCAATCGTCCAAAGGTTACCTGAAAAAACAGCTCATGATTGGCATGAACCACACCGTTAGCCAAACGGCTCTTAACTTGGATCAGAAGATGGAGAAGTCAGGGAATTTCATTTCTTTCATGGTTTTTAATCCTATCGTGAAAAAGGTAACAGGCTCCGAGCTGCCGGATATTCTCAGTTATACCAAAGAGCTTAACGACAACATCGAGCCGACGATTTGGTATTACATCAACATTAATCGGGAGATGAAAGACGTTCTCTTTTACTCGGATTATACAGGCAAACAGATCGGCAACTTCATCTATCCCAGCGAGGCTGTCCGAAATACCGCGTGGTATCAAGAGGCGAAGAAAGTAAGTAAGACGCAGTGGTACTATGATCAGCAGCAACAGGTGCTTTTCGCTACGCATAACATTCAGAAGAGTGATAATACCACGTTTGCTGGTGTTCTGTACGTGAAGATCGATTACGATAAAATGTTCGAGAAGCTCGACCAGGTCTACGATGGTGAGTACGGTATCCTGATTACGGACAGTAAGCAGCAGGTGATTTATGCGGGGGAGGCAGCTTCCTCCTTAAGCGAAAAAGCGATAGGGGATATTGCAGCTCAAGCTGAAGGGCAATTCCGTATGCAGGGCAAAGAATATTTGATGACGCGCAGCTCGCTCATGAATTCGGGCTGGACCTTCACATATTTTATGCCGACGACGAGCATGATTGTGGATACGAAGGATATTTTGAAAGCGACGGCTTCCATTATTCTGATTTGTATGTTGGTTCTGTTATGTATCATTTGGTTGTTCTCGCGAACCTTGGTGCGGCCGATTCATGCCTTGAAAAAGAAGATCAGCATCGTGGAGAATGGTAACTTCGATGTGCCGATAGTCGCTAATGCGACGGATGAAATTGGGCAATTGACGCAGAGCTTTGCCGACATGGTGAAGAAAGTTCAAGATTCGATTCAGGAAGCAGTCCAAGCACGCATGCTGGAAAAAGAGGCTGAGCTGAAAGCGCTCCAGGCACAGATTTCGCCGCATTTCTTGTATAATACCTTGTCCATTATTAACTGGAAGGCCGTTCAACGAGATGCCATGGACATCAGTGTAGTTGCCAATGCATTGTCTAAATTTTATCGGACGAGCTTGAACAAAGGCAATCACCTCATTCGCATTCGGGATGAAATTGGCAATATCCAAGCGTATCTGGCGATACAGCTCATCATGCATGACGATGAATTCGAAGTCATCTATGAGATCGACGAAGCGGCCTATGATTGTGAGACGGTTAATTTCATTTTGCAGCCGATTGTCGAGAATGCGATCATTCACGGACTGGATGAGAAGGAAGAGGGAAGCAAGCTTCTTCGCATTGGTGTTGAATTTGTCGGGGATGAGATTCATTTCATTGTGCAAGATAACGGCAAAGGCATGGAAGCTGCGGTGCAGGATCGTTTGCTGCATGCGGAAGGCGGCGGATATGGGCTGCGCAATGTGCAAGAGCGAATTCGGCTATATTTTGGCGGGGATTATGGCCTTACCATAGAGAGTAAGCTGGGTGTCGGGACGACCGTGCGTGTCGTGATTCCGATGAAGCGATAGTGACAGCAGGAGGTGAGTGTGCCTTCCTGCTGTTTTTTATGTTTCCGCGGAGGCTGGCGTAGGGGAGATAGTCGACTAACGCGAGTGAAAAAGCGCTCCGCCGCCCGCGTAAGTAGAAAAAATCGACTAACGCGAGTGAAAAAGCGCCCCGCCGCCCGCGTAAGTCGAAAAAATCGACTAACGCGGTTGAAAAAGCGCTCCGCCGCCCGCGTAAGTCGAAAAAATCGACTAACGCGAGTGAATCGGCGCTCCGCCGCCCGCGTAAGTCGAAAAAATCGACTAACGCGGTTGAAAAAGCGCTCCGCCGCCCGCGTAAGTCGAAAAAATCGACTAACGCGGTTGAAAAAGCGCCCCGCCGCCCTTGTAAGTCGAAAAAATCGACTTACAAGGGCGGCGGAACGGTGGTTTTTTTCAAAATAATAGAAAGTATAAAATTCAAAGAACAGAATTCCCTTTCTTTAGGTGGCGATTTTGCTGACTCTACGCCAATCGCCCGCTAGCGCACAAATAATGTGCGCAAGGAAAGCGCCCCGACCGTCCATCGTTGGTAGCGCACAAATAATGTGCGCAAGGAAAGCGCCCCGACCGGCCATCGCCCGCTAGCGCACAAATAATGTGCGCAAGGAAAGCGCCCCGACCGTCCATCGTTGGTAGCGCACAAATAATGTGCGCAAGGAAAGCATCCCGACCAGCCATCGGCGCAGTCGTATATTTTTCACGAAAAAAGACCGAATTATCGTAGGATTCTAAAGAATCTTAGATATTTTGACTGAAAAGAATCCCTATATAATGATGACGTAAGCGGTTACTAGAAACACAAAACGTATGAGGAGGGTAATTGGCAAGGAAGACGCGATATTCTAATTTAAACGAGAAAGGAATTGAGACAATGATGAAAGCTAAAATGATGAGCTTGTGTATGTTGTTTGTTTTGCTGCTAACGGCAGTGCTGCCCATTCATGTATCTGGAGCTGATTTCCCTGCGAATCCGATTACTAAGACCGGTTATACGCTTGATTTCCAGGAAGAGTTTGATGGCACAACATTGGATACGAATAAATGGCTTCCGTACTATCTTCCCCACTGGACAACGCCGGCTGACCGGGAATTGGGAGCTAAGGCGCGGTACACGATTGCAAACGGGGCCTTGCAAGAACGCATTGATGCAGATACACCAGCATGGAACCCGACTTATGATTCTACCGTGAAAATATCCAGTATTCAGACGTATGAGAAGGACAACTGGCATAAATTCAACGGATCGATGCCGAATAATCATCATGAAGCTGATTTTAATGGATATAGCACGATGTATGGCTATTTTGAAATGAGAGCCAAGAATGCGAATGTCGGCGGCGGGGGGCATCAGGCCTGGTGGATGGTTGGTACGCAGGATACTAGCAGCGCTTCGGCCAATCCCGAAATTGATATTGTCGAGACGTTCTTCTCGAAACCGAATACGTGGCGAATCGCTGGATATGGCTGGGGGGATCCTAATTTTCTAGGTAACTGGGTCTCCTATGAAGATCCGGTTCCAAGCGGCGATCAGTCTTCCGAGTATCATATCTATGGGATGGAATGGACTCCTACACAGCTTAACTTCTACTACGATAACCAGCTGTACAAAACGATCAATGATGCGCCTAACATGCCGATGGGGATGATTTTGGGAATCTATACCGATGCGGGTTCAGGTGTGCATAATAATGTGTGGCCAAAAACATGGAGTGTAGATTATGTCCGTGTATGGAAGAAGAATGGCGGCTATCCAACGCCGTATTATCGTATCAAAAATCATCAAACTGGCCTATATATGCATACGAATAGTCTCACGGGGAACGTAGAATACGGCAATGTACCAGCTACAGATTATAGCTCCCAGTGGTCCAAAGAAACGACGGAGGGCTATACCCGATATAAAAATAGATCGACTGGCCAATACATGCATTTGGAGAATATGAACGGAAATGTTCAGTATGGCACTGTGCCAGCGACATATTGGAGTTCACAATGGACAGAAGAAATTGTCTCGGGCTATACTCGAATGAAAAATCGGTGGAAGGGCACCTACATGCACACGGAGAATAACACGGGTTTGGTGCAGTATGGAACTGTTCCTACAACGTATTGGACCAGCCAATGGACCTTTGAACCTGCTAGTTAATATCTAGTTAATCGTACTTTAAGTCTGCCTGAAACCAGTTAACCCTAACGTAGGGGCTTGACTGGTTTTTTTAACTTGCTCGCCTGCATAACCCTCCAAACATTTACAAATAATACCTATGTTTACCGAATGAGGAGGGTATGGATGCAATGAATGAAGGCTTTAGAAGTAAACGAGGAATTATCCTCTCGATCACCCTGTTGATTGCCATGATAGCTTCTGGATGTACGCAGAATAAAACGGTCAAAGTCGGCATCGAGGAAAATTTCCGCCCCTATACGTATACAGATGGTGGCGAGAAGAAGGGCTTTGAGGTGGAATTATGGCAAGCACTCGCTAAAAAGTCGAAGCTTACCTACGAGTTGGTTCCTATGGAAATGGGTGAATTGAATAAAGGGTTGAAGTCTGGTGCTATTGATTTGGCCATTGCGGGGAAGACAATTACGGATGCACGCAGTAATGATCTTGAGTATTCCGATCCTTATTTTCAAACAAACTTAGTGATTCTTACTGCTTCGGAGAACGGGGTGATCAAAGGGAAAGATGATTTGGTCCAAAAAGCGATAGCAACCGAAAATGGATCACCGGGATTTTACTATGCGAGTGAAATTCAAGGCGCGAAAATCCACGGCTTTTCAAAAATCTCCGATGCCTATGAGGAGTTAAAAAGTCATAAAGCAGACGCGGTTATCGTGGAGGAACGCAATGCCCAGGATTATATTAAAAACACAGCGCAAGGGTCCGTGAAAATAGTAGGAGATCCGTTCAATAAAGAAAGTCTAGCTATTCTTGCTAAAAAGAAAAATAAGTACCTCGGAAGAATCAATGAGTCACTCCAATCGATATCCAAAGATGGCACTTACGAAAACCTGTATACGAAGTGGTTCACAGGCAAACCGAAAATGATGCCGAATAAAATCAAAAAAGAAGTGGAACACGACTTACAACATGAAGCATGATAAATGATTCAATAAGAGCTGTCCGATAAGTAGATTCTTTCTACTTCAGGATAGCTTTTTTCATTGTCAGCATTGTTGCCTAGCGGGCGTTGACTTTGCTGAGGGGGATAAATGCATGTAAAATATAATTGTCTCATCTTAGATCTGAACGAAGGGAGTACATATCGATGATCAATAATCGCAACTGGGCGGGCAATTACACGTACAGCGCCGCCAATTACCATGTTCCCGCGAACATAGAAGAAGTACAAGCATTAGTAGCAAGCAGTCAACAAATCAAGGTGCTTGGCACACGCCATTCGTTCAATGGCATCGCTGACTGTACGGAAAGCTTGATTTCGCTTGAGAAGCTGAATCGTGTGATCTCGCTTGATCGAACGAACCATCGGGTAACGGTTGAAGCAGGCATTCGCTATGGCGAGCTAGGCGAGTATCTTCACGCGAATGGGTACGCGCTGCACAATCTCGCTTCTTTACCTCATATTACAGTTGCAGGCGCATGCGCCACCGCTACACATGGCTCTGGTGATCGCCATGGCAATTTGGCGACAGCTGTACATGCCATAGAAGTGGTCATCGCGGATGGGAGTATCGTGCTGTTCTCCCGTGAGCATGAAAATGGTCATCATCTTGCTGGTGCAGCCGTAGGACTAGGTGGATTAGGTGTTGTCACGACAATCACCTTGGATGTAGTCCCATCTTTTCAGATGCATCAACATGTGTACGACAATGTGCCATTAGCGCAGCTAGAAGAGCACTTCGATGACATATTCTCCAGTGGCTACAGTATCAGCCTTTTCACAAATTGGCAGGAATCTTCGTTTAATCAACTGTGGAAGAAGCAGGTAACGAGGGATCCATCCTCCGCTCCGGAGCAGGTAGAAGCTGAGTTATACGGGGCCAAGCTCGCTGATGCACATCGTCATCCGGTGCCAGGCCACACCTCCGAGAATTGCAGTGAGCAGATGGGAATACCAGGGCCTTGGCATGAACGAATGCCGCACTTTCGGATGGATTTCACCCCAAGCGCAGGGGAAGAATTGCAGAGCGAGTATTTCGTGCCTCGCCAACATGCGTATGCGGCACTGTGTGCGCTCGACAGTATCAAAGAGCTCATCTCGCCTCTGCTTTATGTTTCTGAGGTACGTACAATTGCGGCAGATGATTTGTGGATGAGTCCCTGCTATAAGCAGCAGATGGTCGCTTTTCATTTTACATGGAAACCGAATTGGGAAGCTGTTAAACAAGTGCTGCCTATCATTGAACAGCATCTCGAGCCTTTCGAAGTTCGACCGCATTGGGGCAAGCTGTTTACGATGTCGCCGGCCCGCGTGCAGTCAATGTATGAGAAGCTACCAGACTTTCAGCAACTGCTTCGCCAATGCGACCCAGATGGCAAGTTCCGCAATGACTTCTTGAAAACGTACATCTTGGGAGATTAATAATGAAAAGAATCGGCTGCTTCCATGCCCATTACTCGAATATTGAGCATATTGACAATGCCCTGCGCAGTTTGGACGTGGAGCTCATTCATTATGTAGATCCGGGTCTGGATCGAATCAAGCTGGATGCGGATTTCACGACCGAAATGGCTCAAAAGAAAGTGCTCGACACGCTGAATTGGATAGCGAATTGCCACGTAGACGCGATTTTAATAACATGCACTTTTTTTACCGCCATTTACGATGAAAATGTTCATCCTTTTCCAATTCCGATTATCAAAATCGATGATCCGCTGTTCGAAGAGATCTGTCAGCTGGATCAGCCTGCGATTGTTGCTTTCACGAATCCAAGCACCGTACAAGGAACGATGAACCAGTTAACCCTTTACGCCGCTAAGAAAGAGATCGCACTTGAAGCAGCGCCTGCCCTTCTGGCGAATACCTTTGACCTCATCATGCAAGGGAAGAAGAGTGAATACATCCAAGCTGTCACAGATGGATTGATCCTTCTGATCGAGGAAAATCCAACGAAGCGCGTGGTTGCTGCTCAGCTCTCGATGGTTCCAGCGGCTCAGGCTGCGGAGAAGCAAACGAAGCACGTTGTTGGCAATCAACTCGTTTCATTAGCCACGTATCTGAAAGAGGTTTTAGCTATCTAAGTTGGCCTTAGTCAAACAAAAAAGCCMCGATCCTTCTAGGATTCGAGGCTTTTTTGGCCTATTTACGGGATGACGACCGTATTCTTTTCTTTCAGCGTGCTAATGTCGTTCGCCTTAATGAATCCGTTCGACACGGTATACAGGGTGTCACCGATATAAAGAACGCGTTGCACTTGTTTATCACCAGCATAAAAATGCTGACCCACTTTACTCAGATCTTCCTGCGAGAGATGGGTGATGCCGCCGCGGAACTGGAACCCTTTTTCCAAATCAAGGTTGTAAACGTACGCCCCTTGGAAAGCGAAGCTTCCATATGCGTTAGCCGAATTCTTCGAATTGGTAGTCGCCGGGTCGAGTTTCATCACCGAAACAGGGAAGGAAAGTAGATTTTTCTCTTTAGAAAAGAGCAAAGCACGATGATTGTACAGCAACTCAGAATCCGTTCCCCGATCGCCGATCAGCTCTGTAAATTTCTCCTTCGGATTATTCACATCAGATACATCGAATAAAGCTACTTTCATGCCCTGATAATAGGCGATGGGTTGTGAGCCTGCCGCGTTTTTGTTTTCAACCTCAACCGTATCCTTGCCGAAGCCAATAATATGGTTTTCATCATAAGGATGCAGATAGTTGCTGTAACCTGGGATTTTTAATGCCCCTAACAATTTCGGCTGATCCGGTTGCTTTAAGTCTAAGACGAATAGCGGGTCGGTGTTTTTAAAAGTAACCATATAAGCGCGGTTGCCCATGAAACGGGTAGAATAGATGCGCTCGCCTGGCGCGATGTTTAAGATCTTGCCTTCCTCTTTCAGGTTGGCGTCAAGGATATAGACGTGGTTTTTCGATGTGCCCTCATCTGTCCGCCAGACTTCTCCCGTGGTTGTAGCAAGTCGAAGGTGTCCGTTATGCTCATCCATCGAGAATTGATTGAGAAGATGACCAGGTACTTTGCCGGTATTTTTATACACAGCTTTCCCTGCGTTCAGTCCGAACTGATAAAGAATAGTGTCCTGCTGTTGATCTTCATAGGTTGTGGCCACCACGTATAAGTTCTCTTCCGAAGCGTACACGTTCTGTCCCGAGCCGAGGTACGAGGTGACATTCATCGTCTGCGTCAGATCGCCCAGATTAAGACCTCCTACGAGCACATAGTTAGGCTCGAGGGCTTTGGGCAAATAGTAGATTTGATCCAACGGAATCGAGGTGAAAGAATCACCTGCCGAGGAATCTCGGTAGGCTGGGGCTAGTTCTTTTTTGGCGTCATCCGTATTCGCCTTTTCACGGTAGTAATAGTAATTGACATATTTATTGGCGATAAAATAGAGTGAAGACCCAATTTTACGGGAAGAAATATAGTTTCCTTCAAGCTCAACTTCTTTCACCAACTTCAGGTTACTCCGATCCGTGAGATCGTAAACCATGACCTTCGTCGTTGCCTGCGATCGGATCGGTGAAATCATTCTCTTGTCTACAATGCCGATAGTTTTGCTGCTGTTGCTTGTGGCCTCATTATATGGCACGGGTATGAGGTTTTGATAGGATTGCCCCAACACGATCAGATGCGTATCGTCCACGTAGATTTCACTCGGTTGGAACTGCGTGTTTGCAGTGTTCGCCGCTTGGGGGAAATCAAGGATACTCAGCACTTTCATCTGATCTGCCGGATACGCTTGCGTGACGATGATCCGCTGCTTATTCACGGTATAAATGTACGTTCCATCTGACTTGACGACATCCGATTCATCCACACCTTGCACTTGCACATTCGTTCCAGAGTACTCGGGTGACACGGATTTGGCCGAGTCCTGGACGGCGACACCAGCACTGCCGGGGGGAGCTGGCGCTGAGGATGTCGTGGAAGATTCAGCGATGGCAGATTTCATCATGACAACATTTGTGCGCATCCCGTTGCTTTCATTCTGCGTTAATAGGGTAACTAAGTGATCATAAGTACCGACAACCGGCAAGCTGTCAGCTTGCTTGGTGATGTTAACGGAGCTGCTTGCTGAATCCCAGCGGACAATCTGATTTGCGCTTTCCATGAAGAAACGCAGAGGTACGTAGAGGGAGTCATCAACGATTTGTGTGACGCCGTTCATGGTAGTTGCTTGCCCATTAACATCGGCATAGTCGGAATTTAGGGGCAGCTTCAGCTCGTACCCATCGCGTGTAACAACGGCAGCTCGTTCAGCTTCAAGCCACGTTACTTCCATGTATAAAGCGGTTGCAAGATCGCGAACAGGCGCCATTAGAATGCCATCCATCATACGTGGCTGCTGCGAGAAAGCAATCGGTTGCCCTTCAAGCTTGACGATCGTTTCCTGACCAGCCTGCGTAGAGACAGGTGTAAAAGCGGATGTTAAGAGGATCGCGGTCGTTAAGAGGCCTGCGGCCAAAACCTTTTTCTTCATCTAGCTCATCCTTTGCTTCTTTTTTGTAGGTTTCCATTATTTTTATCTGTATCCACTAAACGGATGGCATTGAAGATTTGTTGCATACTTTTGGAAATGTTTTTACGGCCGTCTGACAATGGTAGGTGGAGTTAAAATAGCAAGATAGCCCCCATTTGTTATATGATTGGTATATGGAAAATAAAGAGAAAATGAGTCGTCGTTCCTTTTTGAAAAAGGGTTTGCTGCTGGGTGGAAGTCTATTATCAGTCCCACCGTTAAGTTATGGGTATGCCACATGGGTTGAGCCCCGTTGGTTGCAAGTGGAGCGTATTTCTTTGGCTTTTCCTACACTGCCGGAGGCCTTCAAAGGATTGCGGGTTGTGCAATTCAGTGATCTACATGTTGGATTTCATCTGGATATCCAGCAGTTAACCAAGGTTGTCGAGGTCATTCAGGCGGAAAAACCAGACATCGTATGCTTCACCGGCGATCTAGTCGATTATGAGATTGGTGGGCAGGGACAAGAAATAAGGAATGTTTTGAAGACGATCACAGCAACTTACGGCTGCTATGCCGTTCTCGGCAATCACGATTATTATGGCGATGTTGACGAAGTGGCGGATGTGTTAGAGGGTGGTGGGTTTCACTGCCTGCGTAATCGGGGACTACGCATTCAGAAAGACGGCCAATCCATATGGATCGCTGGCGTAGAGGATATGTGGGAGGGCGTTCCTAATCTTAAAGCGGCGATGCAGTCAGCGAAAAAAGAAGAGTGGGTACTCCTGTTATCCCATGCACCGGATTATGCCGATGTTGTTGCGGCTGCGGGAGCCGTCCATTTGCAGCTTTCGGGGCATTCCCACGGTGGTCAAGTAAGACTCCCGATCATTGGGCCACTGGCCTCCGTGCCGTATGGCGTCAAATATCCCTCAGGACTTTATCATGTAGGGAAAAATCAATCCCTTACGCTTTACACGAATCGAGGGATTGGCGTGTCGGTTCGTCCGATACGGTTCATGTGTCGTCCTGAGATTACGGTGTTGACGTTGGGGTAAGGCTTGGTCGGGCAGCTAGATCGGCTCGGAGGCCATGTGTAAGAAATAACGGGATAACATACAGTTATTTCCGTGAGAATTTCCGATTTTATAGGATTAACTGTAAAACCTACATTTAATTTCAAACGATTGCTTCAGAAACAGCTGAAACTCGAAAATTAGCTACATATTTTACAGTTAAATCTGAAATTCAAGTTAAAATCAGAAAAATAACTGGAGGTTATCCAGTTATTGATGTGTGTAGTTGATGCGGCGGGGGAACTTACTCCAAGTACATCCCCTCATCCGATTTAAGCCCCAATTAAAGAAGGTAGTGAAATCATGCCAAGCGCTAGCCTACACAGTCTTCTCTCAAATCTCCTATTCCCACCGACGAAATTAAACAAACATAAGCTAGAGCGCCAGCTAGCAGGCAAAACGGTCCTAATCACCGGTGCCAGTTCCGGAATCGGAGAACAACTCGCTTATCTGCTATCTGAGATGCAGGTTCATCTGATCTTGGTAGCCAGACGAGAGGCGAAGCTCCTAGCCATGAAGAGTGAAATCGAAGTGAAAGCGGCAGCCCACGTAAGTGTGTTCCCTGCGGATCTTCGAGATCCGAAAGACATGGAGGGATTGCTGACCTTTCTCCATCAACTGCCAGATGGGCTCGATATCGTCATCAGCAATGCGGGGCATTCAATCAAGCGTTCCATTCGGGAGTCGTTGGACCGTTATCACGACTTTACGCGTACGATGGCGATTAACTATTTCGCGCCGGTTCAACTGTTGCTCTCTACCATACCGCTGCTTGAGCAAAATCAAGGACATATCATTAACATTTCGACGGTCAATGTGATGCTTATTCCTATGCCTCATTGGGCGGCGTATCAGGCATCAAAGTCAGCTTTTGACACGTGGTTTCGATCCGCCGCACCTGAGCTGAACACGATGGGGATCGCTACGACTTCGATCTATCTCCCGCTTGTAAGGACGCCTATGATTCTGCCAACCGCAGCGTATCACAAATTACCGGCCATGTCCCCAGAACATGTCGCCAAGATGATCGGTAGCGCCATCTATACCAGAAGGCAAACGTTCAAGCCGTGGTGGTTGATTTTCGGAGGGCTAGCTTCCTTATTTTTCAGAACAATGCCTAGATTATCGAGGAAAAAGGGTAACGGCCATGAGGATGTTTAAACTAATCTATGTGTTGGTTCAAATTAGAATGCTCTCGCTGGTCGCATTGTTCCGGTTAGCCTCCGCGATCTACGCATCGGGTACGAATCTGATGGCTCTGCTGCAATTTGCAGCTAAAACCTACGGTGATAGAATCGCGTTAGCGGATGAGCAGGAGACCTTGACGTATAGTCAATTGTTTGCACAATCCAAACAGCTTTCGGCCCAATTGGCGAGGGAATACCATCTTACTGGTGGTAAGAGAGTGGGTTTCTTGTGCAAGAACCATGCTTCTTTGGTGAAAGCCATCTATGCGGTCTCTTTTACAGGGGCGGATATCTATTTACTGAATGCGGAAATGAGTAAGGATCAATTGCAGGGGATTCTGGCGAGGAAAGATTTTCACCTTGTGGTCTATGACGACGAACTAAGCGCTTTGCTTGAGAAAACAACGTACACGAATGCCAAATTACCCAGTTATCATCCGATCTCATCTGCGATCAATAACTTAGCTGTTACAACTAGTTTTGAAAAAAGAAAACAACGCCGAGCGTCTTCCGGGAAATTAGTGCTGCTGACAGGTGGAACAACAGGCAAAGCCAAAGAAGCGGCGCATCAACCATCGCTATTCAATTATTTGGATCCTTTTGCGGCATTCCTGACCCGATTGCAAATCCTGAACAAGCATACTGCCTATATTGCGACGCCTATTTATCATGGTTATGGGGTAGCGGTGTTGCTCCTTTTCTGCGCTTTGGGCAAAAAATTAGTCATTCAACGCGGATTTGATGCAGAGAGAGCCTGTCGATTGATTCGGGAGCATCAGGTTGATATCGTAACAGTAGTTCCTTTAATGGTTCATAAAATGTTGAAAACCAACGCAGACGATTTGAAATCGCTGTCTTGTATAGCTTCAGGCGGAGCTGAGCTCAATCCGAAATTGGTTCAAGAGACGCTAAGTCAATTGGGAGAAGTACTGTACAATCTGTACGGCACGTCGGAAGCGGGTTTGAATATCATTGCAGTTCCGAAGGATTTGACCTACTCCGCCCACACGATTGGCAGAAAGATTAGCGGTGTTCATGTAAAAGTCATGGATGATCAGAAAGTAGAAACTCCAGTCGGCAGCGTTGGTCAAATATGTATTCGAAACAAATGGTCGATGCGAAACAAAGTTAGTAGATGGATCGAAACCGGCGATTTGGGCTATCGGGATGAGAAAGGGTATTACTTTTTGCGTGGAAGAGTAGACAGTATGATTGTTTCAGCGGGGGAAAATGTGTTTCCGTTCGAGGTGGAACAAATCTTGCTCACTCACCCTCTCGTCGAGGATGCAGCCGTTATTGGGGTTGCGGATGAGCATTTTGGGCAGAGGTTAAAAGCGTGGGTCCAGTTGGTACCTGGTGCAGATACGACAAAAGAGGAACTCCTAGATTGGCTGCGCGCTAGAGTAGCACGATTTCAGTTGCCCAAAGAGATCAGCTTCGTCGAGCATTTGCCCTATACACCTTTAGGGAAGTTGGATAAAAAAGCGTTGAATAAGAAATGACCACCACAGAAGTTTTTGTGATGGTCATTTTTTTTAGAGAAATGGTCTGAACGGAGAACATGGTCTAGATTCCACCAAGAAAATGGCTAAGAGATCAAACAGAACTAATGGGAGAAGAAATGGTAGGAACGAGATGTGTGCTTTCTTTCCATTGCGTGTTTGTTTCAAATAAACTTTGTGGCCGTCAACTTTCACAATCGTGCCACGGTAAGTGCCGTGTGTCGTTTTTATCGTAACTTCTCGATTGAGGTACTTTTTACAAATCAAATAAGAGTCGGATCGCGTCAAGGGAATACCCCCTTTCTAGCTGTATTACTCTAGTATATGCCCGTCCCATAGAACTAGTGTGTGTGTTTAGATATTCAGCATACTTTAATAAGGTTAATTCTCAATATGTGGTATTATTTGTTATACAAATCTATTGAATTTATATTCCGAAGGGAAAGATGAAGGTGGATACCACTCTTTATGTAAGTATCGGTGTCAAGCTTACGGTCGCTTTGATAGGACTGTTGATCATGACCAGGCTGCTGGGAAAAAAAGAGATCTCCCAATTGACCGCCTTTGATTTCGTTTCCTCTTTAATGCTCAGTGAACTGGTCGGCAATACGATTTATGATGATGACATTCATCTTAGCCATCTACTATTTGCTCTGATTATCTGGACGCTTCTAGCGCTAGGGTTGGAAAAGTTTATCGCACGATTCCCCAGACTTTCCCGGTATGCCGCGGGAACGCCGGATCTGATTATCCGGGACGGTGTGATTGACTTCAAGGCCATGAAGCGCAACAATCTCGATTTCGCCCAATTGGGCATGCTGCTTCGGGAAAATAATATTTTCTCGCTGCGCGAAGTGGCCTACGCCTTGTTCGAGACGAACGGCAGCATCAGCGTGCTGCTCCAGAAGGATCCAGAAAAGATCAGCGGCAATGCCAAAGACCAGCAGAGCACCGTCAGCCTTCCCGCCTACATCATTGAAAACGGCAGCATCAATGAAGATACATTGAAGCGCCTCGGGCGAGACAAGAATTGGGTGGAGCAGCTTTTGCAGCTTAGTGGAATTACGGATCATGAGCGCGTGCTTTTCGCGGAATGGTCGGATTCGAGTGGTTTGTATTATCAGCTAAAGGAAGATAAAAAAGCGTAAAAACAAGTGAGTGAAGGACACAAGTTGCAACGTTTGAATTTGGTCCTACGAGCAATAACCCGAATGTTCCATTAGGTAAGTACACTACTCTCGTTGATTACAATAAAGCTACGAATGCTATTACTCTGACAGGAGTCAAATGGATTATCCAACCATCCAACTATGAATTTGTTAATTTTGTAGGTAGCATTTCCGGCGACTATATCAATGGCTCAGTAAATTCGGTCAATAAACAAGCAGTTGGTACTTTCAGTATTAAACTTGTGAAATAGATCACGCATCATTCTAAAGAACGAGTTAAAATCAAGTGTGGCAGTCTAGAGTTTTGGACTGCTATTTTGTATTTTATGAGACTCAGTCTACTCTACTTATTTATATACAGTTGACGATTTTCCGTACGACTGACGGTTTATGATCAAAAATAAATAGATTTGGCAATATGTAATATAAAACAACGAGCAGCATAGCGTAATTGGAATCATACCCAAACTAATGGCCAAGTCATAATGCAAAGGGGTACACATCTTGTTCTTCTCGGTAAAACAAAAAGCGGCTGCTATCCTCGCAACTGCAGCGCTTATTATGACAGCATGCAGTGAGAGCGAGCCAATAAAGCCTCCTCAAGATGCAGAAAAGGATAAGGCATCGGAGCAGATTCGTCTGGCTTTGAGAAATCACCCCGATTTTCACGTTTTCAAGACAACCTATGGAGATTATTTGGGCTGTCCCAGCAGCGGTTTCGGGCCAAGTGTGGTCCACCTGAAATCTTCCGGAAGTGTATATACGATGAACGGCATAGCCCGGGGCAATTACAAGAATCTCCCTAATTACGAGGGCGAACATCTTAGCGAGTATCTTTCCGCATGCTCTAGCTCACCTGAGGAAATGGAGCAGCATCCGGTTATTGTAAAAGCTTCGTCTGAACAATCAGATCAACCTTCCGAACAGGTCAAGCTGGCTATCGCAACATCTGTTGCAACCGATGAAGATATGGAGAAGGCTAAAGAGTTGATACCACCTGGAACTAAGCACGAACAGCTTGTTTTGGATGAGGTTTCGAAAGGGTATATCACTCCTAAAGAAATAGAAATCTACTTATTTATGAAAAACAGTTTTGAAAATTATATCGAGAAGGACGGAAAATACGATATCGATAAGCATGATCCTTTGGTTTATAAAGATGCGGAAGCGGCATTCGGTCTACCTATGGAAAAAACTAGTGACATCTATTGGCGAGCCGACAACGTCTTCGGTGGTAGGAAGCCCAAGGAAAGCATACTCTTGGACTCCAAGAACATTCCAGTCGAAATCTCAGTAGACAGAATCGAACTTACGCCTAAAAAGGAGTTAGAGGTAACTGTTTCGAATCAAACGAAAATTACTGGAACATTACCGAACATTAATTTGACATTCGATCTTTATAAAAATGGCAAAAAAGTTGGATTTCAAATCGTTTGGTTAGAAGAATTAGGTACTGGTAAGAAGATGTATACGAGTCTACCTATCCGTCATGATTTCGATACGGTTGAAGGCAGGCTGTATATGAACGTAGATGAGATGAAAAAGCGCGGACTAAGATCTAACATTGAGATTGGCAATAAACGAGGTGACCCGGTCGTTCAATTGTTGCAATTAAAGCCCTTTAATGTCTTAACCAGTAAGGAGGTCGTTCTTCCCAGGGAAGAGGCCATTCCCGTTCAGGTTACAGCGGAGGAAAAGAAGCCGATCGAGAGCTCAAAAACAGCTGAGAGAACCAAACCTGCAGAGAGTGCAAAGCCAGCCGTCACTCCAAAGCCGTCAGAACATCCACAGGTTCCGGTATTGCCTGAGGGAGTGCTGAAGCCCGGATCATCGGGTGCTAAAGTGAAACAATTACAGGAAGCGCTCTTGCTAGTCGGAGAGCAGCTTCCTGTCAGCGGTGCGGACAGTTTCTATGGAAAAGAAACGGTCGAAGCAATCAAATCAGTGCAAACAAAGATGCAAAAGAAGGCGGACGGTATATATGGAGAGGAGACAAGAAAAGAAAAGCTCTTCTTGCACTTTTGATAGCTGGAAAAGCTCAAGCACGCTGACAAGTATTGAATTATTTAAATCATAACCTTCCCACTCTAAAATAAAGGGGCTGCTGTTTAGGCTGCCCCTTTCATCATAATGTCCAATAAAATTAGAGATCTTGACTGAAAAAATGGCGTGTGACAAGAATATGATCCGTTTGCCGAACCAGGCCAAGAATATCGTCCGATTGTAGACAAAGAGACATAATAAATATACGGTGGGTCATTCCACTAACGGGCAGTTTAATTACAAAGTCGAATAGCAAGGCACTCTTCGAAGTAGAGTGCCCGCACAAAAAAGTAGAAATAATTACCTTTGTTTTTGTACACCTTTGAACCATATAGCTTTAATAGATAGGGTATCCGAGATATTGGTAGTCGGGTCGCCATTGACCAGCACTAGGTCAGCGCGCGCACCTTCGGCAATACGGCCACGATCATTAAGACCGAATCTGCGGGCCGGTTTCGAGGTAGCCGATTGAAGTGCTTCTATTGGAGTGAACCCAGCTGTAACCAGTAATTGCAATTCATGATGTACGCTGGCTCCATGAGCAAGGCCGCCAAGATTCGGAACGGGGACGGGGGCGACATCCGTCCCGACCAGAATATCCACACCGGCCCTGTGAAGATCCATCACATTTTTAAAGCTATTTTCTATTTTGCCTTGCGGGAAAGTATTAAAGCTAGAGTTCAAAATATCGATCCATTCCGGACTTAATTTGGAATGAACACGTGGGTCATTCGCCAATTGCGATGCTGGGTTCCCAAGAATGGATGAGTTCAAAACCAAGCAGGGTGTAACAAACGCGCCAGAATCGACGATGGATTGCACTAGCTCCGGCGTGTAATCGGGCCTGTCGATAAACAGGTGGCCCAATCCGTCTACGCCAAGATCGATGGCGGTTTGGGAAGAATGAGCAGTCAAGACGTGGGCGATGACGACTTTATCGAACTTATGGGCTTCTTCCACCGCTGCTTTTAGAATTTCGTCGCTTAAAACAGGCAGTCCAGGAGCGCCCATGACAGTTCCTTCTTCAATCATAATTTTTACATAGTCGGCTCCATTCTCCACCTGGGTATGTACATGTTTAATCGCTTCTTCCACCGTTGTTACTTGCGGCACTTCCTCGTGATCGTGGGCGTAAGCGGCTAGCATAGCTTCCCGGTCTTCCTTCGATAACTTCTCCAATTCCTTTAATACGAATTCTGGAATCTCATCCCCATCTGGCAGCAATTCATCCGGGTGACCACCAGGAGCGGTGACTGCCGTACCTGCAGAACGGACATCAGCGATATCTTCCGTATTTTTCAGTTGGATCGCACGTCCTCTTTCTGTAAAGTCACCGTTCATTTCGAGTTCTGTCGTCACACCGAAGTTTAATGCATCCCGTAATCCACCGATGGAAGTATGAACATGCGCATCAATTAAGCCGGGCAGTAATGTTGCATCCTTAGCATCGATGATTGTTGCATTCGCCGGAATGTCTCCACCTACTGCAACAATGGTTTCCCCATTGATGACAATACTCCTTGATTCTATTACTTTTTCTCCATCGAAAATACGCACATTCGTAATAGCAGTAATTTTTTCTGCAGATGAGCTTTGGACTACATTCTTCATATTGTTATTCCTCCTTGGATAAGCCTAGAAACAATTCGAAGTATAACTGTTAGGAAACTAACTGTCAATAAACTAATATTTAATTGACATGAAAGCTCGATGTTTGTATAGTTTACTTACTAACAGTTAGTTTTCTAATAATACGAGGAGGAACGTTCATGAAGCCTCACAAGAATACGCCTTATCTGGATTTGTTTCAGGTTATTGGCCTTAAGTTAAAGAAAAAAGCGGACGAGAGCATAAAAGAGCTAGGGTTAAACGCTCAACAAGGAAAAATAATTGGCTATATCTACGAGAACCAAGAAACTGAATTAATTCAGAGGGATCTTGCTGATCGGTTTCATCTACGCGGGGCTAGTATCACAGGTATGCTTCAAGGTCTTGAGCAAAGAGGATTCATCGAGCGGAAAATCCCAGTCAATAATGAACGACAAAAAAATATTTATGTTTTGCCAAAGGCCGTTGAATTGATCGAGGACTTTAATGAATCCTTTCAAAAAGTGGAGGACGAAATCGTTCAAGTCCTTTCTGAAGAGGAGAAACAAATCTTAAAGGAATTGTTGATTAAAATTAATGAACGCTTATAATCGCGCTTGGAATCTACCCGATAGATTGGGTACTTAATTGAACTAACGTGTAACGTTACTACAAACGAACCCAGGAGCAGATTGCCGTGGCAGCTGCTCCTTTTGTCATTAGCGTGCATGGAAAATGAAACCTTTCTTAGGTATTAAA
The DNA here is from genome assembly GCF_052115445.1 of Paenibacillus sp. 2RAB27. Classification (NCBI taxonomy): domain Bacteria; kingdom Bacillati; phylum Bacillota; class Bacilli; order Caryophanales; family Paenibacillaceae; genus Paenibacillus; species Paenibacillus sp. 2RAB27. Next base: position 472,586 of record NZ_JBFRGR010000003.1, read on the forward strand.
ACGTCTAAATATACAACAAGTGTATCAGGGTTGGTATTAAAGGAGAGTGATGAATGAGTTTGAAAAAGTTTATTTTAGGTGCTTTGGTTTGTGTTGTTCTTGTTGGGCTATCGGCATGTTTTAAAGATAACGTCCAACAGCAATCGCTAAATATAACCCAACCACAGTCGCCAACGACAAATACTCCCGCAACAGAACCTATCGTGGTAGGGACTTCATCATCATGCGATATTGCTCCGAAACAACTAACTCTGGCGGGGAAAACATATCTTCTATCGAATAACGCCAAAGCCGATGAAGGACCAATGAAACTAGCGTACATCAAGTGCGAAAAAGGGACATTTACGATGGGCGATGCAGATAATGATTATGTTATATTTAGCGCGGGTAAAACTAATGATATTTACTTGGCGGGAGGACGCACTGAAAAGGGGCTTCATCAATTTTATTCCTTAGAGGAAGCAGCTCAATCCCCAGGCTCTAACAAAGCTAATGCAACTCCTACACCACTGTCTACAATATCTAAAGTTGCTGCCTCGGATTCGATGCAACACATTGGCACCTACTCAAATCAGTCCGAGCAAGTATCGCTTTATAATTCCACAGACGGCATAGTCGTGAAAAGCAGTTCAGATAAAGGAAAAACATGGAGCGACGCTGTAGCATTACCGTTCAAGCAAGATTGGGAGAAGCAAATCCAAGCTGGAAATGTGTATACTTCGCTTCTATCCAGTTCATCACCAAGCTGGATCTTATTAACTTCGGACCCAGCCTTAGGACTCATGAATAAGTCGTTATATGAGTCGAGTGACAACGGTAAGACATGGATTTTGATTAATGAAGTTTCTCTAGTTATCGATGGATATGTTACGGGAATCTCCTTTCGCTCACCGACCGATGGATGGATTTCAGCTACCTATCACCAAGATACAGCAATGGTCCCTCTATATCGCACGAAAGATGGGGGAAAGACATGGTTACTCCAAAATATCCCGATACCGAAAGGATATAAATATGGAAATACCTATGCTCCAGTATTTGATATAAATAACGCTCAATCGGGAACGTTGAAAATCGAGTTTGTCAGCGATACAAATAAGGATGTATTTGAATTTATAACGAAAGATGGCGGGGAAACTTGGGTTAAAAAATAAACACTTACTTTTAGGATCAATACCGTAAACAAAGCGAGCAGGAAGCCGTGGCAACCTGGCTCGCTTTGTTGCGCTAACGGCGAACGATAGTAATTGTTCCACGAATACCTCCGCTTTCCTAAACAAAAAACCGTCCCTGGCATATGTCCAATCAATCACTATGTACCGAGCGTATGATTATACCGTAATGAAAATTTACTTGAGGGGAATGAGTAAATATGAGTGGTGCAAGTTGTGCAGGTTATGGTGGAGGTAGCAGCGCAGCAGCTGTTTTGGTTCTTTATGTTCTTTTGGTAATTATCTTAATGACTTTTGCAATTTAAATCAACATCACAAAAATACACAAACGGTCTTTTCACGAAATAGATGCGATTACAGACCGTTTTTTTCTCGTTGTTTAAATGAGGGTGACGTATGTCCAATCAAAAACTATGTACCGAGCGTATGATTATACCGTAATGAAAATTCACTTGAGGGGAATGAGTAAACATGAGTGGAGTAGACGGTTTTCATCATCATCGTACAAGCGCATTTGTCTTGGTTCTTTTTATTCTTTTGGTTATCATCACATCAGCTTTTGTATGGTAATGCCTTAACCAACATCACAAAAAAACAAAAACGGTCTTATCGCGAAATAGATGCGAATACAGACCGTTTTTTTCTCGTTGTTTAACCGAGGGTGATGAATGAGTTGTTGAGTGGGTTGGCAATATCAATATATGGTCAAGTGAATGATTCCGCACTAGGTCTATACCGCCACTTCGATACCCATTTCAATTGCTCCTTCCAACAATCAGCTGTGTACACTAACTGCAAGCGATTTCTGGAACACAAGTTTGTTACGCTAACGGTGAACTGTAGTTGAAAGGGATCATCGGCTGCCACGCAGTCAGAGGACCCTTTTTTAGTTGAAGGGATAGTTTTTGGTAACTGAATTTTTCGCAAAAAAAATCAAAAAATGCGATTGATTTTTGTATATAATCTGCTTAGATATATCAGGGATATACGAGAAAGGAAAACATTTAATGGATTATTTTACTCAGATCCGGCAAGTAGTCGCCTATTTGGAGAATAAGTTGACTGATGAGATTACGTTAGCAGAGGCAGCAGAAGTGGCAGGTTTTTCGCAGTATCATTTTCATCGGATTTTCCAGACATGGGTCGGTCAATCGTTAGCAGAATACGTAAGGAGACGCAGGCTTACGCAAGCTTCTTATGATTTGTTAAGGACAAAGTATTCCATTCTCGATGTAGCGGTAAAGTATCAGTTCGAATCTCAGGCTTCTTTTTCACGTGCGTTTCGAAAAATGTTCGACGTAAATCCGGGTGGGTACAGAAAAGTAGGCAAACGGCTTCAGAATAAAGAGGAACCAATTATCTCTGCAGAAAGGCTTAAACATCTATATGGAGGTATGCCGATGGAGATCAGAATCGTTGAAAAGGCAGCTTTTAAAGTGGTTGGGATGAAAGTGGAAACAAGAATGTCAGAAAACAAAATACCAGGGTTATGGGCACAATTTCTAGAACGGATTCATGAGGTGAAACACCGTTCGAACGTGCACGATACGTACGGGATTAGTGAGTACAGTGACAATTATGTTGATGAGTGGTCTAATTATTGGGCTTGTGTTCCTGTCCACTGCATTGAGGAAATACCTGAAGGAATGGTCGCTAAGACTGTATCCGCCGCCATCTATGTTGTAGTTACCCATAAAGGCAAACTTCAGACGATGGGTAATGTGTTTGATTATATTTACACAACATGGCTGCCAAAGTCAGGCTACGAGCTTGATGAAAAGGATAGTTTTGAATTATACAGTGAGCGTTTTTTAGGTGGTGACAATGAGGAGTCGGAGATAGATCTGTACATTGCAATAAAATAATGTCTGAAAAATTTAAATAGCCCTGTTCATTCAACAAACGGGCAGAATAGTTACAAAAAAAGGTAATAACTTATTGATAGCGAATGTATTGAGTAAGATTTCTATTCAATTACTAAAAATCGATTGCAAAAAAGAGGAGAAGAGTAAAATGAAGAGTCTTTTCTTAAATCAAGCAATTGAAAATATAAACACCATTAATTGGATGAATAATCATGAAAGAACCGAAGAAGAGTGTAAAATAGACGTTTTTTTTGTCAAGGAGTTTTTCAAGCGATTGTCTCTTTTTCTTGATTTTCTTTCGGTGGAATCAAAATACCCATATATCGATCCAGTTAAATTGATCAATAAGGAAAGTAAGATTGATTATGATAAGGTTTTTGAGTTATGTCCCAATCTCATTAAAGCACCAAATGGAGTAACTCAAGCGTTATGCGTGAATCATGTTATTTGGAGTTCATTAGCAGATGAAGGAGATCCAATTGCAATTCAATTTAATGATCTATTCAAACCGTTAATTGATCTTTTTAATGGTGGAGGATCTTGGAGAACTCATCATGGCATGTTAGATATAAGCAATAAATTTCTTTGTTTCCTCTCAGATTGGAAGGAATATAAGACGATTGAGTTACACTAACGGAAGACGATAGCTCAATAAACATCAGGAGAAGGCTGCCGACAGCAATGATCGGCGGCCTTCTCCGCTAACTGACAGGATATCAAAAAAGGTTTTCTTTAATTTTTTGGGAAATTATTACCTATTGTATTTATCTTAGATGCATAACGGAAGGGGTTATAAATTTGGAAAGTCTATTACTCCCCCAAGAAAAGTTTAACGAAAAAAGAGCAGGCAGCCTAGTCGGTACAATAACAGCTGTGTCGGAATATCTTAGATTGCTTTATGCACTGATTGGGAAGTGTAGAGACAGCAGTGGGTCATGGACTTCTCAGAATTTTTCCGCGAACAGTCCATACGGGATTTGTACTTCATGTAATGGAACCGAAACCGTGATTGATATTGATCCCGCCCGAATGATCGCATCCGAACTATCCCTAAAACATGGTGCCGTGCTTCTTTGGGCAGGTACGATTTGTGCGCCGGTGTTCAAAATCAAAGCATTGGCCAAGATGATCGGGATTGACTATGAAAAGCCGCTTGCCGAGCAGGATAGGCGATTTATGGATATTTTACTTTACGGTTACAAGAATGACCCTGTTTCCTATGTTTACAAAAAGAAACAAGCGACAAGTTTCTACCGCGGATGCGTTGCCGATTTGCGATATATGCGAGATGCGGGAACGAAGAGTAAGGGGAACCTTAGGGTGATCCGTTTCTTCTCCAAGCAAGTCCAATGCGCCGGATGTAACGGAAGCAAGATGGCACCTGAATTAATAGCTACAACGATACAAGGTCAATCGATTGTAGATACTCTAAGATTGCCGATACAGGAATTGTTGCTGTTTATTCGAGGTTTACCCCATTCACTCGACGTGCATGAGTTGAAGGTTTCTAGCCAGGTGAAGGATGAAATTGAATTACGGTTGGTCTACTTAAATAAAATTGGGCTTAAATCTCTGATGATTCACGAAGGAGACAATGCGTGACTCATTCACTCAACTAACGGGACACTATAGCTCCATGACAACAGGCTACCGAATTTATCGGTAGCCTGTTCAACTATCGGGCAGGATAGCAGAAAAGTTATAAAATGGAAACTTTTCACTCGTTCCCTTCGTCTTATTTCTAGAACTAAATGATGGGATGCGTTTTTGCGGTAAACATTAGTTTGGAGGGTATTGGAGATGGTTATGAGAAGATTTTCATACTTTTTCTTTTTTATTATTGGAACGGCTCTGATTGTTATGGGAGCATTACCGTCTGTCTTTGCATTTCCATACAGCGATGGACCCAATTCAGGACCATCAAACACATGGGAACTTGCTCTAATGATTTCTTACGATGGATGGATATGGTTTTTAGTTATTGGACTTGTCTTATCAGTTTTTTCACTTCTTAAAATAAGAAGGCAATAACAGAAGCATCTGTTTACAAAAATGGTTATTTTGTGATGTTCGTAAATTATGAAATCCCTGCCAATTAAAATCGAGGTGTTTTTGTGAGCGACCTGATAAATCCACATTTCGGAACTCAAACAGAGTCACAATTACAGGTGTTAAACGAAATCAGTGCAATATGTGCATCGATCGAATGTAAGTTCTGGTTACGTGGCGGGTGGGCAATCGATTTTTTACTTGGTAAGGTCACCCGTCCACATGACGATATAGACTTGATAACATGGATACAGAACCGAGAGCAGTTAGAACAGGCTCTTGCCGAAGCTGGCTTTGAACAGACACCTGTGAATGAGCAGTTTCGTGGTAGGCAGTCCGATTTCCGTAAGGATGACGTAGACATTACTTTTGGCTATATAACCAGTACCAATGATGGAAGTCTTATTATGAATGGCTTACCCGAGTGGGTATGGCGTTCTGATTCCTTGTTACTACAAAGTCTTATGTTGAAGGGCATAACGGCTCTTGTCTTAAGCCCAAGACAACTTTTGGAAGAAAAAGAGGTATACGAACAAATTGGTAGGAAGCCTAGACCAAAAGACGAAGATAGCAAAAAGATATTGCATCGAATAATAGCAGAGTTAAATTGACAGTTTATCTTATGGTCAATTTGTACTTTGTGTTTAGATACATTTGCGGTGAACCGTACCAAAGATGACAGGTCAGGATTACGCTAAGGAAAACTATAGTTTAATAGCAGAGTCGCTGCCACGTGGCAGCGACTACTTTCTCTTTCATAAAATCCTTGGTCAAAAAACATTCTTTAAGCATAAAAAACTAACAAAAAAAGCTGTTCCTTAGGCTTTTAAGACCATAAGGAACAGCTTTATATTTGGATCGAAAGGTTGCTTAGAACGCAGGCACGATTGCGCCTTTGTATTTATCTTCAATGAATTTTTTCGTGTCAGCGGAGTTCAATTCCTTAGTAAGCTTTTGCATCGCTTCGGAATCCTTATTGTCAGGACGGGAAACGACGATGTTCACGTAAGGTGAATTTTTGTCCTCGATGAATAAAGCATCTTTCGCCGGATTTAGATTCGCTTGAAGTGCGTAGTTCGTATTGATCAGAGCCAAATCAAACTCACCGATTGTACGTGGCAGCATCGCAGGGTCTAATTCTTTGATCTGAATTTTCATTTTGTTTTCTACGATATCTTTAACCGTACCTTTGATGCCAACGCCGTCCTTCAGTTTAATCAACCCGTTTTTCTCCATCAGTGAAAGCGCACGGCCGGCATTAGAAGGATCGTTAGGAATAGCGACTGAAGCGCCATCTTTCAATTCTGTTGCTGACTTCACCTTTTGGGAGTAAGCGCCGAACGGTTCGATGTGCACGCCAACTACTTTCACGAGGTTTTGCTTTTTATCAAGGTTATATTGATCTAGGTAAGGCTGATGTTGGAAAAAGTTAGCGTCCAATTGTTTTTCAAACACTTGTACGTTTGGTTGAACATAATCGTTGAACTCAATAACTTCAAGATTAACGCCTTGTGCTTTCAATTTCTCTTTCACACTATTCAAAATTTCGGCATGAGGGACTGAAGATGCACCGACTTTAAGTGTAACTTCTTTTGCAGCCGCTGGAGCAGTAGATGCCGCTGGGGCTGAACTTGCAGGCGTTTCAGTGGCTTTCTGTCCGCATGCTGCAAGTGCAAGCACAACGAATAGAGCCATTAAAGATAATGAAAGTTTCTTCATGATAAAATTACCTCCATATTAATGTGTTTTATTTGCGGTTAAATTTGGCTACCAAACGGTCTCCTATCATTTGCAGGAGCTGAACGAATAGAACGAGAATGACGACGGTCACGATCATGATATCGGTACGGAACCGCATGTAGCCGTAGCGAAGTGAGAGATCCCCAAGCCCGCCGCCACCTACGACACCTGACATGGCCGAGTAGGAGAGCAGGGCAACAGCCGTCACGGTAACGGCTGAAATCAGACCCGGGCGCGCTTCCGGCATCAGGACGCGCCAGACGATTTGCCACGGCGTAGCGCCCATGGACTGCGCGGCTTCAATGACGCCGCTGTCGATCTCGCGCAGCGCGGTTTCAACCAGCCGCGCGAGAAACGGCGCGGCTGCGATAACGAGAGGCGGGATCGCGCCCTGCACGCCGATGGTTGTATGCACGATGGCCTTTGTGATCGGAAAAACCGAAATCATCAGAATCACGAAAGGAACAGAACGAAGAATGTTTACGATCAGCGAGAGCACTCCATAAAGCGGCAGATTTTCCAGTAGCTGCCCTTTGGAGGTAAGAAATAATATGATGCCCAGTGCCATACCGATGATAACTGTGAATAAGAGCGACCATCCGAGCATTACGAGTGTATCGCCAGTTGCTTTCGTAATTTCGGACCAGTTAATGTTCCAGGTCATATCCATGCGTTGAGCACCTCCACGTCGATTCCTTCTTGCTCAAGTTTGGCAATTACTGAATCGATTTCTTCTTGGTGTCCGCCTGTCAATTCCACAACCAATTGACCATAAGGGACACTTTTCATGGAAGAAATAGTACCCTGAAGGATGGCAAAGGAAACATTCGTCGACTTGACAGTTTCGAATAAGATAGGCTCGTATGTTTTGGCACCGATGTAGGTAATCCGGATTACCGTTCCGTGCTTTTCTCCCTGACTCTCCATCTGATCCTGATCTGAATGTTGTGCGAAATCCGAAACTTGTCCTACGAACTCCTTCGTAACTGCATGCTTAGGCTTCAGGAATACATCAAGCACTTTCCCGGTTTCTACGATCAAACCTTTCTCCATAACAGCAACACGGTCGCAGATCGCACGAATAACCTGCATCTCATGTGTGATGAGAAGAATCGTGATACCAAGCTTTCGATTGATATCAAGCAGCAGTGCAAGAATGGCATTCGTTGTCTGAGGATCGAGCGCTGATGTCGCTTCATCACAGAGTAGAATATCCGGTTGATTGGCCAAGGCTCTTGCAATGCCGACACGCTGCTTCTGTCCACCTGAGAGCTGGCTTGGATACTTATGTGAGTGTTCCTGCAAACCGACTAAATCGAGAAGCTCAATAATTCGGGACTGAATCGCTACTTGCCCTATCCCAGCCAATTTCAGAGGAAAGGCAATATTTTCAGCAACGGTCGATGAAGAGAGGAGATTGAAATGTTGGAATATCATCCCGATTTTGCGTCGTTTCGTTTGCAGCTGGCGAGAATCCAACTTTGTCATTTCTTCACCATCTATACGAATGCTGCCAGAGGATGGTCTTTCCAGTAGATTTACACAACGCAGCAATGTACTCTTCCCTGCACCGGAATGTCCGATAATGCCGAATATTTCTCCGCGATCGATATGTAATTGGATCCGCTGGATGGCCGGTATACGTCCCGGAATATCCTCATATACTTTTTGTAAATTTTCGATATGAATCAGGATGAATACCCCCTATTCCATGCAAATATTGGTGATTTTATATTTTGACCAACGGTAGATCATTTTATAAGAAATTGCAAGAGGATACAACGTCTAAAATATGGAAGACAAATGTTCACTACTTTATAAAATAGACAAGAAAAGGAGATGAAGGGGACATGATCCGGAAATTGACAAAATTGAAATCATCGATAAAAAATTAGATGGATACTCAAGGATAAAAGGCAACAGAAACATGCAGCGATCTCCTAATGGAGAAAATGCTGCATGTTTTTTTATTATCTTTTTATTCGGCTGTTGCACAATGTGCTTCAACCCATTTAAAGGAAGACTAGACAACATTGAGATCAATCATACTAGGATCAAATTCTTTTCAGGGGATGTGCTCATGTATAAGATGTTCTTTCACTTCAAGGCAATCCTTGCATGAGCTGGGGATCCGCTGTCTACCAAACCAGATACTGAGTTCAATCAAGGTGGATATATCGAGCGTGGGACTTCGGGGAGAATATGCATGGCAACGAAACAAAACGATGTGGGTAACGAGGCGGCGAAGGAAGAACAAAAGGTATAATTGGTTTGAAAAGGGTACCCTGCCGGGAAGTGGAGGGTATCCTGTCTATCAATTGGGCTCGCACCGCGATTGCTGAGTTCTCCATTCTGACCCTTTGGCGTCCAATTTCATCAGCTCATTAATTTTCTTGATTCTAAATAAAGGACCTGAATAAACTTTTTTGTGTTCTGCCGGATCAAACTGAGCGCTGGAGATTCCTCATTTTCTAGTGCTCTCATTTTTTTGCGGATATCACTCAAGTCAAAAAACTTTGTAGAGTACTGCTCGAACTTAGGATTCGAATAATCAATTAATCCTAGGGATGCTAAGTGGGTTAGTGCTTGGTTTACCGCTCGCCTCACCCGTTGTTCGGCCGCTTTGATCTCTTTTTTCAAGTCGGTGTTGGAAGCGGAGTGGCCTAGTTTTTTCAAGGCGATTTGATGGTAGATGTCATGAAGCTGAGGAAAGCCCTGCTCCTGTGGATGATTAGACTCATAACGGTACAAATAATCGAGCATTTCCAGCAAGTCTTTGCTGCCTGCTTCTCCAATAAGTCCTAGGTCAGATAACATGTAGTTACCGCATGTTGTGATGTTCTTATCGTTAGAAGACGGCTCTTTCCCCGTTAATGCGCCACTAAAGCCGACAGCACTGAGCGATTTTTGGATATTTCGAAGGGATTGGTGCATGCGAAGCAAATCAGAAACCTTGCGAATAACGGCGATAACTTCCAAACGGTTTAAAGGCTTAGTGATATAATATTCAATTCCGCAGGCATATGCCTTGACTATCATTTCTTTCGACTCTATTTGAGAAATCATAATGATTTTCCCTTCGAAGCCGCCGGATAGCTTACGAACGGTCTCAATGCCATCGCGAACGGGCATAAGTAAATCAATAAGCACGATATCTACTTGCTTGAGTTCGAGCAAAGTATTATCAACATCAGCCCCGTCAGGAGCTTCGCCTACAATACTTCCTAAATCCTCATCTTCGATAATTTGTTCAAGCATGGAACGGATAGCCGGATCGTCATCGATAATAAAATAACGCATTGCGCTACACTTCCTTTCCTATTTGGCTAATCGGCAATATGATGGTGAAAACAGTGCCTGCGCCCTCGCTGTTGTCTTGAATTTGGACGTTTCCAAGTAAACGCTCTGTTTCCTGCTTCACATATACTAAACCGATACCCGTCGAGGGATTGCCTGCCTTATCGAATTTGGTAGTAAAGCCGGGCATAAAGATTTTCTCCCGATACTTTGGCTTTATTCCCGGACCATTATCTGCGACACGGAAAACGATCACGTCCTTGTTACGTTTAACCCCTATTCGGATAATACCCTGTTCCTCCAACGCTTCAACGGCATTGGCAACCAAGTTATTGAACAAAGACAAAGTGGTGTACACATGGCACAAAGGAAAGATACCCTCGGATTGCATTGTGAAATCGATCTTTTTGCCAAGTGACTGGGCATATTTCTGATTGGAGCGCAGGACGATATCGGCCAGTTCTTCCATCGGCATATATTCGCTATCGTGCGATATCAGACTGGATAGACCTGCATATATCCGTTGATTGTCCTTTTTGATTTCATGAACTTCACCGGCGATCCGGAGAGCTTTCTGAGCTAGATCTTCAGGAAAAACATGCTGCGCATCTTGTAACAATTGATACAGCTCGTAGCTGTCACGGGCGATATTTTCTGCGTTGTGCATCGTTTTCTTCAATTGAATGGTTTCCTCGTAAAGCTCAGTTATAACCATGAGCATCTTCTCGTTTTCTTTACGTTTCTGTTCTTCGGCCGCTTTCGACTGTCTCAATTTAACCAAATTGAAAAAACCGAGAACGAAAAAACTCCGGAAAAAAGCTATGAGAATAATTTGATTCCAGGTTGCGAAGGTGGTCGGTTGTTCTGTTGCCGAATAACGCAGCAAAAGTTCCACCGACGTCGCGGCGAGTTCACACGCCACCCCAAGTGCTCCAACCAGAAGTGGTCGGTTATGACGACGATTCATTCGAACTGCCGCGAAGGTAATAGCATAGGTCAAATAGTAAAAGAATACCGGATAATGATGCTGAAAAGCAGCTCCCCAGTTCCAATGTGGTTCCATTGCCAACATAAGTCCCATGCGAAAGATTGTAACCGAACTGCCGACAAGTAATCCGGAGATAAGCGGTGAGGGAGAACGGAGCCAGAGTAGGAATAGAAAAAAGGCGGGGGTCCCCAAACTTACCCGAAAATCAGTATGGAACGGGTAAAAATTCAATTCGCCCATGATCGGAACCGAAATAACCATCAGTGTTACAAGAAGCCATTTTTCTTTCAAAGCGGTTTTTCAGTCTCCTTTCTTCACAACTTAACAGATTTTCGACATCATTTGTATTATTCCTCCATGGTGTAGATACTCCCTCTTTTCATTATTCCAAAAACAAGATGAATAATTCGATAAAGGATGGACCAAAGAATTTTTGCTCAACATGTAGATTTATATAGTTTGCTGTAGGTTCCCCGTACAATAAACTCATTCAAGACATTATAAATTTACGAATAAAAGAAAGCGCTTTACATTTTTCGGAAAAGGGGAGTAATTATGAAAAAATTTGGTTTGGCTTTTCAAATCTTGCTTGGCCTTCTATTAGGGATTATTGTCGGGGCCATTTTCTATGGTAACCCGAGCATTGAAAGTTATTTGAAACCCGCGGGAGATATTTTCATTCGTTTGATTAAAATGATTGTCGTACCTATCGTCGTTTCTTCTCTAATTKTCGGAGTAGCGGGAGTGGGAGATATTAAAAAGCTTGGAAGAATTGGTGGGAAAACGCTTCTTTATTTTGAAATCGTGACGACGGTTGCTATTATTTTCGGCTTGGTCATAGCGAATATCTTTCACCCTGGAGCCGGAATCAATATGGCTGGTCTAGCTAAGTCAGATATTACGAAATATGTTGAAGCGACCAAACAGGTGACTAGTCACAGCTTCGCTGACACATTTGTCAATGTCGTTCCGAAAAACATCTTCGAATCATTAGTAGCCGGAGATATGCTGGCCATTATTTTCTTCTCTGTATTGTTTGGTTTGGGCGTTGCCGCGATTGGCGATAAAGGAAAACCGGTGTTATCTTTTTTCCAGGGTGTTGCCGAAGCGATGTTCTGGGTGACGAACCAAATTATGAAATTTGCGCCAATCGGTGTTTTTGGTTTGATTGGTGTAACCGTATCCAAATTCGGTGTCGGCTCTTTGATTCCACTGGGGAAATTAGTGTTTGCCGTGTATATCGGCATGATCCTGTTTGTAGTTCTCGTGCTTGGTTTAATTGCTAAGCTTTGCGGTACCAGTCTTATTGCAATTATTCGCATATTAAAAGATGAACTCATTCTGGCTTACTCTACAGCAAGCTCCGAAACGGCACTTCCTAAGATGATGGAAAAAATGGAGAATTTCGGCGTACCGAAAGCAATTACATCATTTGTTATCCCGATTGGATATTCGTTTAATTTGGACGGGTCCACATTATATCAAGCGATAGCGGCATTATTTATTGCACAAATGTATGGGATCCATATGTCGATTAGCTCTCAAATCATGTTGATGCTTGTCTTGATGCTCACTTCAAAGGGAATTGCTGGTGTGCCAGGCGCTTCGTTCGTCGTCCTCCTTGCCACACTCGGATCTGTTGGGATTCCGCTTGAAGGTCTTGCTTTTATCGCAGGTATCGATCGTATTCTKGATATGGCCCGGACAGTAGTCAATGTCATTGGTAATTCAATGGCCGCGGTGGTCATGGCTAAATGGGAAGGCCAGTACGACAAGAACAAAGGCAAGAACTATTTAGAGTCCGTCAAAAAGGCTGCGTAAGAAAATAACAAGGGGGAAACGACAATGACAACAGCCCAGCAAAGAGTAGAAAAAGACTTTCTTGGATCTAAAGAAGTTCCGCTCAGCGCCTATTACGGCATTCAAACATTGCGTGCAGTAGAAAATTTTCCGATTACAGGCTACCGCATACATGAAGAATTGATAGTTGCGATGGCAACCGTTAAACATGCGGCCGCTGCAGCAAACATGGAAATTAGGCAGTTGAATCCACAGATTGGGCAAGCGGTTGTGCAAGCGGCACAGGAAATTATGGACGGTAAATGGCATGATCAATTTATTGTCGATCCGATACAAGGCGGAGCAGGAACGTCTATCAACATGAACACCAATGAGGTCATCGCCAACCGGGCTATCGAGATTCTCGGGGGAATCAAAGGCGATTATTTCAAAGTTAGTCCCAATTCGCATGTGAATATGGCCCAATCGACCAACGATGCTTTCCCGACGGCGATTCATATTGCAACACTTTCTTTGATTGAAAAGCTGCTAGTGACGATGGAGGAGATGCTCACAGCATTTCGTAAAAAAGCCGTACAATTCGACGGGGTTATCAAAATGGGGCGGACACATCTCCAAGATGGCGTGCCGATCCGACTCGGACAGGAATTTGAGGCCTACAGCAGAGTCCTCGAACGAGATATTAAGCGAATAAAACAAACTCGCGGCCATCTATATGAAGTCAACATGGGTGCAACAGCCGTCGGAACCGGCCTGAATGCCGATCCCCGCTACATTAAGCGGGTTGTGGAATTGCTCGCTGAACTCAGCGGGCTGCCCCTTACTAATGCAGATCACCTAGTGGACGCAACTCAAAATACAGATGCCTATACCGAGGTGTCAGCCGCATTGAAAGTTTGCATGATCAACATGTCTAAGATTGCCAACGACTTACGATTACTCGCCTCCGGACCGCGTGCTGGGCTCGGGGAGCTGAATCTGCCTGCAAGGCAACCTGGTTCGTCCATCATGCCAGGCAAGGTCAATCCAGTCATGGCTGAGGTCGTCAATCAGGTAGCGTTCCAGGTCATCGGGAATGACCATACGATTTGTCTTGCTTCTGAAGCGGGGCAGCTCGAGCTTAATGTGATGGAGCCTGTTCTCGTGTTCAATTTGCTTCAATCGCTCAGTATGATGAATCAAGCCTTCAAAGTTTTCCGTGTACATTGTTTGGAAGAAATCGAAGCAAACGTAGAGCGCTGCAAAGAGTATGTGGAGAAAAGTGTTGGGGTCATTACCGCGCTCAACCCGCATCTGGGCTATGAAGTCGTAGCAAGGATCGCGCGTGAAGCGATTCTGACCGGCCGTCCGGTTCGAGAGCTATGCCTCCTATATAATGTCTTAACGGAAGAAGAGCTCCAAATCATTCTTGATCCTTATGAAATGACGAACCCGGGTATCGCAGGAACGGAGTTATTGGGCAAGAACTAAAAGGATATGAAATCGATAAAGAACTAACCACTCTAGGCCTATAGCCGCAATGATTGGATAACACAACGAAGGGAATTGATAAATATGGATGACAAGCTGCCGCAGTTGAAAATAGGTATAACATCTAATAATTTGTCCGTATCCGAGCTAGTCGAAACAGCATTGGAACGGAAGGAAGGGGTTCTTGCTTCCACAGGAGCCTTGCAAGTTTACACAGGGAAATATACCGGACGTTCTCCCAAAGACAAGTTCATTGTGGAGGAGCCTTCTGTCATGGATCACATAGATTGGGGGGCTGTGAATCAACCTATCTCACAGTTTCAGTTCGAGCGGCTCTACCAAAGAGCGCAAGACTATATGGCAGATAAGGATTTGTTCGTATTCGACGGCTATGCCGGGGCGGATTCAGAGAATCAATTACCCATTCGCATCGTGAATGAATATGCTTGGCATAATTTATTTGTCCGGCAGCTTTTTGTTCGTCCGACAGAGGAAGAACTGCTTACCCATCATGCGGAGTTCACCGTGATCGCACTGCCAGGCCTAAAAGCTGATCCAGAGGTAGACGGTACGCATTCTGAAACATTTATCTGCCTTTCCTTTGAAAAGAAATTGGTTCTCATAGGAGGGACCAAGTATGCGGGAGAGATGAAAAAATCGATTTTTAGCGTTTTGAATTATTTGCTCCCTTTCCGCGGCGTTCTTCCGATGCATTGTTCAGCAAATGTGGGCGAGAAAGGCGATGTGGCTTTATTCTTTGGGTTATCCGGTACAGGGAAAACGACGCTTTCTGCCGATCCAAACCGCCGGTTGATTGGGGACGATGAGCATGGCTGGACCGATCAAGGGGTCTATAACTTCGAAGGCGGATGCTATGCCAAGTGTGCCAACCTATCCGAAGAAAAGGAACCGCAAATTTGGCAGGCTATTCGTTATGGTACGGTTTTAGAAAATGTCGTACTGGACCCAGGGACAGGCAGGGCAGATTATAACGATACTCAGATAACCGAAAATACGCGTGCCGCTTATCCAATCGAGGTCATTCCTGGTGCAGTCATCCCAGGGAAGGCGGGTCATCCGAACGTCATTATTTTCTTAACAGCTGATGCTTTCGGGGTGCTGCCTCCTATTTCCAAACTAACGAAGGAACAGGCGATGTATCACTTTTTGTCAGGGTATACGTCGAAGCTAGCAGGTACCGAAAGAGGAGTAACGGAACCGGAGGCGACATTTTCCACTTGCTTTGGGGCGCCTTTTCTTCCGCTCCATCCAACTGTGTACGCAAGGCTATTGGGAGATAAAATCGAGAATCACCAAGTTAAAGTATATTTGGTTAACACGGGATGGTCTGGAGGTCCCTATGGTGTAGGTAATCGGATGAATTTAACTTTCACTCGTGCGATGATAACTGCTGCTTTGAATGGAAGTATCGAGCAAGCGATGTTTACTGCTGATCCGATCTTTGGTGTGCTCTGTCCCGATTTCGTAGAAGGGGTTCCAAGCAAAGTTCTTGTTCCCCGTCATACTTGGGAGGATCAAGAGGCGTATGAGAAGGCCGCTTTGGATTTGGCTGAACGGTTCACTCGCAATTTCGAGAAATTTTCCGATATCGAAAAAGATATTAGTAGAGCTGGTCCAAAGTTTCTATCTAAATGGAGGTAACTGACTCAAAACAGCTAAATTTCTCCATAAACGGCTACGCTGTCCTTAGAGGACGGCGTAGCCGTTTATTTTATTTATGGGATCAAGTGCTAGTCACGAGCAAATGACAAGAACTTGATCTCATTCCCGACAGATTTTTGTTGGCCAATGAATCGATTGCCATTACTCAACTATCGGGCAGTTTAATTCAATCGTTACTAAAATAACTAACGAAATTCATTCCAAAAAAGTAAAATAATAGAATGGAATTTATTATTGTTGTATAATTAAATTAGAACATCGAAGAGGAGGGTGATAAGATATGCTACAACAAACTTCGGATTATTTATTTATGGGTTCATTAATTTTTTTGGTAATTACCGTCCTGCTATTTTCCTCTGGGAGTAACTATTTCAACACTTGGAATGCGACAGGTGCAGCAACCGACTTACAAATGAATCACGACCATAAAAAAATGGTAAATGCACAGCACAGCCGGTTAGTAAAACTTTTAAAATCATATCTCTTATGGATTCCTGTTGCTGGAATGATTACTTCTGTTGTGCTCTCTAAAATTTAATGAAATAAAAAATGCACAAGCTTGGTTGCCGATTTGGTACCAAGTTTTTTAATTTCACTTATATTATTGATGTCTTTTCAAGTCGCATATGTGCTCCCACTAAATACTTGCATTATTATTAGATGAGGAGAGCCGCGATGAGCTTGCACCCTTATTTCCCATTTTTAATGACGCACTTGATTCATTCGAAAATAGAATTGGGCGCTTGGTGAGGACAATACCTCGAAAATTAATGGCTTATGCAGCATGCTTCTCCTTGGCAATGTCGATGCCTATGACCAGAGTGGTAGTGGAGATTCGTTCTACACGTTGATTATGGGAATTAATTGGATTAGACTTCATAATAACGCCTCCAGAGGTGAGTTCTGAGGCCTGCAACCCAGTACATACTCATCCTAGCGAGGCGTCCTTTTTTCTGCAAGTTCAATCTACTAACACCTACAGGAATGTTAAACATTCCTGTTAAGGCTAAGAAATGGCCTTTGTCAAAAAAGGAGCGCCTCGGTATGATGGATTTGTCGACGGGTTCGTAACCCAATACCATCAAGGAGGCGCTCTTACTTATGAAGTTTAAACAATCTAACGGACAAAATC